>NZ_JAQGPL010000001.1:4592500-4932500 GCF_028826105.1 Paenibacillus humicola
CCGGAATTGATTGTGAAGAATCATTCTGCCGGTAAGTTTCATCGCTTGCTCCCACGTCATGTATGCCCTAAGATGTTATACCTATCATTATACGTGCGATCGGGCAAAAAAGGTATCGCAACCCGCGCGAGTTGCTCCGCCCCTAAAATGCGAATATACTTGAAACGTGAGCGTTTGGCGTTATTTACCACTGCAGGGAGTTGAAACGATTCGTGAACAATCGGACAAGACGGATGAATAAATCGGCTAAATCGGCGATCGGGTTAGCCGCGGCGGGCTTCATCGTGCTGACGGCGGTCGCAGGCTGCTCCGGGTCCTCGTCCAAAAGCCTGGAAGGGCCGGCCGACACGGTCGCCATTTTCGAAAAAAACAACTGCATTTCCTGTCACGGCACCGCTCTTCAGGGCCGCATGGGGGAGGCGACGAATCTGCAAAAGGTCGGCGCGCGGATGACGAAAGAGCAGATTGCGGCGCAAATCCGCGACGGCGGCGGCGGCATGCCCGCATTCGGCAGCCGGCTCAGCGCGGACGAAATCGACAAGCTGGCAACCTGGCTGGCGGCAAAGAAATAGCTCACCAGGGAAACGCTTACATACGTAGCCGGAAGACGCTTCAATTATCAAACACGGCCCGGGTCTGCTCCCGCGCGGAGCCGGCCGGACGCCGGCTCCGCGAGCAGCGGTCCGGCATACCTCCACTTCGAGCGGCCCATCACCGGGTCGCACGGAAACCGGTCCCCTCTCACCAGAGGCAGACGGCTTCCCCAGATATCGTCGTACAGCCCGTCAGCCGGCACCGGCTGCCCGGCCGAAAACCGTTTTCCCCCCTTGAAACCGTCACGATCCGCAGAACCAAGCATCGCCGCCAAGCCCCCTTCCGTTTCAGCATTTTTGCCTTTAGTCACGTTGCATTCCAGTTTAGGCAAAAGGTGAAAACGGTATCCGGCCGCGGCCGGAAGCTCAAGCGTGCGCCAGCACGGCGCCGATAAACCGCTCCAGGCTGCCGACGTCCGTAATGCGCAGATTGCAAGCTTCTTCGCTGGCGCAAATATAGTGACCGACCGATTTGTAATAATCCGGTGAAATCGACGATTTCGCCCGGGTTACCGCCGAGACGAACGTCACCTCGCCGAAGCCGCCGCAAAACGTGCATATGTTCTTTTTCGGGGCCGGGGTGCTTCTTCCTTCGATGCCGACCGCTTCGCCGTGCAGCTCGTAGATGAGATACCACTTGTTCGTCGCGATATCCAGCCAGCTCCGGTACGTCAATGCGCCGTGCTGCGACGCGGCCGCATCCGGCACCGGCAGCCTCCGCGCCTTCGGAAACAGCCGCTGCAGCTGCTTCTCGGTGACCGGAGGTAAACGTACGATATACGGCTTCAAGCCGTCGAAAAAGGATGAAAATTCATCCTCGGTTTTCAGGGCCGCAAACGGCTCGATCAGCCTGCGCCGCTCCTCCGGCTCGCGTTCGAACAGCCGCGCCACCTTAAGCGACGCTTCCACGGCAACCGCATTGCCGATCACCGGATCGGTGACGGTCCGCCACGTATTCTGGATGAACGATGCCTGCTGTTTCATGACATTCCATTGATGATTGCGAATAAAAGGCTGGGTCATGCTTCCTCCTCTCGACGGGCGTGCCCGCCCGAATGGGTTATACGCGTTCGATGACGGCGAAAGCCGACGCAAGCGACGCTTCATGCGTAATCGACAGATGGATGGCCGTATGCGCCTCAGATAGTCCGAGCCGCGCCCATGCCTGCGCGGACAAACGGCACTGCGGCTTGCCGAGCGGGTCCCGGCCGATGTCAATATCGGCAAAGCCCAGTCGGCCGCCGATGCCGCAGCCCAGCGCCTTCGAGACGGCTTCCTTCGCCGCGAACCGCCCGCCGACGAATTCGGCGAGGCGCGCCCCGCTGCAAGCCGCAGCCAGCTCCCGTTCCGCCCCGGTCAGAATGCGCTGCATGAAGCGCTCGCCGATGCCGCTCTCCAGCATCCTGCCGATCCGCGCAAGCGACGCGATGTCGTGTCCGATACCGGTAATCATACGTCACACCATCCCCGCAAAATCGCCCTCGCTGGCGCGCATTCTTCACGCGCGGACGAGGGCGATCACTTTTCTTTGCCGAATCAAATGCCGGGAATCGGGTCCCGTTTATGATACGTTTTCAAATACTGCTTTTCCAGCTTCTCGCGCGCTTCGTCGTCGATCGCCTTACCCTCGAGATAATCGCTGTTGGCGTCATAGGTGATGCCGAGCTCGCCTTCATCGGTTTGCCCTTCCCAAAGACCGGCGGTCGGCGCCTTATCCAGCACGCTCTTCGGCACGCCGAGATGGGAGGCGAGCAGGCGGACCTGACGTTTGTTCAGCGTGCTGAGCGGCGTAATGTCGACTGCGCCGTCGCCCCACTTCGTGAAAAAGCCGGTGATCGCTTCCGACGCGTGGTCCGTGCCGACGACCAGCAGGTTCAGGTCGAACGCCAGCGCATACTGCATGACCATCCGGGTACGGGCCTTGACGTTGCCTTTCCCGCCGCGGCTCAAGTGCCTCGGCATCCCGATCGACTTGAAGCCGTGCTCGACCTCGAGGGCGATTTCGTTCACCGCTTCCTCGATATTCGTTTCCACCCGGTACTTCAGGTTGAAAGCTTCCGCGACCGCATAGCTGTCGGCAATATCCGCCTGTTCGCCGTACGGCTGGAAAACGCCCAGCGTCATATATTCCCGGCCCGTTTCGGCCGACAGCTCATCGGTCGCCTTCTTGCAAAGGCCCGTCGTGACGGCGCTGTCGATACCGCCGCTAATGGCGATCAGAAGGCCGGTCGTGCCGGATTTGCGAACATGCTCCTTCAAAAAATCGACGCGTTTGCGTACTTCGGCTTCCGGGTCGATCTCCGGTTTCACGCCGAGTCGCTCAATAACTTCCTGCTGCAGGCTCATTCTCGTTCACCTCTTAACGGCAAAACCAGTCGAAGGCGGCGGTCAGGTCTGCGGAAATTTCAACGGCCGAACGGTTCTCGATTTGATGACGCTCGATAAAATAGACCAGTTCCCCGTCCTTCATCAGTGCAATCGACGGCGACGACGGCGGATACGGCGCAAAATATTCCCGCGCTTTCGCGGTCGCTTCCTTATCTTGACCGGCGAAAACGGTAAACAGGTGATCCGGCGTAATATCGTGCTGCAGCGCCTGCGCCACGCCCGGACGGCATTGGCCCGCCGCACAGCCGCAGACGGAGTTGACGACGACAAGCGCGGTGCCTTTCGCGTCCGGCAGCTTCGCTTCCACTTCTTCCGGCGTGCGCAGCTCTTCGATTCCAAGCCGGGTCAGCTCATCGCGCATCGGCTGGATCATATCCAGCATATATCGTTCGAATGACATCGACATCGTGATCACTCCTACGTTTTTTCTTCCCATTATACCGCCGCTATTATATGAAAGCAAAGAAAAAAGCAGTCCGGAGCGCTTGCCGCCCGGGCTGCTGCAGGCTGTCGTCTATTTGTCGTCCTCGGACGGATCCGCTTCCTCGGCGGCATAGGACGTATTTTTGTCCGGGTGCATGAAGACGCCCGCCTGGGGAGCGATGCCCTTCTCGAAATAATTGCGGTTCTCGTCCGTCAAAAATCCGACGTCCTTGAACGGATGCACCCATTCGTCGCCGGCCATCGTCTCCGGATCGGTCTCGGTCGTCCAGTTGTTCAGCGGCGAATTCGGCGAGTCGTACATATGGTCTCCGATCACGACGTCCTTGCTGTTGACGAAAGGCGCCCGCGGGCCGCGCCCCTCCCGGAATTCGGGAAGGAATTCGATTTCATACGGATCGAGCTCCGGATTGTCTTTGCCTTCCGCGGGAACGGTCGACTCGGCGTCCTGCGGCTGCTTGTCGTGGTTGTCGTTCATGCGGTCGTCCTCCTCAGCGTTCGCTTTGTCGCGTTCTTTCGCGTCACGAGCGTGATCTCCTGTCCGGTTGGATGCGCGCTATTCGGCCGGCCGGTTCGGCCCGTCCGTTTTTTTGTCGTAGGCCGGCGTTTCCGGTTTGGCGGCGCTGTGCCGCCGGCGCTCCGCCTCGGGGTCCGCCTTCGCCGGCAGCCGGCCGGCCGGCTGCCCGAGCCCTTGGTTCTTTTCCACAGCAGGCACCTCCTTCCAACGCTAGTATGCGCCCGGGCGAATTCCGCTATCCGCCGCCTGCCTTCGCATACGAGCCGGAGACCGGCCAGCCGCCGTCTTTGCGCACCGGGAGCTGCGCAGGACCGCCGCGCCGCTTATTCCAGAGCGGCCGCCGCCTCTTGTTCGGCGGCGCGCCGAAGGAACCGGACGATGAACGTCGTTCCTTTGCCTTCCTCGGACTCGACGGCAATATGACCGCCATGCCGTTCGACAATGCTGAGACATAGCGGCAGCCCCAGTCCGGTACCGCCTGTCTTGGTCGTAAAGAACGGCTCGAACAGCCGGTTCAGCTTTTCCTTCGGGATGCCGGAGCCGGTATCGGCCACGCGCAGCTCGGCAAAATCTTCGCTGACGGCCGTGGAAATTCGAAGCACGCCCTTCTGCTCCATCGCCTCCATGCCGTTGCGTGCCAGGTTCAGGATCAGCTGCTTGATCTCTTTGCCGTTCAGCTCAAGAGGAGGCATGTCATCCGACAGCTCCAGCTCGACGGACTGGCCGCGGAGATTTGCGTCCGCCCAAATCAGCGGGAGGATTTCGCTGATAATGCCATGAATCGAGCAGCTCATCTTCTCGATGACCCGGTTCTGGGCAAGCGACAAAAAGTCCGTAATGATCGAGTTGGCGCGGTCCAGCTCGTCCATGACAATGCGAAAATATTCGTCCTGGCCTTCCGGGCTGCGCTCGCGGAGCAGCTGCACGAAGCCGCGGATGACCGCCATCGGGTTGCGAATCTCGTGCGTAATGCTCGCCGCCATCTGCCCGACAAGGCTCAGCCTTTCGATCCGCCCCAGCTCGGCGCGCAGCCGGGTAATTTCCGTTATATCGTGCAGGATCACCGCCGCGCCCGCCATCCGCCCCGATTCGGCGTCGCGGATGCCGATGGCGGATTTCAAAATCATTTTCCCCTGCTGCTCCGCCAGCTCCGATTCCGTCTTCTGTCCGGACAACGCGCGCTCCAGCACCCCCGTCAGGATGCCGCCATCGGCTCCGCCGAACAGGATATCGTAGGTCCGTCCAATCAGACTCGCTCTCCCGTTCTGCGGCCGATAATTCGGGAACAGGCGAACGGCCATGTCGTTAATATGGGTTATGCGGCCGCGTTCGTCGACCAGCAGCACGCCGAGCGGCGTTTCCTCGATAAACTGCTGCAGCTTCTGCGCCTCGATCCGGTAATTGTCCGACATGCGCAGAAGCTCGCCGGAAATCGCCTGCTTTTCGTAAAAATTTTCGATCAGAAACACCGACACCCATGTGGTCAGGTAATAAAGAAGCATATGTACCGCCATAAAACAGACGTCCATATCCGAAAGCGGCGGATGAACCGTCAGCCAGTATCCGATCAGCAAAGCGGCATGCGAGATCATCATCGAGGTCGTAATGGCTAGTAACGACAGATGTTTGTCCCGGCGGGAGGAAGCCGTGTAGCGGCGGCTAAAGACCAGAAGGAACGGAAGGACCGCAGCCAGCTTCGTAAAGGATTGGCTTAGCTCCCACCAGTTGTGGAATAAAACCGTTTTTGCCAAAATAATGACAGTGAAAAGAGCCCCCATCACCTTTCCGCCGCCATACAGCGAACCGATGATCAAAGGCACGAGGCAAAAGCTGAGGTTGAAGCCGTCGACGCTGGACAACAAAGACGAGCTGAGGAAGACGGATGCGCCAAACAGCAGTCCGATGCGCGCCCGGCTGGCAGCGGGTTTTATCGAGCGGTCGTGCCAGAGCTGAAACAGGAATGTCGGCAGCAGCGCAATAATGATTTGCAGCAGAAGATGCTCCCACACAAAAAACGAATCCCCCCTTGCGCAGCAACTTTTTCTATCTCCGATTAAAACATAGTTACTACAATTTTACAATAATAGATACCAGCCGTTTTCATCGTCTCCGCCTGCCGCCGAACTCTTTTGTTTTATTCCGTGTTTGGGTAAACTTACAGCATAGAGAAGGAGACTGGTAAATTGATAAAATACGATGTAATCGTGATCGGCGGAGGCCCTTCCGGGCTGATGGCCGCCATTGCCGCCGCCATCCACGGCGCAAGCGTCCTCTTGCTCGACAAGGGGGACCGGCTCGGCCGGAAGCTGGCGATTTCCGGCGGCGGGCGCTGCAACGTAACGAACAACAAGGAACTGGACGAGCTGATCCGCAATATTCCGGGGAACGGCCGGTTTCTGTACAGCGCCCTTGCCAATTTCAGCAACAAGGACATCGCCGACTTCTTTGAAAAGCTCGGCATCCGCCTGAAAGAGGAGGACCGCGGCCGCATGTTTCCCGTGTCCGACAAAGCGAAGACGGTTGTGGAAGCGCTGATCCGGAAAGCCAAATCGCTCGGGGTCGTCATGAAGGTGAACGCGCCCGTGAAGCGCGTGCTCTATGAAAACGGGGCCGTAGCCGGCGTCGAGCTTGCGTCCGGCGAGAGAATCGATTGCCGCGCCGCGATCGCCGCCTCGGGAGGAAAATCCGTTCCGCATACAGGCTCGACCGGCGACGGCTACAAATGGGCGGAGGAAGCGGGGCATACGATTACCGAGCTGTTTCCGACAGAGGTGCCGCTCGTCTCGAAGGATGCTTTTATCCAAAGCAAGGAACTGCAGGGCTTGTCTCTGCGGAATATTGAAGTGACGGTCTGGAATCCTGGCGGCAAGAGAGCCGTCCGCCACGAAGGGGATCTGCTGTTCACCCATTTCGGATTGTCCGGGCCGACAGCCCTGCGCTGCAGCCAATTCGTGCATCAGATCAAGAAGAAATTCGGCGTGCCGGGCGTCAAAATCACGATCGATCTGTTTCCCGGAGAGACGGCGGAAGAGCTGTTCGACCGGGCGCTGGCGCTTGCCGCGAACGAGCCGAAGAAAGCCGTCAAAAACGTGCTGAAAGCGATGCTGCCCGAGCGCATGATCCCGATTCTGCTCAAAAAATCCGGCATCGGCGGAGAAACGACGTTCGCGAACATCGCCAAGCAGCCCTGGCACGCGATGGCGTCGCTGCTGAAGGCGTTCCCGGCGCAAATCTCGGGCACGCTTTCGATCGAGGAAGCTTTCGTAACCGGGGGCGGCGTGCATTTGAAGGAGGTCGACCCGAAAACGATGCAGTCCAACCTGATGGAAGGCCTGTTTTTTTGCGGGGAAATTTTGGACATCCACGGCTATACGGGAGGCTACAATATTACGGCGGCTTTTACGACCGGTTATACGGCCGGCATGAGCGCCGCAAAGCTTGGTGCGGAGCGCGGCAGCTTATCCGGATCGTCCTAAAGCGCTGCCGCGCCCGCCTCTTTACCTGTTAATCGATACCGGATAATGCTTCACGCCGAAAACGAAGGCGCTTTGGATCGGAACGAGCTGCCGGTCCGGAATACGTTCGAGCCGGCTGTACCGCCGGAGAAGCGCCTGCATCGCGATTTGCGCTTCAAGCCGCGCAAGCGGCGCCCCCAGGCAGAAATGGATGCCGAAGCCGAACGACAGATGCGGATTCGGCTTGCGGTGCATATCAAACCGGTCGGGCTCCGGGAATTTGCTCTCATCCCGGTTGGCCGCCCCCACCATAGAGACCACCTGTTCGCCGGCCTTGATTTGGTGAGTGCCCAGCTCGGTATCCTGAGCGGCAACCCGGCCGATCGCGATGACCGGCGGATAGTACCGAAGCACTTCCTCATTGAACCCCGGAATGGCCTCCGGCGTCCGGCGAAGCTCGTCCTGAAGCGCCGGCTGCTCCGTCAGGATGCGCACGCCGTTCGTGATGAGATTCGTCGTCGTCTCGTTGCCCGCAGCCAGCAGCAAAATGCAGAAGCTGATAATTTCCTGCTCGGTCAGCTTGATCCCGTCGATTTCGGCTGCAAGCAAAGCGGAGATCAGGTCGTTCCGCGGCACTGCGGCGCGCACCTCGAGAATGCTTTTGAAATAGACGAAGAGTTCCTCGAACGTCCGCTTCCGGTTCTCGATCAAGGCCCGGAACGCTTCGTCCGTCAGATCCTCTGCGCTTTCGACCAGCGCGTCCGACCACCTTTTGAAATCGTCCCGGTCCTCCGCCGGAGCGCCCAGCAGCTCCGCGATGACGATGACGGGCAGCGGCGCGGCAAAATCGTGCACCATATCCATTTCGTCTCCGTCGACCCGGTCCAGCAGCTCCTCCGCGATCGATTGAATCCGGGGGGCAAGCTCCTGAATGGCTCTCGGCGTGAACGCTTTGTTCACCAGATCGCGCATTTGCGTATGCCGGGGAGGGTCCATGAACAAAATGTTTTGCCCTGCAGCGGTGCCCCGGATCGACGAGAACGTTTTCGGGTCCTTGAGCACCCGATGCACCTCGTCGTACGCTAACACGACCCAGCAAGCTCTTGCTTCATCGTATCGTACCGGGCCTTTCCTTCTCAGCTCCGACAAAATGCCGAACGGCTGCAGCAGCTTCTCGGCGGAGTCAAGCTCCGGCATGATCAGCAAGCTCGCAAATTTGGCCTCCTGCATACGCTTCATCTCCTTTATATTGGTTCACGGTTTCGGCTGCTTCAAATCCCCTTCCTTTCCATTATAAGCTAAATGACACTCCTATCCCAAACCGGATGGAGTGTCATTTTTGTGACTGCATGGGCGAACCGCCGTCCAAAAAGCCGCGTATGCGGAATCCCGGCCGTCGTTCGCGATTATCGACGCCTTACGTATGGACGTCGCCGGAAAGATAATTGTAGGTTCCGCCGTCCGGGAAAAAATCGTCCTCGCCCGCGGCATCGTCGTCGCGGTTGCGGAGCCCCGGGTCGTCCTGCTCCAGCCCTTCCTCGCTCGCGATCCAGTCCTCGTTGACGACATGGGCGGGGATGCGGATTCCGTCCATCCCGTAGGCGATGCCCGTCAGCTCGCCCTCGGCGGAGGGAACGGCCAGCCGGCCGCCGTGCGCCTGGGCGATTTCCAGCGCCGAGGTCAGATCGTCGCCGCTCATTCGGATATGGAGATCGTGGCCGTGACGCACGACCGCTTCGAAGCCGAGCTCCTTCAGCGTACCGGAGGCGACCGATGCGGCCGACGCATCGTTGAAATGAAAGCATAATGCGGTTTCGTTATTCATGCGGGTTCTTTCCTTTCGGGCTAAAATGTTCCTATCCCGATTAGAATATCCCATCTCCGGACATGTCATGCCCGCGGCGGCTTCGGAAATGAATCGGCTGCGAAATAACCGCCCAGCCAGCGACCTCCGCCGTGGAATTCGCCGTCTCCCCGCTTCCGGCGGACGGGATTTCCTTTCAGCGCCTCCAGGCCGGCGCCGGCAGCGCGGATTTGCCACATGGACCAGTCCGCCGGATGCGGCGCCGTGAACGACGGGAGCGGCTCCGCGCCTTCGATCTCGATCAGCGGGACCGGCCGGCCGGCCATTCGTTTCAGCTCCGCCCAGAACGTAAGATCTCCCATGCCGAGCATCGCGAGCTCGGCCGATGCGGCCTGGAACAATTTGTCGGGCGTAAAGGCGCCGGACCGCTCCAGCAGCCGGAGCACGGTGCGCTCGACGATGCCGAGGCCGTCCTCCTTCGCCGGCAGCCGTTTCAGGTGAACGCGCAGCGCCTCCGCCATCACCGGCAGCACCGCCGCGTCCCGGCCCAGCCAGTCTTCGACCGCCGACGGGTCCGGCGAAGCAAAGGCGGTCCAGGCTCTCGCGCCCGCGGCAAGCTGTCCGGTCAGGACGGGCGTCCGCTGCGGCCATAACGAGTCGATTTGGGCGGGAGTCAGCTGCCCGAGACCGCGAAAATCCGTCACGCCGGGAAACGAATCGGCGATCACCCACGACAAGCCAGGCACCGGCTCCCGTGGGCATGCTTCGCCGCCGGGCATTCCGGTACCGGCAGCGCTTACAGCGCCGGCCGGTCGCCCGGCGGCCGGTGTATGGGCCCGGCCGAAGGAGCGGGGAATTTCCGCCTTGCGGCTGAGCAGATGCAGCAGCGAGGCGAGCATGGCCTGATCGAACAGGTCGTATTCGAACCACAGCACGATCTCGGCTTCGCCCGACCAGGCCCGGTCCAGCGCGGTCAGCAGCTCCCGGCGCTGCAGCGCATAGACCGGAGCGGGAATGCCCAGCTCCCGCTCCAGCCAGGACGCCCTTCGGGCGGTTGCGTCGGGTCTTTCCCAGATCGGCTCCGCCGGGCCGTCAAGCCAGCTTTCCCGCCAAGGCAGCACCTCGCCGGGAATACCGCTTGCGCGAATCCGCTCCGCGGCGGCATCTCCATTCGTAATGTGCACATATTGATCGTTCACGATGGTTTCCTCCCTTCCCGATGGTTCCGAAGCAGCAGAATATCGGACATGATTTTGTTGATGCCGTACCAGACGGCCAGCGACGGGACGGCAAGCGGCAGTCCCCAAACGCCGTACCGCTGCAGTCCGGCAATGACGGCGAGCAGCAGCACTCCCGGCGCAATCATCCACAAGCGGGTCAGCTCCGCCGACCTTTTACGGTCTTCATCCGTCCAAGAGAATTGGGCGATGAACGGTTCGCCGGCGAAGCTGCGCCAATGCGACTGCGCCCAAAGGGAGAGCAGCACGGGCAGGACGACGATCAGCGCCAGCTTGAGCGCAAACGGCGTCAGCGCCACCGCGATCGCCGCGACTGCGGTATACTGCAGCCAAATACGCAGCAGCGCATACCGCCGGACGAACGTTTTTAACGCCGCTTCCGCAAGCATCGTGCCGCCGTCGAACCGTTTGAACAGCCGCTTCGAGCGCCTCAGCACAGCCGGCTTGCCGAGCGGAATGCGCGGACGGCGCTCAATCACATTGCGCAGCAGCAGCTCCGTGCTGGCGAGCCGCGCCCGGTGCTCCGCCTGCACGTCACTCTCGAACGTATAACGTGCGCGAAGCTTCGCCCGTCCGATCCACAGCGCGGCGGCAAGCCCCGCTGCGGCGGCGCCGGGAAGCAGCTCCGGGAGGCCGGACGGCACGACCGCCGCCGCAAAAAGCACGGCTAGCGCGATTCCGCAGCCATATTTGGCCGCATACCGGCGGAATCCGCGGTAACGAGCCTCAACCAGGCTGCGCTGCACCGCCGCCAGGAAGGCGAGCTCCGCCGTGAACAGCGCCATCAGCGCGACCCGCCCCGGCGGCACTTGATGCAGCGCCGACAAATACGGCAGCAGCAGCCCGTAGGCGAGCGCCGTGACGAAAGCGAGCGCAGCCGCGGTATAGAGCATGCCGCGCAAATACAGTCCCCGCGTCCATTCCCTTCGCTGCAGCAGAAACAGGACGTCGGCTTCCTCGGCGAATGTCCGGAGCCGGCCGGCGAAAACGAGTACGAACGGAGCCCGTTCGATCGTAATCAGCGGCACGTGCGTGATCCATTCGGCCGGATGATGCCACTGCCAGGCGTACATCGCAGCGCCGATCCACAGTCCCGGGATGATCAGATACAGCCAAACCGTCCAATCGAGCGCCGTGCGCCAGACCCGCCACTGCTCGGTCCAGAAACGGGCGAGCCTGCGGCGGAACAGCCCGTTCACCGTCCATTGCATCAAGCGGCCCGCTCCCGGGTTGCGTGCCGCCGTACGTATTCCATTCATAGGGGCCTCCTGAAAGTGCTGCGAGGCATTAGCTCGGGTGGTACATGATCGCAGCAAATCTTCCCTCGTTTGCAGAGCATAAACTTAGGTGGAACATGATCTCAGCTAATCTTGCCTCGTTTGCGAAGTATATGCTCGGGTGAAGCTCAACCGCGTCAGTCAAACCCGTTTCGAAAGCATCCGCTGTGCGCTCGCATGCATCCGCTTTCAATTATAGCGGTCCGCGTTACGTCAGCGCGTAGAAGCATTCCGTCAACGGGGCGCCCGGCGCGCAGCCCGCCTGCTCGCGGATCTCGGCCAGCGTGCCGCGGGCGACGACGGAGCCGCCGTCGATCAGGATAATCCGCGAGCAGATGCGCTCCGCGGTATCGAGCACGTGCGTCGACATCAAGACGCCGGCTCCGCGCCGCCGCTCCGTCTCCAGCAGCGCCAGAAAATCGCGGGTCGCCCGCGGATCGAGGCCGACGAACGGCTCGTCCACGACGTAGACGTCCGGCTCGAGCATAAAGCCGACGATCAGCATCATTTTCTGCTGCATGCCCTTCGAGAAGCCCGCCGGCAGCCGGTGCCGGTCGTGCGTCAGCCGGAACTGCTCCAGCAGCCGCTCGGCCCGCTCGGTAAACGTCGATTCGCCCAGCCCATAAGCCGACGCGGCAAGCTGAAGATGCTCCCACAGCGTCAAATAATCGTACAGCACCGGCTGCTCCGGGACGTAGGCCCAGCGCTTGCGGCTTCCGCCGACCTCGATATCGCCATCGACATGACGCAGCATGCCGAGCAGCGACTTGACGGTCGTGCTTTTTCCGGCGCCGTTCGGGCCGATCAGGCCGACCAGCTCCCCTTCCTCCACTTGGAAGGCGATATCGCGGATGACGGGGGCATCCGCCTCATAGCCGGCCTTCCGGATATTGACGCTCAGTACGTTGTTCATGTTCAAGCTCCTCGTTCGTACGGACGGAAGACGGCGGATGGCCGCGCCTGCCGCAGACGTGATTCGGCGCCCCGCTTCACGGGATGGTGAGCCGCCCTTTTCACTGGAAAGCCCTTTATCAAATGTATCCCTTCAATTCGACGTCCGTCCGCCAATCCCCTTTATTTTTCATGCTGACAATCGATGGCAGAGAGAAAAAAAGATCCCCGCGGGTCGCCCCTCGGGGAATGATACGTATCGTTCAGCCAATGCGGTTCCTTCACGGGGAGCGGGTTAACCCCGGTAAGCCTTGAGCGCTTCGTTCATGCCGCGCGTCTGCGCGTACACCTGCTGGTAAATGCGGAACAGCCCCGCGTACGTTTCGACGGCCGCAGGCTGCGGCTTGTACACCGATGCGCGCTTCACGAACTTGTCCGCGCACGCCTCCAGGCTGTCGAACCAGCCGCAGCCGTATGCAGCGAGCATCGCCGCGCCAAGGCCCGGCCCCTGCTCGTTCTCCAGCGCGACGACGTCGGCGCCGAAAATGTCGGCCTGCATCTGCAGCCAGACCGGGTTCTGCGCGCCTCCGCCAATCGAAACGATCGTATCGACCGTTTTGCCGGCCTGCCGGAACAGGTCGACCGATTCGTTCAGCGAGAACGTGATGCCTTCCATGACGGCACGGGCGAAATGAACGCGCTCATGCGCGCCGTCAATGCCGATGAAGCTGCCGCGAATCGCGGAATCCGCATGCGGGGTCCGCTCGCCGACCAGGTACGGCGTGAACAACAGCCCGTTCGAGCCCGGCTTCACCTCGCCGACGCCGGCGAGAAACTCGTCGTACGATTCGCCTTTGCCGAACGCGTTTTTAAACCAGCTGAGGCTGTAGCCGGCGGCAAGCGTAACGCCCATCGCATAGAAGGCGTTCTCCTTGCCGTGGTTGAAGAAATGCACCTTGCCCTTGTAATCCCTGGCGCTGCCCTGCTCGTAGGACAGGATGACGCCGGACGTGCCGATGCTGCACATCGTCAGCCCTTCCTGCAAAATGCCGGCGCCGATTGCGCCGCACGCATTGTCCGCGCCGCCGGCGAATACCTTGGTCGCCGGGGACAGACCCGTGCGCTCCGCCTGCGCTTGCAGCAGCGTGCCGACGAGCCCGTGCGACTCGATGAGCGGCGGGCAGAACGAGTCGGGCAGGCCGAACGCGTTCAGCACCTCGGCGCTCCACTTTTTGCCCGCCACGTCGAGCAGCAGCGTACCTGCGGCGTCGGAGTAATCCATATGCAGCGCGCCGGTCAGCCGGTAGCGGACGTAGTCCTTCGGCAGCAGGAACAGCGCCGCTTTCGCGAACGCCGCCGGCTCGTTTTTGCGCACCCACAAGATTTTCGGCAGGGTGAAGCCCTCCAGCGCCGGATTGCGGGTGATGTCGAGCAGCTTCTCGCCGAGCACCGTTTCGATGACGCGGCATTCCGCCGTCGTGCGGGTGTCGTTCCACAATATCGCGTTGCGTACCGGATTTCCTTTGTCGTCCAGCAGCACAAGACCGTGCATTTGGCCGGAGAAGCTGATTCCTTCAATCTCTTCGGCCGCAATGCCGGAAGTCCGCGTCAGCTCTTGCAGAGCCTCGATCGTCCCTTCCACCCAGTCGTCCGGGCGCTGCTCGCTCCAGCCGGAATGCTCGTGAAAGAGCGGGTAGCTGCGCGACGCTTCGGCGGCGACGGCGCCGCTCCTATCAAGGAGCAGCGCTTTGACCGCGCTGGTGCCGAGGTCGATCCCGATCACATAAGCCATCTGATGGAGGACCTCCTTCTTACACGCTGAAAATAATTTCGTTCACGATTGCCTTAAGCCGTTCCTGGCGTCCGGATTCGTTCTTGATCGGGTTGTTCTGCATCGCGTACTGCTCGAGCGAAGCGAGCGACGCTTTGCCGGCGACGATGTCGGCGCCGATGCCTTCGCGGAAGCTGCGGTAGCGGTTCTCGACGAAGCCGGACAGCGCCTTGCTTTCGATCAGCTTCGCAGCGGCTTTCAGGCCCCACGCGTAGCTGTCCATGCCGGCGATGTGGGCGAGGAACAGATCCTCGTCCTCGAACGAGGCGCGGCGCACCTTCGCGTCGAAGTTGACGCCGCCTTTGCCGATGCCGCCAGCCTGCAGCACTTCGTACATCGTCATCGTCGTCGCGTACAGGTCGGTCGGGAATTCGTCGGTATCCCAGCCGATCAGGAGATCGCCCTGGTTCGCGTCGAGCGAGCCGAGCATGCCGTTGATCGCCGCCACGCGGATTTCATGGTCGAACGTGTGGCCGGCAAGCGTCGCATGGTTCGCTTCGAGGTTCAGCTTGAAATGCTTCTGCAGGTCGTATTTCTGCAGGAACGCGATCGTCGTCGCCGCATCGAAGTCGTATTGGTGCTTCGTCGGCTCCTTAGGCTTCGGCTCGATCAGGAATTGGGCGTCAAAGCCGATTTCATTCGCGTAGGCGACGCACATATGGAACAGGCGAGCCAGGTTGTCGAGTTCAAGCGCCATATCGGTGTTGAGCAGCGTTTCGTAGCCTTCGCGGCCGCCCCAGAACACGTAGTTTTCCGCGCCGAGCCGTTTGCCGATCTCGAGGCTTTTCTTCAGCTGCGCGCCGGCATAGGCGTAGACGTCGGCGTTGCTCGTCGTGCCCGCGCCGTGCACCCAGCGCGGATGCGTGAACATGTTCGCCGTGTTCCACAGCAGCTTCTTGCCGGACGATTTCATATTTTGCTCCAGCATGTCGGCGATGACATCCAGATTTTTGTTCGTTTCCTGAAGCGTGCTGCCTTCCGGAGCAACGTCGCGGTCGTGGAAGCAGTAATAAGGAACGCCGATTTTCTCAAGGAATTCGAAGTTCGCTTCGACGCGCGCTTTCGCCGTATCCATCGGATTGGCGAAATCCCAGGGGCGAACCGCCGTGCCGACGCCGAACGGGTCGGTACCGGTTCCCGTGAAGGTGTGCCAGTAAGCGATGGCGAAACGGAGGTGATCCTCCATCGTTTTGCCGAGCACAACCTCCTGCGGATTGTAATGCTTGAAAGCGAGCGGATTGTCGGAACCCTTGCCTTCGTACGAAATTTTGCCGATCGAACCGAAATAACTCATTGAATAACGGCCTCCTTGAATATGAATTCATAGACAAATTTGGTCGGCACATGAAAATGAAAACGTTCTCTTCACGCGCTCTGCCACAAGCATATCACACCAAAACTTCGTTTGTCTATTAAACAAACTAAGTATTTATGGTAAACTGTCAGAAGAACCGGGCCCCGGCAGCGGCGGCTCGCGCAAATCGGCTTCCACAGCCGAAAAACCGTTATCCCGCAAAAATCGTCCGCCCCCGCCCTTTCCGGATGCGGCATGTATATGTAAACGACACGAACCTACAGACAGGAGCTTTCGAAGCGGAATGAAACCGAAACCGACCGGCGACCTCGCCATGATCAAAAAAATGAACACCGCCATCGTGCTCGAATCGGTGCTGCGCAGCGCGCCGCTTTCCAGAGCGCAAATTTCCGAGCATACCGGGCTGAACAAAGCGACCGTATCGAGTCTTGTGCAGAACCTGATCGACAGTCATCTGGTCGTCGAGAACGGTCCCGGCGAATCGAGCGGCGGGCGAAAGCCCGTCATGCTGCAGTTCAACGGCAACGCCGGCTATGCGATCGGCATCGATCTCGGCGTCAACTATATCCGCGGCGTGCTGACCGATTTGGAAGGCGCAGTCGTCGCGAGCCGCGAGCTCGCCCTGCGCAAGCACGGCCCAGGCGACGTCCTGCCGCAGCTCGAAGCCAGCATCGAAGCGCTGCGGGCGGAGATGCCCGCGAGCCCTTACGGGCTGGTCGGCATCGGCGTCGGCGTTCCGGGCATCGTCAACGGCGAAGGCGCGGTCCTGTTTGCGCCGAACCTCGACTGGTCGCACGTCCAGCTGGAGCGGCTGCTCGCGGACCGGTTCGGCGTGCCGGTCACCATCGACAACGAAGCGAACGCCGGCGCGCAGGGCGAGCAGAAATACGGAGCCGGCCGCGGCATCGACAACCAGATCTACGTCAGCGTCGGGATCGGCATCGGGACCGGCATCATTTTGAACAAGGAGCTCTATAAGGGCGCTTCCGGCTTTTCCGGCGAGCTCGGCCACCTCTCGATCGAAATGGACGGCAAGCCGTGCCGGTGCGGCAACCGCGGCTGCTGGGAGCTGTACGCCTCCGAGAACGCGCTGCTGGAGCAGGCCGGGCCGCTCGGCTACGGCGACTTCGAGAGCCTGCTTGCGGCGGCGGAGCGCGGCGACGAACGGGTCGCCGGACTGCTCGCGCGGATCGGCGAATGTCTCGGCGTCGGCATCGCCAACATCGTCAACGTGTTTAATCCGGAGGTCGTGATCATCGGCAACCGGATGAGCCTGGCGGAGCGATGGCTCCGGGAGCCGCTGCGGGAGACGGTCGCGCGCCGCACGCTGCCGTACCACCGGGAGAAGCTGCGGATCCTGTTCGCCGAGCTTGCGGACCGGTCCGCCGTCCGCGGCGCCGCCTATTACGCGCTCAGCCGCTTCTTCGCGAAGCTTGAAAGCGGCGAATAACGGACCGGCAGCTTCTCGCCGGAAAGAAGGTCCTGCCGAAAATCCGCATGGACGAGCTCTCTTGGATATACCGATCGGCGGCAAGACAAAAAACCTGACGACTTGATGTCAGGTTTTTTGCGCGGCTCATTTCGTCATGCGCCCGCCGGTTCAGCGGCAGCAGGCGATTTTAGAAGAAGCCCGGATACCCGCCGTACGGTCCGTATCCGCCGTAATATCCGCCGCCGTAATAGGGCGCCGTGCCGATTGCAAGCAAATCGAAGAGCACCAGCGGAAGCAGCGCTTTCGTTTTGACGCGTTTGCCTTTTTCCTGTTCGATCACGAGCCGGTTGCCCTGAATTCGGACCAGCTTGCCCGTTACGACCGTTCCGTCTTTCTTCACCGCATAAATCCGCTTTCCGCAAAGTTTGCCGGCCTTTTCTCTGCTGACGGCCATTGTCCATTCCTCCTTGCCCGGATGTCGAGCAGGCTTGCCAATCTTATGGCGATCCGCCAGCCTGCTGTTCTATCAATCTATGCGTTTCCGGCTGAAAGGATTGGATTTTCATAGAAATGGCCGTTTGGACAGGGTTCGGCGCCGTCGGCATGCGGGATTTGGGCTCCGCCTACAGGTCGCGGATGAAAATTTCTTTTTCCTTCAAACGCCTGAACGATTTCGGCAGGCGAATCTCGAGAATTCCCCCGCGGATACCGGCACGGCTGCCTTTCGTTGTCACCGGGACGGGCAGCGGCACCGAGAAATCCGGATGGCCCTTGATGTTCGACAGACGGACCCGCCGGCTGTTGACATGGATGCGTATCGCATACGCATCGGCATCCTTCGGAACCTTCCAGCGGATAAAAACGGACCGGTGGGACTCGAACACGCTTGCCGTCTTGACGGCCGGCTCGCGGACGGGAAACGCCTTCGACATCGCCGTGCGAACCGTCTCCCCGATTTGCTCGACATACGCATCGACCTTGCCGTCATCGTGCAGGGACGAAAATAACGACTCTTCTCCGGTGAAAGACCGGATGAACTTGCCCCAGTCGAACAATGGATTCGGATTGTCATTCATCCCGGGTCCTCCGTTACGTCTTTTCCATATCGTATGCCCAGGCCGGAACCGCCGCCACACCTCCCCGGGCTGCCGGAGGAAATCCGGGCTTCTTCATTTGTCCGCCGGCGTCCCGGCAGCCGGCCCCCGATTTAAGCCGGCAAATTCGTCATGGGGGGATGATCGTCCAAACCGATCGGGGCTGCTCGTCATATATTGTCATGAGGTTGCACGAAAGGGGGATTTGCCATGGGAGGAGCTTACGGCGGATTTACGAGCGCGGGTGTTATACTCGTTCTATTCATCCTGCTGGTCATCGTGTCTCGTTCCTGGATCGGCGGCTATTGATTGCCGTGCCCGCAAGCGGCTAGCGAAACGATGCGGCTTGCAGCGCCGGTGCTGCAAGCCGCATCGCTTTTCACCGGACGGAAACTAAATCGCAAAGGGAAGTGAATCGTAGTGCAGCAGCAAAAAAAAGCGCACACACGCGCATTTTTGCCGGCGGAAGGCGGAGCCGGCGGTCCCGGTTCAGCGGCCGGTTCGGCTTCCTCGCCTGTTTCGGGCGCGCTGTCGGCGATCGACCGCTTCGGCGGCATCGACGGCATCCTGTCGATGATGAGCAAAATTCAGCGGGTATTCGGCTTTATCCAGCAGATGACCCCGATGTTCAAGCTGTTCGGCAGCTTCGTCGGTTCGAAGGCGACCGTGCAGAACGTGCCGGCGCGGTCCATGGGCAGCGCAGGCGACAAACCGCGTCCCCAGCCGCATCATCCGCCGCGTCCGGCTGCAAACCGTCCCCGTAAAAAGGCGGTCAAGCGGAACGGACGGCGCTGACGGATGGAACGGAAGCCTTGCACGGACGGAGCATCCGGCGCAGGGCTTTTGCCTTTTCATGCCCTCATCCGGCAGCGGCTGCGACAAAAAAGCGGCGACCGCCTGCCGGCTCGCTGCCGGGACGTTCGCCGCAGATTTGCGTTTGCGGGTAACGCGAAGCCGCCGCTTCGCTTCAATAGAGAATCGAACGGCTGATGATGACGAGCAAAATAAAGAGAACCAGGATGACGCCGGCCGACGTGAATCCTCCGTAACCGCCAATGCCTTTGCAGTCACAGCCGCCCAAATACGACATGCTGCAGCGCTCCTTTCCATTATGGATTGGTTACATCGTATGAAGGGGGCATCCGTCTTGACTGTGCGTTTGACCCTCCAATGAAAACGCCCTGCCGGCCGCTCGTCCGCCGTACGTCTTTTTGTTCAAAATTGACCAACCCTTTCCTAAAATATGATAAATTATTCCAAGGGAGTCAGCGGCCGGAACGAACCGCCGGAAAGCCTAGTGAAACGCGCTCGCGGGCCGCATTTTTCTGTTGAAAACGGGGCCTGATCCACTTATAGTAATCGTACAGCGTGATTGCGAAGGAGGGCCGGCTGCATTCGTGAACCTGCATCTTGAGAACGGCACAGAATGGAATCGTCAACTGGTTCGAATGTTTTGGCGGTTGATTGCGGCCTACGAAATCTTCGCGGCGCTGGGGCACGTCATCATGCTGCTGCTGAAAAATGACGCGTGGCTCGACAGCCTGACGCGATATCAGTTGATCCCGACTGCCGCCTTGCTTGGCGTTATGGGGGCGGGCCATCTCGCGCTCCGCCTGGCGCCGCGAAATCACGACGATATCGTTCCCGCCTGGGCTGCGGCGATCGTCACCGCACTGCTCGTCTCGCTGCCCGGGCTGCATAACAGCTACGAGCTGTTGTGCCTGCCGCTCATGCTCTCATCCCTCTATTACAGGCGGCGCATTCTCCTCAGCTGCACGCTGCTGTCCCTCGTCCTGACGGCGCTGCTGCTTCTGCTGAATGCAATAAGCGGCGTGCCGGTCACCGGTCGCGAAGCGGCCGTCGCGTTCGCGGCGCTGCTGGCAACCTCGCTGATCGGCGGGATCGTCACGGGCAGGGGCCGGGCGCTCTTCGAAAGCCTTAAGGAAGCGCACGAACGCGAGCAGAGCCTGCTTGTCCGCAATATTTTGAACGGCCAGCTGTCCCGGATGGACGGGCTGACGCGCCTCTTGAACCAGCGGTCGTTCCAGGAGCATGCCGATTATATCGTCGACGGCGTGCCTGCCGGATTGACCTTTCAGCTCGCGCTGCTGGATATTGATAATTTCAAAAGCATCAACGATACATACGGTCACCGTGCCGGCGACCAGGTGCTGATCGCTATGGGACGGGCCATAAAATCGGTGCTGTGCCCGGACGATATCGTCTTCCGGTACGGCGGCGAAGAATTCGCGGTGATGCTGCAGGGCAAGACGGAAGCGGAAGCGAAGGCGGACTGCCTCGCAATCCTGGAGGCGGTGCGAAGCCTCGTAATTCCGGACATGCCAGGTAGGCAAATCACGACGAGCATCGGACTCGCGGCCTACGAGCCCGGCCTGTCCAGGGAGGAATGGTTTCAGCGTGCGGACGACCGTCTGTACGCCGCCAAACGGGAAGGCAAAGACCGGCTCGAGGTGTGGACAAGGCCGAATTGAACGCGGCTTTGCGGCGGGTCAAGCCTCCCGCGTACGCTGCGGCATCGCATCGTACGAAGAAAGCGGGGGTACGGCCAGCATGCCGACCGTCAGCGCCTGATGCTCCCACAGGAGCCGCGCGATCTGCTCCTTGCGGTCCTCCGGGCAGCGCACAATGACCGTAACCTCCGGCAGCTGTTTGCCTCCCCTGCCCGGCTTTCGTCCTCCGCGGATCCGGGCGAAGGCCGTAAACGCCAGCAGCCCGAGGCAGAAGCCCCGACGAGCCGGCGATGATGCCCCAGATGATCGGTCCCCACGCCAGCAGAAAGCCGCGGCTGATGCCGACCACCGCAAAGCCGGTGGCAAAGGCCATGCCCGTCTCGAACGCCCCGGCTTTGCGGTCCCGCTTCTCGAGCAGCGCGCCGGAATGAAAGGAGTCGCCCGCCTCCATCGGGACGGCCAGCACGGAATGCGGCCCGAGCCCGAGCCTGTCAAGCGATATCAGCGCGTGCTCAAGCTCAAGCGTATGTTGAAAAGCGCCTACGATTGAGCAATGGCTATTCCTCCATTCTGAGCAGCTTATCCACCCGGACCGTCCGGTAGCTCTCCTGCATAAACTGCCGCTGCTCCAGCCGGAACAGCTTGTTATGCTCGTTCGCGATAAAATAAGCATGATAGACCGACCCCGAGAAGACGGAAGGCATAAACTGCATCCAATGCGGGTTCAGCCGGATGTCGACGCTGCTGCGTCACCGTTGAGCAGGGCGAGCGCCGCATCGTACAGGCGGGATTTCCAGACGAAAATCCACCACCACACCATATTGAACAGCGCCAGATCCAGCCGCGCGACGTACAGCTGGCCGAGCCCGGGGAACAGCCGACCAGTATCGAATTCCCGATCTGCGTAAGCAGCGCGATCGAACGCCGCGGGGAGATTTCACCTTCACTCAAAGCTCGTTGTTCCCTCGTCTCCTGAAACGCTTCGCTTGGATTTAGCTACAGTATACATTTTTCTATTATTTTCAATTTATGGAAATTTAATTGATACCCCAAAACGCTCTAGAATCTGGAAATGAAAACGTTGACATGAATCGGACGGCCCGTTATCCTGAGGGTAGACTCGTTTTAAGCTTATGGGAGGGAATATGTTGCACCTGACGGGAAAAGCGCTGCGGACGTGCGCGGCGGCCGGTATCGCGATCATGCTGCTAAGCGGCTGCTCGCTTCTTCCGAAGGAAGAGGAACTGCTCGACCCGCCCTCTTTTCAGAAGAAGGAAGACACCTACGAGACGGCGGCGGTAAAGCGGGGAAATTTGGCCAGATACATCGACTCGACGGCAACGGCGGAGTCCGACCGAAGCGTTTCGGTTTCTTTTCCCGATGCCGGCGGCCAGCTGAAGAAGCTGAACGTGCAGGAAGGCGACCGGGTGAAAAAAGGCGATCTTCTCGCGGAGCTGGAAACCGGCGATCTGCCGCTTCAAATCCGGCTGCAGAAGCTGACGGTCGAGCAGAAGAAGCTCGAGCTTCAGGACACGCTCCGGAGCGGCGATACCGAGGCGCAAAAGCTGGCCAAGCTCGACCTGAGCGGCGCCAATCTGGTGCTCAGCTCACTGGAAGCGCAATACGGGCAGGCGCTGCTGTATTCGCCCGCCGATGGCCTCGTGACGTATGCCGCCAGCCTGAAGCCGGGCGATACCGTTGAAGCGCAGTCCACGATCGCCGCGATCGACGATCCGAGCCGCATTCATCTGCTGTATACGACAATCGAGCCCGACTCGCTCGCGCCCGTGAAGCCCGGCGCCGAGGTTACGATTACTTACGACAAGCATACCTACCAAGGAAAAGTGGTTCAGACGCCGGCTACCGTGCCGTCAAACGCCAGCGAGGCGGATAAGGAAAAATACGCCAAGGCGCTCGTGATCGATTTCGTCGGTCCGAAGCCGGCGATACCGATCGGCGATACCGCCGATATCAAGCTGTTTGTGGAGAAGCGGGACAACGTGCTGATCATCCCCCGTTCAGGGCTGAAAAATTTTCTCGGGCGCACTTACGTCCAGGTGCTGGACAAAGGCCGGATCAAGGAACTCGATGTCGAGTCCGGACTCAGCACGACGGACGGAGTCGAGATCGTGCAAGGGCTCGAGGAAGGGATGCAGGTCGTGCTGAACGGCTGACGCCGTCTAATTGCTCATGCGGAGGTGAACTGTACTGGAGCATTTTTATGACTTGGTTCTATTGGCATTCTCGATCGCTCTCATCTCTTCCATAGTGTTACTTCCATTTACCTATTTTTCTTTACAAGAGATACGATGGGGTCATGAAATTGCTGCAGCCGGTTCAACTTGGTTTGTTGCTGTCAGACTGTCGCAGCCCAACAGCATTCAGCGGTGGATAATACGTACCGCCAGACGAAGAGAAGCACCTGATGAAGACGACTCCCTAAATTGATATTCCATACTTTCAATTAGGGAGGACAAGGATGAAAAAGCTCCAGAAATGGGCGAAGCCCATTCTCGTCATGTTGATCGGGGTTATTCCGATCATTGTGCTCAGCGGGTGTTCGACACCATCCCAATCACACTCGATTAATGCCGATTCACCAGGAATATTTAACCACTATTTTATTTATCCATTTTCGATCTTAATCAAATTCTTCGCCAATGCATTTCACGGAGACTACGGATTATCGATCGTGCTGATGACTTTCATCATCAGACTTGCGATCATGCCGCTCATGATGAATCAAACCAAGAAACAAATGGTCATGAGAGAAAAGATGGCCGTCCTCCAGCCGGAGTTAACCGCACTTAAGGAGAAGTACAAGAATAACGTCAGTGCGGATGCTAAAAAACAACAGCAAGTCGAGATGATGCAGCTCTACCAGAAGCATCAATTTAATCCCTTGAACATGGGGTGTTTACCGATGCTTCTCCAATGGCCGATCACCCTCGCATTTTACTACGCCATTCGTCGTACCCCAGAGATTGCAGCTCACGAATTTCTGTGGTTTAGCTTGGGAAAACCAGATATGATTTTGCCATTTATTGCCGCTGCGGTGTATTACGTTCAGTTCCGCGTGTCTCAATCCGTTTCCGTGCAGTATCAGCAAAATCAAAATAATCAAATGGCTTTCATCGGATTGTTGTCACCGGTCATGATGGGTATATTTTCTTTTGCGGCACCCGCCGCGCTGCCATTATATTGGGCGGTTGGCGGTATATTCATTATCGTGCAAACGATCATACTCAACAAAATGTACGCGAAGCCAAAAGCAGCGAGTCAAAAATTACCAGCCGGTGTAGAAGATTTATAAAATTGAACCCGTTGTACAAGTAAGCGTCAAATCCAGCACACCTTCAACGCAATCGAAATCGATGAGAAGATGAGGCCATCGCTACGATAAGAAAAGCCCCGTAAACGGCGCCGGCTGAAATGCCGGCCCGTTTCCCGTGGCTTTTCGTATTGCTGGCGGTCTTCTTTAAGATGATACGAATCCGTTCAGCGTAAACCGGAACGCATAGGGGCGGTTCGCCGGCAGCATATATTGCGGGTCAGGCAGCGCCCCCCAGCTGTCGTCGCCTCCGACGCCCATCTGCCTCCAGTTGATGCGGACAACCGTTTTATCGCTCCCCGGCAGCTGGTGGAAGTGATCGTACGCCTCCAGTTCGGCCGGCGCATACGGCAGGGCGTTCAGCTCGTAGGACGGCGATCCGATAATCGCAAGGCCCGCTCCCGCGGCATTCGTAATCGACGCGCGGCGCACCTCCATCTTGTTCCCGCATTCCTGCGGCCGCAAATAAGGCACCAGCTGATCGGCTACCTTGCCCTTATATAAGCCGAGCTTGGCTCCGCTCTGCCGGTCCCAATACGACTCATGCGGTCCTTTTCCGTACCATTCCACCGTATCGAACCCGCCGTCCATCACCAGCATAAGGCCGAATTCCGGAATTACAGGCAATCCTTCCGCCGGCGTCAGCTGTACATAAACGTCAATTTCACCGCTTCCGCGCACGGTATATTCGAGCTCGCAAACGGAATGGCCGGCGGCCGGAAGCGTGTAGACGGTACGCACGACGGCGCGGTCCGACAGCGTCTCCCATGTCAGCCGCTCCAGCTTGCGCTCCGCGCCGGCCGAGCGCCAAACCGCGCACCGCTCGTGGAGCCTGCTGCCGCGGTCGTTGTCCGTATACGCCCGCCAGAAATTCGGTGCCGGCGCTTCGCGCAGCAGCTCCGTGCCGCCTGCTGCCAAGGAGACGAGTCCGCCCGTCGCCTTATCGAATTGTGCGGCAAAGCCGCTGCCCGAAAGCTTCAACCGGGAGCCGTCGTCCTCGGCGCGAACGGCTGCTGCCGCAGTTTCGGCTTTGGCCGCTTCCGGCGCGGCGAGACCGGCCGGGCGCAGCACGAACTGCCCGAAGGCGATTTCGTGGCCGGCTTCCGCCCATTCCGTCCGCTCCTTCATGACGAAGGAGACGGTCAGCACCGCCTCGCCGCGGACGCTGCCGAGGGAGGGCAGCGGAAGGGCAATATCCTTCGTCTCGCCCGGCGTGACCGCCGCCTCAAGCGATCCGGAGGCTTGTTCCTTACCGTCGACCGCGACCGTCCACTGCAGCTCATAGTCCGACAGATCGGTGAACAGGAACCGGTTGTGAACCCGAACCGTGCAATTGGCCGGATCGAAGCCGGACAGCTGTATGTTTTGATAGCATTTTTTCACTTCATACAGCTTCGGCGATACGGATCGGTCTGCGAACAGCAGGCCGTTGCCGCAGAAGTTGCCGTCGTGCGGCTTTTCGCCGAAATCGCCGCCGTATGCCATGTAGCCCTCTCCATCCGCCGTTTTCGTCCAGATCGCCTGGTCGACCCAATCCCATATGAATCCGCCCTGCAGCACCGGATATTTGTCAAACAGCTCCCAGTACAGATGCAGCCCGCCGCAGGAGTTGCCCATCGCATGGCTGTATTCGCACAAAATGAACGGCTTCGCGGGGTTGCTAAGCGCGTACTCCTCAACCTGCGCCGGGCGCGTGTACATCCGGCTTTCGATATCCGACGCGGCATCCGACGCGCGCCACAGGGTAACGCCTTCGTAATGGACGATCCGTGTCGGATCGGCTTCGCGCAGAAAATCGTGCATCGCGATAAAGTTGTCGCCGCCGAACGACTCGTTCCCGAGCGACCAGATGAGCACGCTGGGATGGTTTTTATCGCGCTGCAGCATCGAATTCGCCCGGTCCAGCACGTTCGCCGTCCATTCCGGCTTGCTGGCCGGCACGAACTTGGGGCCGAGCTCCTTCGCGCCGTAAATCCAGCTGCCGTGCGTCTCGAGATTCGTCTCGTCGATGACGTACAAGCCGTATTCGTCGCACAGGTCGTACCAGAGCGGGTTGTTCGGATAATGGGACGTGCGGACGGCGTTAATATTGCACGCCTTCATCAGCTTGACGTCCTTCACCATATCCTCGTACCCGAGCGCGCGGCCGGTATGGCATGAAAATTCGTGCCGGTTGACGCCTTTGAAGACGATGCGTTTGCCGTTGATGAGCATCAGTCCGTCCTTCAGCACGAATTTTCGGAAGCCGATGCGGCAGGAGACCGTCTCCAGCAGTAAGCCTTCCCGATCCTTCAGGCTGAGCACGAGCGTATACAGATTCGGCTTCTCCGCGCTCCATTTGAGCGGATTCGCTACGGCGGCGGCGGCTTCGACCGCAGCTGAAGCTTCACCCTCCCCAAGCTCCGCCTTCATCGTTAGCGGGCTCGCCAGCACCGGACTGCTGCCGCGGTCGTACAGCTGCGCTTCGACCGTTACGCCGCCGAGCGCCTGACCGAAATAATTCGTCACCTTCGCCCGTACGCGCAGCTCGGCGTCCCGGTACGCTTCGTCCAAATCGGTCGTGACGGCAAAATCGGCGATGTGCGTCTTCGGCGTCGTCATCAAATAAACGTCGCGGAAAATGCCGCTCATCCGCCAGAAATCCTGGTCCTCAAGCCAGCTGGCGTCGCACCACCGGTACACCTCGACGGCAAGCTTGTTCTCGCCGCTGCGCAAATACGGCGTCAGATCGAATTCGGCCGGCGTAAACGTGTCTTCGCTGTAGCCGACAAGCTCGCCGTTCACCCAGACGTAGAAAGCCGACTCCACGCCCTGGAAGCTGATCAGCACCGGCTGTCCCCGCCAGTCGTCCGGCACCGTGAACGTGCGGGTATACGAGCCGACCGGGTTGTATTTCGTCGGCGCAAACGGCGGCATCAGATCCGGCTCGGATTCCTCCCACGGGTAACGGATATTCGTATATTGCGGGTAGTCGTAGCCCTGCAGCTGCCAATGGCCGGGAACGGCGATATCGTTCCAGCCGGAGCAGTCGAAATCGTCTTTATAAAAATCCGCGATCCGCTTATCCGGCGTCTCGGCGAACGAGAATTTCCATGTTCCGTTCAGCGGCAGCACGCTGCGCGAAGCGGCCCGGTCGCCCTTCAGCGCCTCTTCGGCCGAATCGAACGGAACGAGCGTCGCATGCGCGTCCATCCGGTTCAACTGGAAAATATCCGGGTTATTGTTCCATTCCGGGTACCCGTTGGCCGGCGGCGTGTACACAAACTTTTTCAAAACGAAGCCCACCTCTTTCTGAAGGAATCTCTTCCTTAGTAATGTAGCGGAAAGACCCCTCGCCGTAAATGCAATATTTTCGCATCCCGATATGGAAAAAGTGCGAAGCCCCTTCCAGGTCCGGAAAAGGGCTCGGGAAAGGGCTTCGGGAAATGCCGATTTGGCCGGCGGTCCGGACTATTCGAACCGCAGCGCCTCGATCGGCTTCAGATTGGATGCTTTGTTGGCCGGGAACAGCCCGAATACGACGCCGATGAAGACGGAGAACCCGAACGCGAGCACGATGATCGGCACCGACAGCACGACAGCCATGTGCAGCGCCTTCGAGACGGCCTGCGCGGTCCCGATGCCGATGGCGATGCCGAGCAGCCCGCCGAGGCCGCTTAAGGCGATCGATTCGATCAGGAACTGCGTCAGAATGTCGCGCTTCTTGGCGCCGATCGCCTTGCGGATGCCGATCTCCCGCGTTCGCTCGGTGACGGATACGAGCATGATGTTCATGATGCCGATGCCGCCGACGAGCAGCGAAATACCCGCCACCCCGCCAAGCGCGATCGACAGCGTATTGGATATGCTGCTGAACGAGTTGAGCAGGTCCTGCTGGTTAAACACGCGGTAGCTGTCCGTGTCCCCGCGGAATTTTTTGTTCAGGTCCGCTTCCAGCTCGTTCGTCACCTGGTCCATGAGGTCGGAGGACGCGACCTGCACGTTGATGGTCCGCACGCCCTTCGCTTTGAACAGCCGTTCGCTCGATGTGATCGGGATGACCACCACTTCGTCGTTCGAGCCGGTCAGCGAATCGCCCTTCGGAGCGAGGACGCCGACGACCTTGTACCGGACGCCGTTTATAAGAAACGATTGTCCGACCGGATTTTGCTGGCCGAACAGATCCGTCGCCGTCGTCGCGCCGAGCACGGCGATTTTCTGGTAATAATCGAGATCGATTTGCGAGACGAACCGGCCTGCCGCCAAATTATATTCCTTTACGTCCATATAATCCGGCGTCGATCCGACGACGCTCACGCTGATGGCATCTCCGGTCGTCTTGACGTAACCGGTCTGCTGGTTGATCGGCGCAGCGTATTCGATGTCGGGTTTGTCCGTCATGTCCTGCGCGTCCTTGTAATCCAGCGTCGTCTGCGCGCCGCGTCCGATAATGCTTACGGTCAGCAAATTGGTGCCCAGGCTCTGCACCTGATCGGTGACCGACTTGGTCGTTCCTTGTCCGATGGCGACAAGAGCGATGACGGCCGTCACCCCGATAATAATGCCGAGCATGGTGAGCAGCGAGCGCATTTTGTTGGCCAGAATGCTTTTAGACGCCATTTTGAAGGCTTGGCTGACGTTCACGTCTCTCACCGCCTTCCTCGCTGATTCGTCCGTCCTGAATGCGCACGACCCGCCGGGCCTGCTCGGAAATTTTCAGGTCGTGCGTAATGAGCACGATCGTATGCCCCTGTTTGTTCAGCTGCTTCATCAGCTCCATCACTTCTACGCCGGTCCGCGTATCGAGCGCCCCCGTCGGTTCGTCCGCGAGCAGAATCGGCGGATTGCCGGCCAGCGCCCGGGCGATCGCGACGCGCTGCTGCTGGCCTCCGGACAGCTCGGACGGCTTGTGGCCGACCCTGCCCTCGAGCCCGACTTTGCCGAGCGCCTCGACAGCCAGCTCCCGGCGTTTCTTCGACGGCACGCCCCGGTAGATCAGCGGGAGCTCGACGTTCTCCAGCGCGGACAGCTTATTGAGCAGGTTGAAGCCCTGGAAAATAAAGCCGATCTTGCGGTTGCGGATTTCGGCCAGCTTGCTCTCGCGCAGCTTGCTCACTTCCTCGCCGTCCAGCCAGTAGTTGCCCGTCGTCGGAGCGTCCAGACAGCCGATGACATTCATCAGCGTCGATTTGCCCGAGCCGGACGGTCCGATGATAGCCAGGAAGTCGCCGTGGTACACCGTAAGCGAGATTTCGCTCAAGGCGTGGACCGTTTCCCCGCCCATTTTATATTCTTTGGACAGCGTATCGATGCGGATCAGTTCTTGGTTCGCTTCCATCAGCCCCGACCTCCGCCGCCGCCGGCAGCACGCGCACCGCCGCCGCCGCGGCCGCCGCCGCCGCCGAAGCCGCCGCCTCCTCCTCCGAAGGCGCGAACGGCTCCGCCGCCGCCAAAGCCGCCGCCTAAACCGCCAAAGCCGCCGCCGCCAAGCCTTGCGTTCTGCTGCTGGTTCGTGTTCGTCGTCGGCACGGTTACCGTCGGCAGGATGACGCGCTCGCCTTCCGTCAAGCCGGACACGACCTCGATGAAATCGTCGTTATGGATGCCGACCTGAATCGGCTGCGGCGTGCCGCCGAAACGGTTCGCGCCGCGCGCCCGGCCTGCGCCGCCGGCTCCGCCCTGGCGGCTGCCGCCCTGACCGCCGCCGACCCGGCCGCCGCCTTGGCCGTTCGCGCCACCCTGCCCGTTTTGGCCGTTCGTGCCGCCGCTCTGCCCGTTTTGGCCGTTCGCTCCGCCGCCTTGGCCGTTTGCCTGGGCGCCTTCGCCCCGGCCGTTCGCGCCGCCTTCGCCGGTTGCGCCTTGTGCGGATTGGCCGCCGGTTGCTGAGGTTCCCTGCGGCAGGAACACGACGTAACGTCCGCCGAAGGACTGCACCGCATCGATCGGCAGCATCAGAATATTGTCTTTCTTGTCGACCTGGATCGTCGCTTCGGCGGACATGCCGCTCTTCAGCCCGTCGGGATTGTCGATGGCGATCGTCACGTCGAAGGAAGCGACGCCGTTGCTGGACGTGCCTTCATCGGCGATTTGGACGACCTTGCCCGTATAGGCCTTATCCGACTGCGCCTCGACGGAAATGGCCGCCTCCTGGCCGGTCTTGACCTTGGCGATATCGAGCTCGTCGACGGAAACGACGATCTCCAAATGCTTGTAGTCCGCGATGGTGAACAGATCGGACGCCTGGTTGCCGAGCATGTCGCCCGGAGCGGCCGAGACGGTCGTCACCGTGCCGTCGATCGGGGAAACGATCGTCTGATTTTTCGCCTTGTCTTCCAGGTCGGCGATCTGCTCCTGCGTCTGCTCCATGTCGAGCTGCGTCTGCTGAATGTTCAGCTTGATATTGGCGATCTGCTGTTCGTCCGTTTCGCCCTTCAGCTGATCCTCGGTATTCTGCAGCTGCAGCTGCTGTTTCTCGAGATCGAGCTGTGCGCTCTTGATCTGGCTTGAATTGTCCTCCCCTTCGATCGTCGCGAGCACGGCGCCCTTCTTCACATTGTCGCCCACCTTGACGTTGACGGTGTCGATCGTTCCCTGACCTCCGCTTTTTACCGTTTCGGTGTCTGCCGGCGAGATGCTCCCGGTTCCGTCGACCGTCACTGCAATCGTGCCTTTGCGCACCTGCGTCGTTTGAACGGCCGGCCCGGCGGCAGCCTGCGTTTCCTTCGGATAGTAACGAAAATAGACGACCACCGCAGCTGCGACGATGAGTACGCCGATGCCAAGCACCCACCATTTCTTCATTGCTGATTACCCGCCTTTCTGAAATTCGCCGGATTCGGTCTTTCGGATATGTACTGTGCCGTTTTCTTGTCCGAGTCGAGCCAAATCGTGACGATATCGCCCGCCTTCAGGTCCGTCGGCTTCAAATGATCGGTCGTCCTCCCGTTCTTGCCAAAGGACATGGAGACGATCTTCGTATTGGCCGAGACCGCGACGGTTGTTTGGGTATCGCTGAACGCCATCGAAAAGCCGCCCGGACGTCTGCCTCCGAGCGCGCGTCCGCCGCCGCCGGATCCCGAATTCCCGCCGCTTCCGGCGGTTCCCGTTCCGCCCGCTCCGGCTCCCGTGCCGCCAGACTGCCCGTTTGCGCTGCTCGTACCGCCCGACTGGCTTCCGGCGCCGCCCGCGCCGCCCGACTGGCTGCCGCCGGCTCCCGACCCGCCGCCGGTACCTCCGGCCCCGCCGCCTTGGCGGCCGCCCCGCATCCGGCGCTGTCCGCCGCCGCGCATCATCGCGCTCGGCGGCGTCTTGGACGCCTGCACGACGAGCGATCCGTCACTCGCCTTGACGACCTTCGCGATCATATCCGCCGTCCGGCTTGGCGGACGGTCCGCACTCGCCTGATCCGCTCCGCCTGCCGCCTGGCCCGTTCCGCCGCCGGCCGCCTGATTATCGCCTCCGGCCGCGGTCTGGCCGGTTCCGGCTTGTCCCGTTCCCGCTTGTCCCGCAGTGGCCGCCGTGTCCGCGTTCTTGCTCCCGCAGCCGGCAAGCAGCAGGGCAAGCGCCCCGGCGGCAGCGGCCGTTTTCCATGTCCAATGTTTCATAGGTACAAGCTCACCCTCTCTGCAAGTTCTCCGGCTCCCAGCATAGCAGGTCAATATGAATGTGTGATGAACGCACGGAAAAAATCGCCTGCAAGCCGGCGACGACGGGCGGCGCTTGCCGTCCCGGGACGATTTTGCAAACCGGTCCAGGCGTGCTATAATTTTTTTTATTTGGGACAGCAGCTTAGGATGTCGAAACAGACGTTTCTCGCCGGGTCGCGGGTTCGTACCGTGCCGGTCCTACGAATTCATAACAAGCGGGAAAGGCTGCCTGGTCCAACTTGACCGGCAGCTTTTTCAATAATTAAGAAGCGTTCCATTTCGACGGATTCCAGCAAAACGAAAGGGGGGGATGAAGCTGTTCAAAGGTCCGCGTACAACCAAGATCATCCTGTCCTGCCTGCTGGCCGTCCTGCCGCTCGCAGCGGCGCTGCTGATCGTCAGCCGCTTCATCCTGCACGACCACCATCCGCAAAGCGCCCAAACGATAACGGCGCAGACGATCCCGGGGAAGAAGCCGGACGGGGATGTCGGCCGCGGCAATCCGTTCGACCCGAAATCCGGCATCAAGATCGACCGCTACGGTCAGGTCGTCGGCGTCAATTTTCCGGATAAGGTAACGGATGATCGGCAGCTGCAGGAAGATGCCGCTCTCGACCGGGCCTATTATAACAGCCTGAAGCCGCCTTCCGATTTTGATCGTTTGGGAGGGCTTTCGGACAGCAATTCCGCCATGCATCTCAAAGCGGCGAGGTTTTTCAATATTCAGTGGGCAGACGGCAAGCCGAGGCTCGTGACACCTGAGGGGGACGTTTTTTTCAGCCTGGGCGTGAACGGGGTCACGAATAACGAAACGTATACGAAAGTAACCGGCTCCAGCGAACGCAGGAAACTGTTCGAATGGGTGCCGGACATCAACGGGGAGTACAAAGGCGCCTTTATCGGAAAAGATAGTTTCTCGTTCTACATGGCCAATAAATATCGGAAAACGGGCTCCATGCCGACGTTTAACCAGTTTTTTGCGGAGGCGGCGGACCGGATCAAGAAATGGGGCTTCAACAGTATCGGCGTATGGACGCCCGCTCCGCAGGCGGAGGCGAGCGGCATGCCTTATACGCTTATGCTGCCGCTTAACGGAATGGCCAAGCCGAAGGAAATCAAGGTCTTCGACATTTTCGCGGACGGTGCGGCCAAGGCGATCGACGACGCCTTCAAGAAGACGCTTCCCGCCCATAAGGACGATCCGAATCTGATCGGTTATTTTGTGGACAACGAGTATCGATACGATTTATTCATGAGCACCGTGCCGAAAATGAAGGCCAGCACCTCGGGGCTGAAGAAACGGCTGGTCAAGATGCTGCTGAACGAGTACGGTACGCTCGACTCCTTTAACAAGGGCTGGAATACGAAATTCACCAGCTTCTCCGGTCTATACGAAACGCCGCTTCCCATTCGTACGCAGCAGGCAAAAAACGACTTGGAGCAGTACTTCCGCCTCTATTTGGACGCCTTCTACAGAACGGTTCGGGCCGAGTTCAAGAAATACGATCCGAACCATCTGCTTCTTGGCGACAGATGGCTCTCGCATCCGGTGCAAAACCCGCACTTACGCGCCATCCTGTCGGAAGAAGCCGGCAAATATATGGATGTCATCAGCATCAACTATTATTCCCGCACCCTCGATACCGCGATGCTGAGCGACGTCTACGAAAAGTCCGGCCACCGGCCGATTCTGCTGTCCGAATGGAGCTACGGCACTAACGTGCAGGGGCTGGCTCCGATCGTGCTGGGTCCCGGCGCAACCGAACAGGAACGGGGCCGGCGGTATCGCAGTTACGTGGAAGGCGCGGCGGCGCTCGGCTTTGTTGTCGGCGCACACTGGTTCGATTATGTCGACCAGGCGGCCGGAGGACGCTTCTTCGAAGGCTTGTACGGAGAACATTACAATACCGGGCTCGTCAATGTCGCCGATCGTCCGTATAAAACGTTTTTGAACGAAGTCATGGCGGCGAACGGGGATATTTACGACGTGCTGCTCGGCAGGAAGGAACCGTTCCGCTGAAGGGAGCAGCCCCCGGCGATAAGCGAGACGTTCCCGCCGATACAAGAAAAACGCCTGATCCGCGGGACGGACAGGCGTTCTTAAAAAGTTTAGAAAAAGCTGAACATCAGTAGCGAATAAATCAGCAGCGTTTTGCCCCAGCGTTTCTTCATGAAATCCTTGGAGCGGTGAATTCTCGACTTGACGGTGTTCACCGGCAAATTATTCTTCAGTCCGATGTCTTCAATGGACATGTCGAGCACGTACCGCTGGTAGACGATGTCCCGGTATTTCTCGGGCAGCTTGCCGATCATCTCCGCCATTTTGTGCGACAGCTCGCGCTCGATCACTTCGCCCTCGGGCGTCGGTTCGCCGGCCGGGATAACCTCGTGCAGCGACAGCTTATTGTCCGACTGCGAGACGACCGGCTGGTCGAGCGGAAGCGGAGGCGTTTTGCGGCGGCGCAGCAGATCGAGGCAGATGTTTTTGCCGATATGAAACAGCCATGTCGAGAAGCGTTTGTTCTCGTCAAAACGATTGAGATTCAAATACACCTTCAGAAACGTTTCCTGCACGACGTCTTCGCATTCCGACTTGCTGCGGAGGATTCGGTGCGCCATGAAATACACTTTGTCCTTGTACATTTCCATCAGCTTGCCGAATGCGATCTGATCGCCCTGCCTTGACAGCGTAACTAATTGAGCCTCGTTCACCGCGATTCCCCTTTACCGCCCGTCGTGAGATCCTCTTTTCACCATTATAACAGGAAAATCGGACCGCCGCATTACGCAACTTCGCGCTGGCACGGCGCTTTTTCAGCCGCTATGAACCGCCCGGCCGAGCCGCCTGATAACACCCGGATCTACAGGACAGATTGTAAGCCGCTAACAAAAGGTTTGTCCGATCGCCTGCAATTGATTATACTGAACCTGGAGTCCAAATCATAGGAGGCTGAGAAAACGATGTCCAATTCCAATCTGTCCGCAGCGCCGTCCGGAACGTACCGAATCGGCGGCGACCTGCCGGTTGTCCGTCTGGGCTACGGCGCAATGCAAATTACCGGTCCTGGCGTATGGGGCGACCCGCGTGACCCCGCGGAAGCGGTCCGCGTGCTGCAGCGCGCGGTCGAGCTTGGCGTCACCTTTATCGATACTGCGGATTCCTACGGTCCGTTCACCTCGGAGCTGCTCATCAAGAAGGCGCTCCACCCGTACAAGGACAACCTCGTGATTGCGACGAAAGCGGGCCTGACGCGTCCGGCTCCGGGCGTATGGCGCCCCGTCGGCCGTCCCGAATATTTGCGGCAGCAGGTCGAGCTCAGCCTGCGCCATCTCGGGCTCGAGCGGATCGACCTGCTTCAGCTGCACCGCATCGACCCGCAGGTTCCGCTTGCCGAGCAGATCGGCGAACTTGCGCTCCTGCGCGAGGAGGGCAAAATCCGCCATATCGGCCTGAGCGAGGTCAGCGTCGACGAAATCAAGGCCGCAAGCGAGACCGCCCCGATCGTATCGGTGCAAAACCTGTACAACGTGGCGAAACGCGACTCGGAAGCGGTGCTCGAATATGCGGAAGCGAACGATATCGCGTTTATCCCGTGGTTCCCGCTGGCGACGGGCGCCTTGGCCAAAGAAGGCGGTCCGCTGGACGAAATGGCGAAGCGGCTCGGCGCGAAGCCGTCCCAGCTCGCACTTGCCTGGCTGCTGAAGCGTTCGAAGGTCATGCTGCCGATACCCGGCACGTCGAGCACCCCCCATCTCGAGGAAAATATCGCCGCCGCCGGCATCGAGCTGAGCGAAGAAGATTTTGCCGCGTTGTCCAGCGCCGTATAATCGTCACCGTCCATGTAACGGCCGCGCATGCCTAGAGCAGCGCGGCCGTTTTGACTTTGCCGGGCCTTGAAGCTCTCGTTACTTTTCGATTTCGTCCTCTTCCAGCATAAGCGGCGGGCCTGTCAGGCCTACGCTTTTCACCTTCAAGTCCGCGTTAACCGTCATTTCCGCTTCCGGAAAAATCTGCTGCCACCGGGTTTTCATCGTTTTCCAGCGGTACGGATGCTTGCGGCGGACGGTGTCGCCGAAGCCGAAAATATCGGTTTTGAACTGCTTTTGCACGTGATGGATCGTTTGCAGCGCTTGTTTTTCCGTTTCTTTCTTCAGTGCTTCCTCCAGCTTCCGAACGTTCTTCAGCAAGGAAAGATCCAGCTTCGTATTGTTCTCCACGATCATTCCCTGCCCGGAAAGAGACACCTTGAACGCCACGCCGTCCTTGGAGAGAATGGGGGTGACCCGGCTCTTCAGGCGGCTTGTCCGCAGCACGACGGTCCCTTCATCCGGCACGGGAACCGTCAGGTTAGCCGCCCGCAGCTCGCCCATGATCCAGCGTCTCGTGACGGATTCCTTGTTATTGATATACCCGACAAGCTTCAACGATTTGTTGAAAACGGCCGAGCCGGCAATTTTCACCTTCCCGTCCGGGTCCTTGGACTGCCCGTCCCCGTCCGATTCCGTCTTCGGCTTGGCACCCGGAAGGATTTCCAGCGCCGGAAGGATCGGACTCCTGCCGTCGCTTGTGGCGGCCAGCAGAAAATCCCTCATCATGAGCGTGGAGCTGACCCCAAGGCTTTCGTGAATTTTCACGTAAGCGATGGCCGGAATGCGGTCCAGCGGATACGGAAGCTTCAGCAGCTGCTCCGCCGTCCCGCCTTTCACGACAAACATGTCCGACCGCATCCGGATTTCCGGCGTCCGGCTGTAAGCATCCAGCAGCTCGCTGAGGCCGTGCCTGGCCATCTCTTCGCCGAAGACGGAGGCCCTTCGATGACCCGCAAACCAGGAGCGGGACAGCTTCGACTGCAAAAAATCGGTCGACTCGTAAATGGTTTTTCCCATACCCGACTCCGTGAAAAAGGCGTTTTCCTTCGTGCCGCCCCCTTCCGAAGGAGCGAGCTTGGAGGGCACGGCGAACTGGGCCGTTCCCCGGTACTGGCCGTTTTTCGCCAAATCGACCCCGAAGGCCAGCATAATGGCAATATCGTTGAGCTCTTTGCGGTCCCAGCAGCCCGGGAGGACGAGCAGGGACAACATCAGCAAGATGTGAACGATTGTTCGTACCGGATTCATCTTTCGCATCCCTGCTCCTCGCTTCGTGATTAGCCTCCGCCCGTCATTTTGCCATATTGGCAAGGGGCGAAGGGAAGTCGATTCTCCACCAATAAAAAAATGCGGCGAACATCGCCAGCAGGATGAGCGAGCCGAAGATCGTCCAGGCCTTGACCGTTCTGCGTTTCATCGGTTCATCTCCCGCCGGGTCCGGATTTTCCCGTTTTTTTGCCGCGCAGCAGGCCGACTCCGAGCAGCAGCAGGGGCACCATAAAATAATTGATCGGCAGCCCGAACGGGACATGATATTTCGGATTGAAATCGAGCATCGTGAGCATGTTCTCGGACAACAGCGAGCTGGCGAACACAGCCGGCACGGCAATCCATACGAGCTTGCGCCAATCCCGGATCTCGAGCCATTGCGCCGTCGTATGGCACGTCAGGAAGAAGAAAAGCGACAGCTTGATGAAGACGCTGGACATCCAGATAATGAGCATGAACACATCCACATTTTGAATAAATTCGCCGATGGAAATGAGCCGGACCATATCGTAAAAGGCGAACCACATGCGTGCCGAAAGGACCGGCCCGAACGTAACGATGATCATGACGACGGTGATGCTGATGAGCAGGACGACGCTGATCATCGACCACATGATGCTGGCCATCACCTTGGCGGGCTTTGCCGCAAATGCCGTGATGCCGAGCATCGCCATCACTTCGCCCATAAGCGAAATGGGCGCCAATACGCTCAGCGCCATCGATTTCATATCCCGCTCGGCCAGCACCGGCTGCAGCAGCCGCCAGTCGATATTCGTCGTATTCAGCAGAAGGAGCACGGCGATCGTCAGCAAAATTAACGGCCCCATCAATTCGCTGCACATTGCGATAGCCCGTAAGCCGCCCGAATAACCGACGTGCGCCACCAGCAGCAGCATGGTGAACATGAGGACGGACAGCGGCGTATTGCGGAACAGCGCGGTATGAATAAATTCGATGCCGTAGCGCAGCACCGTGCCCGTCATGCCGAACCAAAGCAGAATATAGGGAAGCACCACGAGCCTTCCGAGCCATTTTCCCAATATGGTCTGACTCAACTGGACGAACGTTTGGCCGGGGTGAAGCAGGCTGGCCCGGACGACGATGTACGCAATCCCGATGCTGATCAGTCCGGCGATCAGGACCGACAGCCAGGCGTCCTGCTTCGCTTTGGCGATCGTAGTCGTCAGAACGGTCAGCGTCATTCCGATTTGAAACGAAAAATTGAGCCAATAGATTTGCAAGCTCGTCAGCTGTTTCATGTTGCGTTGTCCCCTTTGCTTGCTCCCGGCATTTGGCCTGCGGGAATGCGGTTCTCGTTGACGCCGGTCGTCTCGGCCGGCCGGCGGTTCATCGCCCAAATCGGCGCACGCATCAATACGTCCTTCAAATCCTTGACCACCTGCGGGGCCAGCGGGGACATATAAGGCAAACCGAGCGACGTCAGGTTGACCAGATGAATCGCGATCAGGATAAGCCCGAGCCCGATGCCGTACAGCCCCAGCGTTCCGGCGAGCAAGAGCAGCGGAAAACGAAGCAGCCGCGCGGAAAATCCGAAGTTGTACCGTGGGATGACGAAGGACGAAATGCCGGTTGTCGATACGATGATTACCGTCGGCGCGGATACGATGCCCGACCGGACGGCAGCTTCGCCGACGACGAGCGCCCCGACGATGCTGACCGCCTGTCCGACCGACTTGGGCAGCCGGATTCCCGCTTCCCGCAGCGCCTCGAACATGAACTCCATCAAAAACGCTTCCACCATGGCGGGAAACGGAATGCCCTCCCGGGAGGCCGCGATGCTGATCAGCAGAAAGCTTGGGATGAGCTGAGGATGGTAGGTCGTTGCGGCAACGTACAGGGAAGGCAGCAGCAGCGACATCGTCAGCAGCAGGTAACGCAGCCACCGGATGAACGTTTTGAATATAAAATGCTCGTAATAATCGTCCGGCGCCTGCATTTCGGTCCAGAACGTGACAGGGACGACAAGCGAGAACGGCGTGCCGTCCACAAGGATCGCCACCTTCCCTTCGAGCAGGTTGCCCGCCACCACGTCCGGGCGTTCCGTATTCAAGGCCTGAGGGAACACGGAAAACGGCTGGTCCTGAATAAATTCTTCGATATTGCCCGATTCCAGCACGGCGTCGGTCTCGATTCGGCCGACTCTGCGCCGCACTTCCTCTATGATGGAATCCTTCGCGATTCCTTCGATATAGGCGATCACGACATCCGTTTGCGAAAGTTTTCCGAGTACCAGGTGCTCCATTTTGAGCCGGGGCGTTTTGAGCTTGCGGCGCACCATGCTTATATTGGTACGAACCGATTCCGTGAACCCTTCGCGCGGGCCGCGGAGCGAAATCTCCGTTGTGGGCTCCTCGATTGCGCGGGTCTTGACCGCTCTCCGGTCCACGAGCGTCACGCTGCTCTCACCGTCCGTCAGCACGGCGGCGAACCCTCTCAGGATATCGCTTACCGCGCTCATCACGCTTTCTTCCCGTTTCATGCTTCGGGTGTTCAGAAGCCCGCCGTCCGCCGTATTTCCCGCAGCTTCGTTCCCGTTTGACGCGTCGGCCGTTCCGCTTACCAGCATTGGCCGCAGCAGCTCGGGCTCGAGCGATTCCGCGTTAACCAGCACCTCGGCATAGACCAGCAGCCTGTCCGGATGATCCTCGATCCGAACGGGCCGGAATACAATGTCGGAGCAGTTGCGAAACAGCTCCCGCAGCATGTTTTCGTTTGCCTTCAGGTCCGGACCGAAGCGGGCATGTTCGAATTGAGGCAAGGAAAGATCAGGCGTCCGCACCGATTTCGGCTGCTTCCCTTTGCGGGTCCATTTCATCGCCTTCCACCCCTCCGGTCCATTGAAAATCAAGGCATCTTTTTATAAATTTCCCAGAATGTTTCTTTTCATTCGGCGAACTCAAAGGGCGTTCCCTGCGAACATATCAATATATTGAACTTCTCTCGAGGGAGCGATTATAATAGCCTAATAGTGAATATCTGCATAGGAACGGGAATTTGGAGGGATTGGAACGTGTACCAAACGTTGGGATTATGGCTGCAAAATATCAATTATTTACGATATGTCACACTCATTTCACTCCTACTAAGCGTTTTATTAAATGTTCACGATTCCTCCTCATTGGCCACCGGCTCCCTCTATACGCTGACCGTCGTCCTCGCCGGCATCTCTTTTTGGAACCGCCGCATCGAGGTGGTCATTGCGATCAGCCTGCTCATTCTGGCCGTGCAGCTGACGATTAACTGGACGCTGATGGAAGACGTCAAAACGACGTTTTTTCATATTTTGCTTACGGCCGCGATCGGCATCATTGCGAAGGAACTGATGAAAGGCTACATCAACAACAAGCTGGGCTCGATCGATCTCATACTCGCCCTTTCCAATTCCCTCGACAAACGGGACCACTATACCTCCTCCCATTCGTCCAACGTTGCGCTACGCCTTGAAGATCGCCCGGGCGATGAACCTGCCCCCCGGTTTGCGCGAGTCGATTTACATCGGCGGACTGCTCCACGATATCGGCAAAATCGGGATCAGCGAAAGCGTGCTGCTGAAGCCGTCCAAGCTGACCGAAAGCGAATTCGACATCATCAAGCAGCATCCGGTCATCGGCTACGAAATTATTAAACATATTCCGCAGTTCAAAAAAAACGGCGTGCTCGATATGGTGCTGCATCACCACGAACGGTATAACGGCACCGGTTACCCGAAAGGGCTGAAGGAGCAGCAAATTCCGCTCGCCGCCCGCATTATGGCCGTTGCGGATTCGTTCGACGCCATGACCTCGAAGCGGGTATACCGCGAGAACCGCCTCGAGCTTCAGGACGTCATCGAGGAGCTCCGGAGATGCAGAGGCACGCAGTTCGATCCCGTCGTTGCCGACGTGTTTCTCGGGATTTTGGAAGAGGAAAGGGAAAACATCCTGATTCACGACCTGGATGCTTCCATTAAACGCCCGCACTATATTTAACGAGGCTCAAACGGGGCCCAAAAACGGAGCTGAGCTGCGATTTGCACAAAATAAAACGCCGCCCTCCCCTGACCGTCAAGGTCAAGAGGAAGGCGGCCCGCTAGATGGACTTGTCTCGGCGGCCGCGCGCCGGTCCGTCCGGTTATTTGAAATAACCCGGATAGTTCGCTTTCAGCTCGTCCTTCTCCACGATGAACATGTTCAGGTGGCTGCGCATAACCCGCTCGATTGCTGATCGGACATGGCCATGGGCCGCCGCCTACGGCGAAGCGGGGAACGGAAATGCGTGCTGCCGCACGGATCCGCTCAGCGCTGCCCTCGCTTATATCACTAGTCATATTAAAAAATTATTATAATCGCCGGTTTCCGCCCGTTCAATCGATTATTTCGATGTTCCAAACTACCATACTAGTGTGGTAGTATGAGGAGAGAGGAGGTGCGTGATGGATTTCACTCTTCGCCCGCAGCAGCCTTCCGCCAGAGACGCGGTTTATTACAAGCTGAGAGAGCAGATTCTCAGCCTGGAGCTGCCGCCCGGTACTCCGCTTTCGGAGAAAGAAAGCTCGCTCGCGTTCCAGGTCAGCCGCACGCCCGTCAGGGAAAGCTTCATGCGGCTCGCGCAGGAGGGGCTCGTGCAGGTGCTTCCCCAGCGCGGCACGTATGTCTCCCTGATCGATACCGAGCTTGTCGAAGAAGCGCGTTTCATGCGGGAACAGCTCGAGAAGTCGGTGATCCGGCTCGCCTGCGAGCATTTTCCGGACGCCTCGCTGGCCGAGCTGGAGGCCAACCTCCGGGAACAGCGCGAATGCGTCCTGAATCAGGACGACAAACGGATGTTCGAGCTGGACGAAGCGTTTCACCGCACGATTTTCGACGGATGCCGGAAGCAGAATACTTGGGCCGTCATTCAGCAGATGAATGTGCATTTGAACCGAAGCCGCGTGCTGAGGCTCGCCGTCGACCATCATTGGAGCAATCTGCAGACGCAGCACGAGCAGATGACGGAGGCCATCAAAACGCACGACGCGGACCGAGCGGAGCAGCTGATGAAGGAGCACCTGAGTCAGAACATTGCGGATCTGGCGGTGCTGAAGCAGAAGTATCCGAACTATTTCAAATGATAGGTGGAGGGGATTAAAGAAGATGAGAATGACGTTCCGTTGGTTCGGCGAGGGCAATGATACCGTCTCGCTGGACCAGATCAAACAAATCCCGGGCGTCGAGGGGATCGTATGGGCGCTGCACGACGTTCCTGCCGGGGAAGAATGGCCGATGGACAAAATTTTGCACATCCGCGATCAAGCGCATCGGGCCGGCTTTCACATCGACGTGGTTGAAAGCGTTAACGTGCATGAGGACATTAAATTGGGCCTGCCTTCCCGCGACGTCTATATCGACAATTACAAGAAAACGATCGAGAAATTGGGCCAGGTCGGCGTCAAGGTGATCTGCTACAACTTTATGCCGGTGTTCGACTGGGTGCGCACCGACCTGTTCAAGGAGGCGGCCGACGGCTCGACCGCGCTGTTTTATGAGAAAAGCCGGATCGAGGATGTCGACCCGCTGCGGCTCGTCGACAAGATCAACGTCAATCCGTCGCTGACGATGCCGGGCTGGGAGCCCGAGCGGATGCAGCATTTGGCCGGCCTGTTCGAAGCTTATAAAGAAGTGACCGAGGAGCATCTCTGGGACAACCTCGGTTATTTTCTGAAGGAGATCATCCCTGTCGCCGCCAAGCACGGCATCAAAATGGCGATCCATCCGGACGATCCGCCGTGGCCGATCTTCGGTCTGCCGCGCATCATGACGAGCCAGGACAATTTCAGAAGGTTTCTCAAGCTGGTCGACAGCCCTTATAATGGAATTACGTTATGCAGCGGATCGCTCGGCGCCAACACCGGCAACGATATCGTTTCGATGATTCACGAATTTACGGACCGCATTCCGTTCGCCCATATCCGCAACGTGCGCGTGTTCGACAACGGCGATTTTATCGAAACGTCGCACCGCACCGAGGACGGTACCGTCGATATCGCGGGCATCGTGAAAGCTTATTACGAGACCGGATTCAACGGTTACGCGCGTCCGGACCACGGGCGGCACATCTGGGAAGAGCAGTGCCGGCCGGGCTACGGCCTGTACGACCGCGCGCTCGGCATCATGTATTTGTGGGGCTTGTGGGACTCCCTGAAAAGGGTGGAACATAAACAAAGAAAGAAGGTTGTTGCGAAATGAAACAGCTGCCGAAACACGATGCGCTGCAAGGAAAAACGGCGGTCATTACCGGAGGCTCCGGCGTCCTGTGCCGGGTCATGGCGCTCGAGCTGGCGCGCCAGGGCGTGCGCGTCGCGATTCTGAACCGCACGCTCGACAAAGGCATCGCCGTCGCGGACGAAATCAAGGCGGCAGGCGGAACGGCAATCGCCGTCGCCTGCGACGTCACGAACCCGGAAAGCGCGCACGAAGCCGGGCGCGTCGTGCTGGAGAAGCTCGGGCCGTGCGATATTCTGATCAACGGCGCAGGCGGAAACCATCCGAGCGCCAACACGACGAACGAAATTTTCAAATCCGAGGATTTGGACAACCCGGACATCACGACGTTTTTCAATTTGAGCGTCGAGGGCTTCCGCAATGTCATGGATCTGAACTTTGTCGGCACCATGATTCCGACGCAGGTGTTCGCAAGACAGATGCTGGGCCGCGAAGGCGCCGTCATCCTGAACGTCTCGTCCATGAGCGCCCCGTCGCCGATGACCAAGGTGCCCGCCTACAGCGCGGCCAAGGCGGCGATCGAGAACTTCACGCAGTGGCTGGCGGTCCATATGGCCGAAGCGGGCATTCGCGTCAACGCCATCGCGCCGGGCTTCTTCCTCACCCAGCAGAACCGGCGGCTGCTGCTGAACGAGGACGGCTCCCTGACCGAACGCTCGAACAAAATCATTACGCATACGCCGATGCGGCGTTTCGGCCAGCCGGAGGATTTGCTCGGCGCGCTGCTGTGGCTCGTCGACAGCACGACGTCCGGCTTCGTCACCGGCACGACCGTTCCGGTCGACGGCGGCTTTCTCTCTTACGCGGGCGTGTAGCTTCCGGGCCGCTTCCCGCCTGGGCCGCTTTGCCAGGGCCGCGTCCGCCGGGGCTGTTGCCGCCTTCGATGGCGCTCGGGTGAGCTGTTTGGCGGGAAGCGGGAAGAAGCGAACCCGCCGCCGATTGATTTGGAAACGGAGCATCGTCCCGATAAAAAAGTTGAGACAAAGAAATGACCGGCGAGGGAGTTGTCCCTTGCCGGTCATTTCGTCATTTTGCCAGTTCCGTCGGATTCATGCCGGTGAACTTTTTGAACAGCGTGCTGAAATACGGGACGTTCTTGTAGCCGACACGTTCGGCCACCTCGTAAACGAGCATTTTTTTCTCCAGGAGCAGCTCCTTCGCTTTCTCCATGCGAACCCGGGTCAAATAGTTGTTGAACGTATCGCCGGTCACGTTCTTGAAAATATTGGACAAATAGTTGCGCGAAATGGACACCTTGTCGGCAAGCTCGGCGAGCGTAATGTCCTCCGCGAAATTATCGTGGATGTACTGCAGCATAAAATCGACCGCCTGCCGGTGCTTGCTGCTGCCCTTCCACTCGCGGCTGTTGCAGATGACCGTCACTTTCTCCTTCAGCCAGACGGACAGCGCTCCCGGCCGCGTAAGCCCGCCGATTTCGCTCTGGACGTGACGGCCGGGGAACAAATCGTCGAGCACGATGCCGACCTCGTACAGACTGTAGGCGATGACGCCCCACAGCTCGCCCGCCAGCATCTGCAGATCGGCCGGCGCCGTCAGGCCCTCCCGCTCCTGCCGTTCCAAATAATCCGCAATGATTTCGTGAGCGAGCGCTTCCTGGCCCGCCTTAATGGCGCCTGCCAGCTCCTGGTAAAATTTCACCGGCCTGGCGAGCGTCGCCCGCCGTCCGCCTTCCGGCAGCGTATACAGATCGTAGCCTTTGACTGCCGCCCGCTCCTTCAGCTCGATCGCCCGGAACGCTTCCTCCGTCGAATCGGGAATGTCGCGCCAGCTGCCCTTCAGGCTGCCGAGGCCGACATGGATCGTCAGCTTCAGGAAGCTTCTTGCGCTGTCGATGAGCGCGGCGCCGAGCTGCCGCAGCCGCATGCGCAGCTCCTCCCCATCCGCGTCGTCCGGGGCGGGATGGAGGACGAGCGCGGAGCGGGTTCCGTACAGCTCCGTATATTCGGCTGACGGAAAAATGTCGGCGGCCAGTTCAAGCGCGATGTTGCTAAGCGCAAAGCGGTACAAATTCATATCCGATAGCGACATTTCTTCGACGCGGGCATCGCGCACGATTTCGATGCCAACCACGACATGCCGCACGCCCAGCCAGAAGCGAAACGGCTCGGGAAGCAGGTTTTCCTGCTTGTACGAGACATCCAGCGTGCCGGAAACGGCCGATTTCACCCATTCCTTCTCAATAAACGGCTGGTACAGCCGCAGCTTCTCCTCCAGCTCGTTCCGCTCCATCCGCTTCGCGTCCTCTTCCTCCATGAGCGCAAGCGTCTGGCCGAGCACCGTTTTCAAGGTCGGGAGACTGACCGGTTTGGATAAATAATCGGTCACGTTCAGCCGCAGCGCCTGACGGGCGTATTCGAAATCCGAATACCCGCTTAAAATGACGATTTTTCCCTGAAAATCGAGGTCTCGCAGCCTCTCGATCATATCAAGGCCGTTCATGACCGGCATATAAATGTCCGTAATGATCAAATCCGGGCGCGTCTCGCGGACCAGCCGGAGGCCGTCCTCGCCGTTCATCGCCTCTCCCGCCCATTCTGCACGAAGCTCTTCCCATGGAATCGCCATCTTCATTCCCTGAAGAACCTGCCGATCGTCATCGATGATTGCGATTTTCCACATGCTCCGGTCCTCCTTCGGTGTCTGTTCCCGGTGTGCGCCCGGCAACCAAGATGCCCGGCAGCGAAAACCGCTGCCGGGCTTATTACGTGGAATGCTATGCAAATGCTTTCGCGGTCCTGCGTTCCGCCGCGGCCTTCGCGTGCCGGCGGGGGCGCCGGCGCTCCTGCGTCTGCAGGATGAACGCCCAGTCAATCCTGCGGGCACCTAAAGCCGCTTAGCTTTCGTAGTCCTTGGCCGCGTTCTTCAGCTCGTCAAACGCTCCCTGCGGCGTTTTCTTGCCGAAGCTGAGCTCGTCCCGGACCAGCAGCCAATCCTTGTCGATCCAGTTCGTCCAGCCCGGAGCGCCCGGCGACCACTGCTGGCCGTCCGGCAGCGTGGCGTTGTACATGTCGATGCCGGCTTTGTCCGCCGCGCTGAGCGTCGGCTGGAGCGCCTTGGCGACATCATTGTTGACCGGAACGCCGCGGCTCGTACCGAGTATTTTACCCGCATCGGGGTCGTTAATGAACCAGTTGATGAATTTCTCCGCTTCTGCCGCGTTCTTGGACGTCGGCGAAACGGCGAAGAACATCGAAGGCTTCAGCCAGCCGCCGGCCTGCGCGGCGCGCGGCATCGTGACGAGCGCGTACGCGCCCGGCTTGATGCTGTCCCAGCTGACCAGGTTGTTCGAGAAGCTGAGGCGGAAAATGATCGTTCCTTTCACCATCAGGTCGCCTGTCGGATCGAGCTCCTTGTCCGAGGCGTTGACGTCAGCCGGCGGCACAACGCCTTCCTGGCGCAGCTTCTGCCATTCGGTCGCCCACGCGATGAACGTCGCCTGGTCCAGATTGAATTTACCGTCGTCCGTAATGATTTGCCCTTTGCCCTGCGCATACTGATACGCGCTGTAAGCAAAGTAGTCGCCGGCATAATCCTTCGTCGCATACTGGTTTTTGCCAAGCTTCGACTTGATCTGCTCCATCAGCTTGAAGAAATCGTCCCACGTCCAGCCGTTCTTCGGAGCGGGAACGCCCAGCTTGTCGAGCGCGGCTTTGTCATAGATCATGCCTTCCGCGACGGAGCCGAGCGGAATGCCGTATTGTTTGCCGCCGACATTCCCGACGGCGGTTACTTTCTTATCGACCTTCGACAGGTCAATCGCCTGCGTCAGGTCCAGCATTTGGCCGCGCTGCGCCCAATCGGCGACCCAGCCCGGATCGAGCGTGAAAATATCCGGCGCGTTTTTCGCCGCCGCCTGCGTGGACAGCTTGTCCAGATAACCGTCCATGCCCGAATATTCCGGCTCGAACGTTACGTTCGGATGCAGCTTCGTATACGCGTTCAGCGCGTTAAGCGTCGCTTCGTGACGCTGCTGGGAACCCCACCACATAATGCGCAGCTTGACGTTTTGCGCGGATCCGCCGTCTGTCGTCTGCGCGGAATTCCCGCCGCCTGCGTCCGACGAGCCGCCGCCGTTGCTGCTGCCGCTGCCGCCGCCGCATGCCGCCAAGGAGAAGGCAAGCGCCGCCGTCGCCGTCAGACCGGCCATTCGTTTCCAAAAAACCATCCCTTTGTTCATCTCCCTTAGATGCAATCGTTTTCTACTCGTTTATCGTATCAAGCGGGAGGGACCGGTTATAGGAGAGAAATGCACAATTTATTTTAATATTATCCGATCCCCGCTTCCTTGGCTGCGGTTCCGGGCTTCTCGGCCAGCAGCGGCAGGACGATCTCGGCGCTCGTTCCTCCTCCTTCGCGCGGGCCAATCCGGACGCCGTATTCGCCGCCGAAATAGGCCGCGATCCGTTCCTTTACGTTGCGGATGCCGTAGCCGCCGGTTTTCCGCCTCGGCGTCAATCCGGCGCCGCCCCGCAGACCGGCCCCGTCGTCGTCGACGGTAATCCGCAGCCTCGTGTCGGCGGCCGCGATCCGGATCTCGATCCGCCCCCGCTCGCGCAGATGAAAGCCGTGCACGACCGCATTTTCCACAAAAGGCTGCAAAATCATTTTCGGCATGTACAGCTCCATCAGCTCTTCCGGCGCTTCGATCGCATATTCGATCGACGGCCCGCCGCGAAGCTGCTGAATCTCGATGTAGCACGTCAGCTGCTCGATTTCCTCCGCGATCGTGATGAAGGTTTCGCCTTTGGAGAGCCCGATCCGGAACATGCGGCCCATCAGCTCGAGAATGCGGCTCATCTCGCTCTGCCCGGCCTTGATGGCCATCCAGTTGAGCTGGTCAAGCGTATTATACAGGAAATGCGGGTTAATATTCGCCTGCAGCGCCTCGATCTCCGCCCTGCGCTGCTGCTCGTGGCGGATGCGCAAGGAATGGATCAGTTCTTCGATCCGCTCGTTCTGCTTCCGGTAACCGGAGAACAAATAGCCGAACTCGTTCTCGTAATCGAGCGGCAGCTCCTCGTTCCGTCCGTCCAGCGAATAACGGTTCATTGCGGTCACCAGCTTCTTGATCGGCTTCGTAAACTGCCGGCTGAGCATCAGCGTCACGCCGAGCGTGAGCAGGATCGCGGCGGCGCCGATGGCGGCGATGGCCGCCGCAAGCCGCAGGCTGCCCTTCGTAATCTGCGACCAAGGGGTAATTTCGACCATCGTCCAGTCCGAATCCGGAATGCGGGAATAGACGAGCAGCAGGCCCGAATCGCCGCTGTGCTCATGGATCCGGAATACGCCGGAGCTTCCCGTCATCTCGCTTTTCCAGCGGGTCCACTCCGCCGCCGTCGGCACGGTGCCGATTTTGAGCAGCGGGCGGCCGAAGCCGTCCAGCATCATCCGGCTCGCGTCGGCCGAACGTCCGCCCAGCATATCCTTTAGCGTATCCGCCTTGACATGGATGACCAAATAGCCGAGCAGCCTGTTGTTGTAGACGATCGACCGCGCAAAGCTGAGTACGGGGACGTCGCCCTGGAACGCATGGATCAAATATTCGTCGGACCAGCCGGAATCGCTCCGGCGGACCGCGTCGAACCAGCGCTGGCTGTAAGCTTCCTTCAGCGGATGGAACTGGATGTAGCTCTGCGAATCGCCGTACAGCGGGTTGTTCATGTACAGATCGATCCCCTGGATCAGCGGGATGGAATAGGTCAAGCTGGACAGCGACTGCTGAACGTCCCGGAAATTTTTGAAGCGCAGAAATTCGTCCGAGTCTGTCAGAAAGGAGGTCAGTTTATTGTCGCGCGAGGTGGACAGCGAGATCTGTTCGATCGTCAGAAGCCGGGACGCGATCTCGTTGTTGAGCTCGTCCAGCAGGTTCCGCTGGTTGACGGACGTCGTCTCCGCCAGCTCCTTCGAGGACAGGCCGTAGCCCGTCAAGGCCGTCGCCGCCAAAATGGCGATGATCAGCACGGCGAAGCTGCCGAAAAACAAATAATCGACGCGGTATTTTTTAAACGGATTTTTCATCGACGCCGCTTCCCCTCCTGAAAACGATCACCCTAAAATCGCACGTAATCGACGACCGCCTTCCCCTTTCGGTCCCTTCAAACAGCAAAAAAGCAACGAAATTCGTCGCTTTTTGCCGAATCTTGTATTCAGTGTATTACTTTATGCCCGTCGTCGCAACGCCTTCCACCAATTGCTTCTGCGCGAAAGCGAATACGAGCGTCGCCGGAATGATGGACACGAGCGACATCGCGAGCATTTGCCCCCACTGCTGGGCCGACTCGGAGTCGTTAAACATTTTGAGCGCAAGGCCGATCGTATATTTGTCCACCGAGTTGATATACAGCAGCTGGCCGAGGAAGTCGTCCCAGTTCCACAGGAAGCAGAAAATCATGACCGTGACGATCGCCGGCTTCGTGAGCGGCATGATGACGCGCCTATAAATGCCGAACCACGAGCATCCGTCCATTTTCGCCGCCTCGTCAAGCTCCTTCGGTACCCCGCGGATAAACTGGACAAGCAGGAAGACGAAGAACGTTCCGCCCGCGCCGCTCGCCAGCAGGTGGGGTACGTAAAACGGCAAATACGTGTTGACCCAGCCGAACTGGTAAAACATCGCATACTGGGGGATAATAAGCACCTGCGACGGCAGCATCAGCGTCAGCATCAGGATCGAGAACCAGAAATTTTTCAGCGGAAAATCGAGCCGGGCGAAGCCGAACGCCACCAGCGTACAGGCGATGAGCGTCGTCGCCAGCACCCCGATTTCCAGCAGGAACGTGTTGGCGTAGAAATCGGTAAACGAATGCCCCGGGATTGCGGTCCAGCCGTCGATGTAATTGCGCCACAGCGGACTCTTGGGGAATATGTTCGGCGAGCTGAGCTCCGCGTTCGACTTCAGCGATGCCCCGATCCACCAGATAACCGGATACATCATGAGCAGGCTGAACAGGATCATCAGCACGTGACGGACCGCGCCTCTTGCGCTTGACGTCATCGCCCTCGCCCCCTTCCCGACTCCGACTCGTAGAACACCCAATATTTCGACGTCAGGGCGATTGCGCCCGCCACGACCGCGATCATGATCAGCATAATCCAGGCGAGCGCCGACGCATAGCCCATCTGGTACCGGTTGAACGCGCGCTCGTAGAGGTACACGGCGTATACCATCGTCGAGTTAAGCGGCCCGCCGTTCGTGATGACGTAGGCGGACGTAAACATTTGGAAGGCGTTGATGATGCCCATGATCAGGTTGAAATAGATCGTCGGCGAAAGCATCGGCAGCGTAATACGGATCGCCTGGACGAATCGGCTTGCGCCGTCCACCGAGGACGCTTCGTACAGATCCTTCGGAATTTGCTTGAGCCCCGCCAGAAAAATGACCATCGACGAGCCGAACTGCCATACGGTAAGCAGAATAATCGTCCAAAGCGCCGTACGCGGATCGCTGACCCAGCCCACGCCCTGAATGCCGAAAGCCCCCAGCGCCTTGTTGATGAACCCGTCCACGCCGAAAATGTTGCGCCACAGCATCGAAACCGCGATGCTGCCCCCGATCAGCGACGGGAAATAGATCGCAATCCGGTAGGCGGAAATGCCTTTGACCGCCTTATTCAGCACCATCGCCACAAGCAGTGCGGCGATCAGCTTGAGCGGCACCGAGGCGGCGACAAATTCGAACGTCACCTTGAGCGACTGTACGAATTTGTCGTCCGAGGTGAAGATCCGGGCGTAGTTGTTGAATCCGACCCATTTGATCGGACTCAGGAGCGTGTAGTTGGTAAACGAGTAATATAACGACAGCAGCATCGGATACAGCGTCAGGACGAGAAAGCCGATGAGCCACGGCGAAATGAACAGATAACCGGCGATCGGCGAATCCCACCGGCTGAGGAAGGAACGTTTGCGGCTGCCTGCGCCGAGGCTTGTCTGCGCTCCGCTGCGGCCGGTGCGCCCGGCGGCTGCGTCTTGGGGAAGGTTCATAAAGGTCACCTCTTTGCGGAATGTCTTTATCGTATCCCCAGTATAAAAGCGCAGCCGGACCGGAAGTAGAGGAGAAAACCACGAATTCTTTCAAAATAATCCGAAATGAAGGATCGGATGCAGCGGCGAGCGTGCTTACCCGTGGACGAGTCCCGCCCTCAAGGTCGTCACGCCGCACTCCAGATAAGCTTTGAGACAGGTCAGCATATAAACCCATCCTTCTTTGTTGCCGACCAGTTTCGGGATCAGCCCGGCATCGTCCTCGCGAAAGCCTTCTTCGTTGACCTCGACGACCGTGCTTTCGTCCTCCCGGTCGTTCAGCGTAATGGTCACGAGATGGCGCTCGTCGCCGCTCCCCCAGTGAAACGCGATTTTCCTGCCGGGTATCAGTTCGACGATCTCGATCTCCCCTTCCGCATCATATTCCTCGTACCGCAGAATGACCGTTCGCCCCTGCTCCCATCGTTCGGAGCTCGAAGAAAACCAGAAACCGCCGATTTTCTCCGGATCGACGAACGCTTCAAACACATCGCCTGCGGGCCTGCGAATGCTCATTTTCGTCAAATTGTTCAGGAGAATTCTCCTTCCTCTGAATGTAATAAAGAAGATTCAAAGCCTCCAGGCGGCAGCGGAGCGCTAATTCATGAAATGTCGATTCCCAGCTTCTCCGCATACCGTTCGTAAAGCTCCTGCCACCCATGCTTCATCGCCTGGCGCCCGACCATGGACGGCAGCTTTTCCCCGGCCAGCGTGCCGGCGAGACCATCCAGGCACAGATGCCATCCGGCTGCATAGGAAGGCGCCTGCGGGCGGTCGGCGAAGCGGTGGCGCAGAACGAGCAGGGTCCGCTCACCCTCGTCCTTCAGCTCCCACCGCAGGATATCCGTCCCCCATTTGAAAACCAGAAGGCGCGGCGCTTCGGCTTCCAGCACGAAGCCTTCCACCTCTTCCGCCTCGGGCATATCGATATGTGCAAGCTTCACCGGCCCTGCGGCGGTCAGATCCCTGTCGGTCGTAAACGGTCCCCAGTCGGGGATCCGGTCGGCCCGCGTCAAAGCGTTCCAAACCTCTTCGCGCGGGTGCTCCAGCGTGCGAGTGAGTACAAGCACCCAGCCGCCGTCCTGTTCGGACAAGCGGACATTTGCCAATTCGCGTGACGTCATCGTTCATCTTCCTCCCGTAATGATTTTGTCCGGTCGAGGTGTCTGGCCAGCGCGTCCGCATGCCGGTTCCACTTCGTCCGGTAGGCGCTCAGCCACTCGTCGATCTCGGCAAGCGGTGCGGCGTCCAGCGAATAAATCCGGCGCTGGGCCTTAACCTGAACCCGCACCAGGCCGCTCTCGCGGAGCGTCCGGAGGTGCTTGGAAACCAAGGGCTGCGACAGACCGAGCTCCTCGGTCAGCTCCGTGACGGTGGAATCGGACCGCAGCAGCCGGTCGAGAATGCGCCGTCGTGAAGGCTCCGCCACTACGGCATACGTATCGAGCATCGCGGCTTGCCCTCCTTTTTGACGCTATTATAACCTACCGTTTATATAACTGTAAAGGCATATAAAGGCTTTGAACGGGATTTCTTACGGATAAAAAAGCATGCGCGAACGGGGGAGAAGCCGTATGTTTGGCCATTATCCCCCTGCACCGGTGCATGTTCCCCGAATTTCGTTTGATCCGCCGGCCGGCTGCTTGAGCCGAAGGCCAAAAAATACGGGTGCCGAACCGTTTTTAACCTTTTTAAGGCGCGGCGGCTTACCCTTTCATGTTTGCCTTCATTTTCTCGGAAGATACAGGCGTTAATTGCCCGGGGCGGTGCAAGCTGCGATATTCCCCCGGCGGTAGATCGTACATTTTTTTGAATGCCCGGTGAAACGAGATGGCATGGTTGTATCCGACCTTCTCCGCGATGCTCTGGATCGGCTCGTCCGATTCCACCAGCAGCCGGCGGGCGTGGCCAAACCTGAGCTTCAGCACGTAATCGATAAATTTCTCGCCGAGCTCTTCCTTGAAGAGATGGCTCAAGGTTGCGGGCTGCAGCCCGAATCGGCCGCTTACATGCAGGAGCGAAAGCTTTGGATCCGCGTAATGTTCGTCGATATATTGCTTGACCTGAAGGGCGACGCTGTGATGCTTACGGCTGACGCGCTCCCGCTTCAGCTCATCTTCGAGCTTTCCCATCAGGGCCGTAAGCCGCTCGCTCAGCTCCGCCAATGTTTCCGTATCGTCCGCAAGCTCCTCGAACCGGTATTGATACTGATCCATCCAAAGGAAGCGGATATCCGCGGACAGCACGCTGATTTCTTTGCCCAGCTGCCGGGTGACGCCGCGGATAAACTCCGCCATCGCCCTCTTCGTCATCAGCGTATCGTTCATCGCCTCAAACATGCGGGTCAGCTTCTCTTTCCACAGTCTGTCGTCCATCCGGAACGCCTGGGCCAACTCGCGAATCGCCTGAAAATCGACGAAATCGGCATCCCCGCTTGCTTTCGCCTGCCGCAGGCGGTTATCGATGACGGTATCGGTTCCGAATACCGCTTTACAGGAAACGTTCTCCTGCGCGCTCCGGCATGATTCGACAAGCGTGTCAACGGCATCCGACTCCGCGCCAATCCCCGCCGTTACCGTCAGCTGCAGGTGATGGTTGACCCATGTCCGGAAATCCTCGCACAGCTCGCGCATCTCGGCGCCGGTGGACGTATCCGTTTTGAACAAATGGACGATAAAAACGATTTGGCATGGCTTTAACCAGGCGTGCCATACAAACAGATCCCGCTGCTGCGCAAGCTCGCGGAAAGCGCTTTCCAAAATAAATTTCAATAAACGCTGGTCGCCCGGCTTATATGTCTTCGTGAATGTGCGGTAATGGTCGATTTCGAGCGCCGCGACGCCCAGCCGGTCAAATCGATACGGCAAGTTCAGCGCAGCCATTTCTTTCTCCCATTCGGCTTCGCTTAGGATGCGATGCCCCGCGAGCAGGTCCTGGAACAGGCGCTGCTGTCTCAGCAGGCGGTTTTCCTTGCGCAGGTTGTGGTAATCGAGCGACTTCTTCAGTAAATGGTCAAGCGCCGTTTCGATAAAAGCAAGCTCGTTTCGGGGCCGAATCAGCCTGAGCTCCTCGCTTTTGCGGGCCATATAACCGCTCGCCTTGCCGAAGATGGCCTTGATCGGCTTGTAATGCATATGCGTGATGACGGTGGAGCCGGCGATGGCCAGACCGATCATGGCGAGCATGACGACGACCCACGCATTGGAGAGGAAGGACAATCGATGAAACGGCATTGCATGGACGCTGTCATCGTAGAAATACCATCCCGTGTACGGGGATTGGGCGAACAGCTGCGGCAGCCTGTCCGTCATGGCGCCGGTGTCGAACGCCGTTTTGGACGAATCGAGCAGATGAATCGTCCCGGTGCCGCTGTCGGCGAACGTGCCCAGATACTGCTCGAGCGAGCGCGCGTAAATATTCACGACGACGGCGCCCTGCTTCATTGCGGCGTATGGTACATATAGGGCGAGCGAAACCACCTTCTGCCCGCTTTTATCGAACGGAGATTGGGCATAAACGCGCGGGTTCGTCCAGCCGTCGGCGGGATGCTTGTAGGCGGACAGCAGAAACGGCTTGTCGGCGAACGATTCGATCGGGTAAACGCCCGTCTCCGTCAACACCCGCTGCTTGGAGGCGTTGTACAAATACACCGAATTGACGAACGGAAACAGCGACTGCATATCGACCAGGTTTTTTTGCGTCACGTAATCATCGTAGACCGTTGTGGGCTGGCCGGAGAAAAAATCCCGGATGGCCTGATCCTTCGCCAGCTCACTTACAACGCTGCGCTCGATCAGCTTCAGATTGGCATCGGTATTGCGCATCACCTGTTCGGCAATCGTCCGGTTCGTACCCGAGGACCGGCTTTCGGAATCATTGTTCAGCACCGTGAAAAGGACAAAAATAACGGAGGAGCCAACCACGAGGAAGATCGGAGTATACGAAAGCAGCATGCGGCAATACCAGTTCATCTTCATTGCGAAGCACGCTCCTGACGAAAGGATGGCGAAATGGATGCTTCCGCCTGAGTGGAAATCGGGCAGCCGGAGCGTTTACAACGACTCCAGGCTGCCCGCCGGATCAGATTACCTGAAATAAAGGCCTTTCTTTCACGTAATGGACGGGGAGGCCGGGATACATCGTCCGGAGCCGCCCGGCCAGCCATTTCATGCCCGGTTCCTCGCTTTCCGCATGGCCCAATACAAGGAGCGCCTTGCGGCTCCCCTGCCGAACGGCATCCCGAACATATTCGGGCGTCTCCCATTCCGGCCCCTCGCCGCACAGGATCAGGTCCAGCCGCTCCTTCTCGTAGAGCGGAATCGCCGTCGCCCCGCCGCCCCGGTAGCCTGCCAGCAGGCCGATTTTTTCGCAGCTCATGCCGGGGTCGCCGACGATGCGGACGAACGGAATGTCAAGCTTTCGCTTGACATATTCCGCTACCTCCAGCACCGTTGACGGCGGAATAACCGCGACGGTCGATACCGCTTGATGCTCCCGCACGTACGGCTCCCAGCCGAGCTCCTCGACCAAGCCCAGCATGACGGCATCCGGCTTGTAACGGTGCATGTAATCGTGGAAGCGGAAGAGAGCGGTGCCCGATGCTTCGAGCAGCCGCTTCTTCGTCAAATAAACCGGATCGTCCTCTGCCAGCCCGGAACGGTCGTGATGCGAAAAGAACGGGCCTTCGTGCGCGATAATCAAATTCGCCCCCAGGCTGACAGCCTGCTCGATGACACGCTGGGTCGGCATGAAAACGGTTGCGATTCCGGTTACTTCAGCATGCGGATTTCCGATCTTGAGCGTATCGACGGTTTTTTCGAGCGTGCCGACCGGTTCGATCAGCGCGTCGATCACAGCCTGAACCGTCGGCTTCACGAGGATACAACCTCCGCTGCCGGCGGAGATACGTACTCGGTGTATCGTTCCTTTACGTTCCCCGCTGCGGAGTCGCCGGCGTGAACGTAAACCCGGTGCCGCATCGCGAGCGAATCGCCGGCCTGCATCGTCTTGCCTCCGCAGAAGTGAAAGTTCGCCGGCGTAAACGGCCCGTAGTCGCGCACGAACCATTGCGAGGCATAGTCTTCATTCGACGGGTGCGTAAATACGGCGATGCCGGCTTCGGCATACTCCTTTTCAGGGGACTCGCCGTCGCGGTTGATGCGCACAAACAGCCTGCCGCTGTAATCGACCCATTCCGCCGTCGTGCCGAATATTTCGGCTTCGCCCGCTTTTCCGTTCCCCGCCGTAATGACGCCGGTATGATGCCCGTTGATCTGCTCGTTGACCCGGATAAACGGAAATCCGCCTTCCTTTGTGTCCCCGAACGTCACGCCGCCGCTGGAAGCGAACAGCTGCGTCGAGAAATCCGTATAACGGGATTCCGGCGGAAGATTGTATACCCGGGCGGTTCGCGTCTCCTGCAGCAGCAGGTTCCCGTCCTCGTCCAGCCAATCGATCAGCGATGTGATCTGGCCGAAAACCGGTCCGCCGGCAAGCGTCAGAAATGTGCGGTGAACCTGCTTCCCTTCGCCGCGAAACTCATGATACAGCTTGTGCCCATTGACATCGTCATGTCCCCACCAGATGCCGTGATGATGCAGATGATCGTCCGGCCCGTCCTGGATAAGCGTCTTGCCGTGCGGTCCGATCAGCGGATAATAATACGGCTTGGCAAGTCCGGCCGAATACAGATAACGGGTGAACAGCCGGCCTTCGATGCTGACGATGACCCGCTCCCGGTCCTCCTGATGGTCGAGATGCACTCCCGGCAATTCGCTCCACGGGTTGTAGCGCCGGTCGACAGGAACGGCTTCGCTGCGGGGCCGGACGGCGAGCGACAGCTCGGCGTCCAGCGGCAGAGGAACGTCCTTCGCTAGCACGTACAGCGCCGCTTCCCGGTCCGTCCCTTGCGGGGACGCCGTTAAGGCATCCCCGCTCAGCTGGCAGGCCAGTTCGAGGCCTGCCGTCTCGCTGACGGCAACGAGCTCTCCGTCCGCCGACAAGGCGCTGAGCCCGGCGAACAGGGCTTCATCCAGCTCCGCCCTGACGATCGTCGGCAGCACCGTACCGGCGGGAAGAGACAGTTTGATTCGGAAATTCGTCTTCATGACCGTATCCGCCATTATTTGGACTCGCCGCTGACCGTAATTTCGTTCTTGCCGAAAGCCTTAACCGAGTTTTTCTTTTCGTAGAAATGCGTGGCCCCGGCCATAATGCCTTCGCGCGTATAGAACGGGCTGTCCGGCTCAAGCGGCAGGCTGACCGATTGGCCGGTGCTGGCCGATTGATAAATCGCCGTAATCAGCTCCAGCGTTTTCCGGCCTTCCCTTCCGTTGACCATCACGTCGCCGGTGCCGTTCTCGATCGCGGTCATGACGTTGTCGATCTGACCCTTATGTCCAACGTAAGGCAGCGGAGCCACCTTGTCGGCCGCATCCTGCAGCTCCTTCTCCAGCTCATTGTTCGGCAGCGGGAAGCCGTTGTCCTGAGCCGAAGACGCCGTCACCTTCCAAGGCATCGAGATGCGGGCCTTCTCGCCCTGGAAGATGAGCTGCTGCTCCTGACCGTGATGGACGACAGAGCTCGTAATTTGCGCCAGCGCGCGCGGATAGGACAAAATAGCGACCGACAAATCCTCGACTTCGGCATTATCGTGGGACGTATTGCTCATGATTGCCGTCACCTTCTCCGGCATGCCCATCATCCATTGGAACATGTCGATATGATGGACGGCATGGTTCAACGTGCAGCCGCCGCCTTCCTTCTCCCATGTTCCGCGCCACCACAGATCGTAATACGTATAGCCCCTCCACCAGAACGAGTCGACCTGGGCATGGACGATGCGGCCGGCCAGGCCGGTATCGAGCACGGTTTTAAGCTTGTTGATCGCGTCGCCGAAACGGTTCTGGCTGACGATCGACAAAATTTTGCCGGAAGCGTCGGCCGCTTCGATCATACGGTCGCATTCGGCCAGCGAGGAAGCCATCGGCTTCTCGACGATGACGTTCTTGCCCGCTTTCAGCGCGGCGATGGCAAGATCGGCATGCGTATAAGGCGGCGTGCAGACCGAGACGAGATCGATATCATCCTGCGACAGAAGCTTGTCGATATCGTCGTACACTTCGCAGTCAAGCTGGTGCTGCGCTTTCTTCTTCTCGGCGCTTTCCTTGAAAAGATCGCACACCGCAACGATTTTGCACCGTTCCCCGAAGGTCAAATAAGCATCGATATGGGCGGAAGAAATAGAACCGCTCCCGATAATGGCTACTCGGATCATTTTTTTCATCTCCTAAAAGTTTTTGCGATACTTCCTGAATGACACCGTGCGAGCAAAAACTCGCTTCGAAAGCATACGCTTAAGTTTTTGCGATACTTCCTGAATGACACCCTGCGAGCAAAAACTCGCTTCGGAAGCATACGCTTAAGTTTTTGCGATACTTCCTGAAGAACATCCTGCGAGCAAAAACTCGCTTCGAAAGCATACGCTTAAGTTTTTGCGATACTTCCTGAATGACACCCTGCGAGCAAAAACTCGCTTCGAAAGCATACGCTTAAGTTTTTGCGATACTTCCTGAATGACACCCTGCGAGCAAAAACTCGCTTCGGAAGCATACGCTTAAGTTTTTGCGATACTTCCTGAAGAACATCCTGCGAGCAAAAACTCGCTTTAAAAGCATACGACAGCTGATCGTTCGTTATAACAGAATTCGCCCGCCTATGGGCGATCCGGCCGCTTCGGCAATTCGTTCTTTCCGCCGCAATTGGCAGCATCATCTCCCGTCGGCTGAACTGGAGCGGCAATGGAACCGCTTACTCATTCACTGATAAGACTAGTATACATGTTGAGCGAAAATGAGATCAATACTTTTCCGGAATCTTTTTTCGAATATCGCGCCAAAACGCCAAAACGCCCGGCTTCGCAAAGAAGGCGGGCGGTTAGATCCGTCACAGCTTCACTGACGGTCAACGCTTCATCTGTCATCCAAATTTCGGGCGCATCGGCGAAGAACGCGCAATCTTCCTCCTGCCGTAAGCCCTGCTGCGGCGCGCTTCCGATAACGCCGGCGACGTTCCCGACCGAACGGAAGTGCGCCGCCGTTATCCTTTGACGGAGCCGCTGAATACGCCGGAAATAAAATGCCGCTGGAAGAACAGGAACAGAATGATGATCGGAACAAGGCCGATTACCGCACCGGCCATGACCGAGCCGTATTTCACGACGTTGCCCGGGCTGACCATCGTCGACAGCATCAGCGGCAGCGTGTACATTTCCTTGTCGTTCGTCGTAATGAGCGCCCAGATAAAGTTCCCCCATTGGTTCAGGAACGTAATGATGCCGAGCGCCGCCGCGGGCGATTTCATTGTCGGCAGCACGATCCGGACGAAAATATACAGCTCCCGCCCGCCGTCGATCCGGGCCGATTCGATCAGCTCGTCGGGGAATGCGAGCATCTGCTGCCGCATGAAGAACACGCCGAAGCCGCTGACCATGAACGGCACGATCAAAGCGTAATACGTATTGATCCAATCCAGTTTCGTCATGATGATAAACAGCGGGATCAGCGAGATTTGCGTCGGAAGCATCATCGTCATAAGCACGATATAGAACAGCATATCCCGGCCTTTAAATTTGAACTTGGCGAACGTATAGCCGGCGAGGGCGGACAGCAGGATCATGCTGATCGTCACGACGCCCGCCGTAAACAAGCTGTTGAACAGCGCCCGCCAAATCGGCCACTGCTCCGCCAAATTGTGGACGTTCGCGAAGAACCGACCTTCCGGCAGCATCCGCGGAGGCGTTTTGAAAATATCCGTTTCCTTCAGCGTCGACGCCGTGAGCATCCAATAGAACGGGTAAATGGACGCGAGGCCGCCAAGGCCCAGGAACAGATACGTGACGAGTCCGGCAAATTGGCTGCGCATGCCTTTGACCATCAGTATTCCCCTCCCTTGGTGACCCGGATCTGAATATAGGACAGGGCGGCGATGATAAAGGTAAGGATGTACGCGCCCGCCGACGCAAGGCCGAAGTTGAACGACGTAAACGCCGTTTGATACAAATATTGAATGACCGTGATGGTCGAATTGTCGGGTCCCCCGCTCGTTAAAATAAACGGTTCGGTAAACAGCTGCAGACTGCCGATCGTCGACAAAATCATGCAGAACAGCAGCACCGGCTTCAGCATCGGCAGCGTAATCGAGAAGAACGACCGGATCGGCCCCGCCCCGTCAATATTGGCCGCCTCGTAATATTCCCGCGATACCGACTGCAGGCCCGACAGCAGAATGATGCTGTTGTAGCCGGTCCAGCGCCACGTAATGGCGATGATGATGAGCGCCTTTGCCGCCCATGGGTTTGAGCGCCATGGTATGTCGCCGATGCCGACGGCGTGCAGCACGAAATTGATCAGCCCGTTCGTTTCGCTGAACAGCAGCGAGAAGACAATCGAGTAGGTGACCAGATCGATCAGTACCGGCAGGAAGAAGAACAGCCGGAACAAGGCGCGAAATCGAAGCCGGTTGGAATGAATCAGCGAGGCGATGATGGTGGCCGAAATCAGCATAATCGGAACCTGGACGACCAGCACCTCGCCCGTGTTCAGGAGCGATTTCCAGAACAGGTCGGTCGTAAACAGCTGCTTGTAGTTGGCGAACCCGACGAAGGTCGTGGCTCCCGATTTGAACTCGCTGAAGCTGAGCACCAGCGAATAAATCATCGGATACAAAATAAAGACGGCGAAAATAATGAAAAACGGAAGAATAAATACATAAGGAATCAGGATCGAACCGATTTTGCGCCGCTTTGCCGCGGGATGTATGCCAGCCGTCAGCTGATTCGGATCGGTGTGCAACGCGGAGACCTCCTTTTGGACACGAAGAACGTATGTCGCCTTTAAAAAAGGTTCCCCGAGGCAGCCATTCCCCGGGGAATAAACTTGCGGCATAGCCGGGCCGGTTATTGCGCGGCTTTCAATCCGGACGCTTTGGCCGCATCCGCGTCGGCTTTCTTGAGCGCCGACTCGATGTCGGCTTTGCCGCTCAGGACGGAACCGATCGCGCTCTGCAGCGGCGTGTTGATTTCCAGGAAATGCGCGCCGTAATCAAGCGGCGGGATGTTGGTCGACACCGTTCCGAAGAAATCGGCTAGCGGAAATCCGAAAAACGGATCGGTTTTTTTGAAGTTTGCGGTGTTATAATACGGCTTCCAGGACGGGAACAGGCCGTGCTCCAGCTGAACGTCCTGGCCTTCGTTCGTCATCAGCGAATATTCGAGGAACGCCCATGCCGCATCCTTGTTTTTGGACTGCGTGCTGATCGCCAGCACGGAGCCGCCGGAGTTCGCCTGGTTCGGCCCGCCTTCGGTGAAGGCCGGCAGCGGCATGACGCCCCATTTGCCCTTCTGGTCTTCGGCCTGGTGGCTGATCGTGCCGGCGTACCATACCGGGTAGATGACCGTCGCCACGTCGCCGTTAACGACCGCCCTTACTCGCTCGTCCCAGGACGGGGTGTTCAGGGCGATGCCTTCATCCTTGAATTTCTTCACCATTTCAAGCGCCTGAATGTTGGCCGGCTTGGCGAAATCGACGTCGCCGTTCTCGTTGTAGAAGCCGCCGCTCAGCTCGTTCATCAGCTGGTAAAAAACGTCGATGTCGCCCGTTGCCGTGAAGTCCTCGGTGGTCATCTTCACCTTCGGCAGCTTCGACTGCAGCTGCTTGCCGGCCGTGATGAACTTGTCCCACGTCGTCAGCGTCTTCGGATCGATCCCGGCCTGTTCGAAATAATCCTTCCGGTACCAAACCGCCGAAGGACCGATATCCCACGGAATGGCGTAAGCTTTGCCGTCCTGTTCGACCGTCTTCCAGGCATTTTGCGCAAAGTCGTCCTTGTGCGCCATCAGCTTGTCCGACAGATCGACGAACTGGTCGGGGAATTTGAGCAGGAAGTTCGGGAAATCCCGCTGCTGCATCTGGATAATGTCCGGCGCGCCCATGCCGGCGGTCAGCGGCGGGATGATTTTCGTATAGCTGCTGTCCACGTGCTGCACCGTCACTTTGACGTTCGGATATTTTTTATTGAACCCGGCAATTTCCCCGTCAAGCGAATCGGCAGCGTCGTTCCAGGCCGCGATCGAAATCTCGCCCTTCAGATCGGCTGCCGCTCCTCCGGATGTGGTACTGCCGGTGCTTGCGTTCGTCTGGCCTTCGCCGCTTGCAGGCGAGCTGTTCTTCGAAGACGAGCAGGCGGACAGGATCGATCCCGACATGGCCACAATCATCAACCCGGTCAACAATCGTTTGCTTTTCATCTCGTAACCCCCATGAGTTCAAAGTATTCCGTACTACAGTACTCATTATGGGGGCTGGCAAACGGCAAGGCTATGACACGAAGTCAACATTTCTGCACTTATCGTAACTACTCGGCGGCGCGGAAGGGAGTTTTTCAGTTTAACGGGGATGTGAACGGGAAATACTTGAAGCATTATCAAAATCCGGGATGTGACCTTGCTTGCTGCTGCTCGACCGTTTGCGGGAAAGAAGACGGCACGATGCCGATTTGTTTCTTCAGCGCATGTTCATTACGCATCATCCGGTTACCCTTGCAGGGTACACCTCGCTGATCGATTTGCCGCGCACCGTAATGCTGCTTGAACAGCAGGCCCGGAATGCCATCGCCGCAGACCGGCCCTTGTTCGCGCTGGAAAGCGGCATCGGCGAATGTATGAACGAGCCGGACGAGCAGGCGGTCATCGAGGCGATATCCGAAGGTCATGTAATCGTTATTGCCGAACACGCCGGCTTATGCATCAAGATCATACCCGTCACTCGCACGCTGTCCCGTTCCATCGAAGCGCCAATGACCGAAAACGTGCTGCGCGGCGCAGTCAGCGCCTTCAACGAAGATCTCGATACCAATCTCGGCATGCTTAAAAAGCACCTCCTTTCGGATAAGCTTCGCACCCGGTCGTACTGCTTCGGGAAAGTCCGGCGCAGGCGCGCCACGCTGCTCTATATGGAAGGCCAAACAAACGCCGCACTGCTGAATGCGCTGACGCGGAGAATCGAATCCTGCCTGGACCGGGACGTTCCCGACCTCTGCGCATTGTCCAAAATGCTCGGGTTCAACGTATGGACGCTCATTACCCGCTTCAACACGACGGAAATGCCCCAGGATGCCGCCTCCGCGCTCGGAAAAGGAAAGGCGGTCTTATTTCTCGACCGGTTTCCGTTTGCCATCGTCCTGCCGAGCTTGGCAACGGACCTGTTCGCGTCGGAGAACGACCGGAATTACCCGCTGCTGCTCATGTCGGCCGTTCGGCTGCTGCGCGTTTTGGCCGTCCTGGCCAATATGCTGATGCCCGGCTTGTATGTCGCGCTCGTATCGGTAAATCCCGAGGCGCTGCGAATCGAGCTCGCCATGTCGATCGCCGGCAGCCGCGAAGGCGTTCCTTATCCGGCCTTGATCGAAACGCTATTGCTTCTCCTCATCCTGGAGCTGATACTCGAGGCCAGCATCCGCCTCCCGAAAACGATCGGACCCACCATCACGATGGTGGGAGGCATCATCCTCGGGCAAGCCGTCGTCCAAGCCAAGCTCGTCAGCAATATCCTGATTATTATTTTGGCTGCAACGACAATCGCGAGCTTTACGGTCATCGGGTTCCATAATGCGATCTCCATCCGCATTCCCAAATATCTGTTTCTCGTTCTGGCGGCGATCTACGGCGTGCTCGGCCTATTCATCGGCATGGTGATCGTGTGCGCTTATTTGGCCAGCGTACGTTCGTTCGGTATTCCTTATCTGTATTGGTGGAGAGCAAGGGAGAATAAACATGGATAAAAGTTTGCAGGTGATGGTCATGTATCTCCTGGTGCATATCGGGCTTATCTATTTCACGTATCCGATGGATATCATCGCAAGCTTGGACGTCGGCCACTGGAGCGCGATCCTGCTCGGCTATGCGAGCCATGTCGCCTTGATCGGCATCTATTTGAAAGGGCTAAGCTATTTCGGCGACCGGAGCGTCATCGAAATTTTTCTCGGTGCCGGCAAAATGTTGGCCGTTATTCTGCTGCTTCCGGTCGCGATCTATTTCCTGGTGGTCATGACCATAACGGTCCGCGCTTACTCCGAAATCGTGACGCTTATATTTCTGGCGAATACGCCGCTTTGGGCGATTATGGCGCTTCTGCTGGCCGTGACCGCATTTATTTCCGCTTTAGGCGTTGAAGCGCTTTTCCGAACGGCGCTTCTGGTCGCCGTTCTGTTTCTTCCCGTTCTGCTGCTGGTCTTCTGCCTTTCCTTTCAAAATGCGGATTGGCGCTATATATTTCCGCTAATGGACAAAAAGACGGCTGCGCTGTCGTTCGTGATCAGCCGTCCTTTCCTGCTCAGCCAATTCGCCTTTACGGGCGGATTCTTATTCATGGGCTTTATCCCGCCCTACGTGCATTACAACCGGCGCAGCCTAATGTGGACCAGCACGCTGCTTCTTCCTTTGTTTTTAATTTCGGTCTATGTTCCGCTTTTAACATTCGGCGAAAGCACAGCATCCCGGTTTCAATTTCCATTCATCGCGGCGGTCGATACGGTGGATGTCAGCTGGCTGATGTTCGATCGGGTCACGATGTTTTTTCTGATCAGTCTGATCGGCTTCGTGCTGATCTTCCTTTCCCTGCTTCTATGGAAGACGACGCTGCTGTTCCGGCGCGGTTTTTCGTTTGTCCGGCCGGTACCGGCCGTCCTGCTGCTGACGCTCGTTATGTTTATCGTTTGCTTGCAAATTCCGGACTGGAGCTCCATCGAGCGTTGGCTGTGGTGGAATTCGTTTCTGCGCCTGTATGTCGTCACCGTCATCCCGGTTGCCACGCTTGTTCTGGGAATGCGTCATGTTCGGAGGGAAGCGGCATGCCCATAATGACGAAGCATTCTCTTCGCCATGGGCTGAACATGCTGCTGATGGCGGGACTTCTGACCGTATTATGCGGATGCTGGGATATCAAGGATATCAATCACCGCGCCTTGCCGATTGCGATGGGATTAGAAAATAACGATGGAGGTTATAAGATCTATCTCCTGATCCCGCAAAAGACTCAAGGCCGGGAGGAAACGAAAGTGGTTACCGGAACGGGACCGACCATCAACGACATTATCGATCAAATCGGCAAAAATATGGAGATGCAGGTCGATCTGCTTCATTTGAAGGTCGTCGTGTTCGAACGGGGAATCGCGGAACGAGGGCTGGGGGACAGCGTGTCGAGCTTTATGCGCTCCCGCTTCATTCCCCCAAAAACGATCGTTGCCGTCACGGACGAAAATTTGGAGCATCTGTTCGATCACTTAAAGTCTACTTCGACGACCAGCGGACTCGAGATCTATAATTATTTCGGAAAAAACGCCGGCTGGTCCCCGCAGGTGGCGCAAACGCGGGTTTGGCAAATTTTCAGAAGTCTCGGCTCTTACACGCACGACGTGGTCATTCCCATCATCAAGACCGGCCGAACGACAACCCTTGACAGCACCGGCTCGGCCGTGATTAAAAACGGGAAGATGGTCGGCAGAATCAACTCGGACGAAACCCTGCTGTATAACGCTTTTAATGGAATCAGCACGCAGGGCAAAATCGAGGTGATGAATCACGCATCGGTCATGATTGTCTCGGAAAGCCTGCGACACCACACTTCTTTCGAGGGGAAACAAGCCGTTTTGAACAGCAGGCTGACCCTGAAAGTTACGATTTTGGAGACCAAAGGAGCCCCTGACGCGGTCGTGATCAACCGCGAGCTCAACGAGCTGCTGACGGCCAGGTTTAATCGGATGTTCCGCAAAATCCAATCCGAAAAAGCCGATATTTTGGGATTGGGTCAATTTTTCCGAACCCGGATTCCGCGCGACCGCCTGAAAGATTGGAGAACGGACTATTATCCGGGCATGCAGCTGAACCTGAAGGTCAATACGATCATTCAGGACGATGGGCTTCTCAAATTGAAGGCATAATGGAATCGTTTGAGAACGCCTGAATGTCCGTTCAAGCTTACAGCTTATAGGCCTTCATCGCTTTGCGCAGCTCCTTGATGCTCGGACGCTTGCCGTACATAAGCACGCCGACACGATAGATTTTGGCCGAGATCCAGCCTGCAATATAAATCGAGATCAGCAAAATGAGGATCGACAGCCATACCTGCCACGCCGGCGGGTCCGACATTCCGAGCCGGGTGACCATCACGTAGGGCGAGAAAAAGGGAATGAACGACGTCACCTTGACAAGGAGCGAGTTCGGGTTTTGCAAGCCGCCCCACATGCAGATGTAGAAGCCGGCCAGCGCCAGCATCGTCACCGGCATGACCGCCTGACCGAGGTCCTCCGTCCGGCTGACGATCGAGCCGACCGCCGCGAACAGCGTCGAGAACAGGAAATAGCCGGTCAGGTAGAAAATGAGGGCGTATACGAGCAGCAGCGGATCGATGTCGCTCACATGGAAATTAAGGTTACCGAGCGCCTTGTTGTTTTGCGGCATGCTTAGATTGACGGCAATGACGACGGCGTATATCGCGATTTGGGTCATGCCGACGATAAACATGCCGCATATTTTGCCGAACATGCCGGTAAGCGGGGAAACGCTCGTAATCAGAATTTCCATGACGCGGGAGCTTTTCTCCGCCGTTACTTCGCTGGCGATCATTTGCCCCGTTGTCATAATCGCCATAAACAGCATGATTACGATCGCGTATACGACCACCATATCCATTCCCTGCTGGGACGTCGTCTTCCCGCTGCCTACGGTGCCGGCTCCGGCAGCCGTCGAGATTTGCACCGAATCGAAATCGACCGGTGCGAGCAGCAGCGTCTTCTGCTCATCCGTAAGCCCCGCCCCGTCCAGGACGGCCTCGGTCTTCACCGCCTGCAGCGCGGTTTTGAGCGATTGCGAAATGCGGCTTTCCATTACGTCCTCCGACTTGTAGCGGACGACCGGGAAGCCTCCGTTCCCGGACTCGAAATCGAGATAGCCGTCGATGCGCCCGTCCGCGATCGCCGCCTTCAGCGCCTGCTCCCGCGCCCCCGCCGTGCCGCCGGCGGGGATCGGCACGAGCCGGACATCCGGCTTTTCCTGCTTGCTGTAATAGGCACCGAGTAAAGCCGCCATTCTGGATACCGTAAACAGCTGCGAACCGGCTTTGTCCGCAGGGTTGTCCGCATAGCCTACGCTGGCCGCTTTATGCTCGCCGCTGAACTGGGAAATGATATACGGAAGATTGATGCCGATCGTCATGATGAGGGCCAAAATAATCGTCGTGATGATAAACGGCTTTCCTTTGATTTTGCTGCGAACCGTGAATCCGACTACCGTCCGGAAGCTGTTATTCATGGTTTTCACCTACCGTTTTAATGAAAATTTCATTCAGCGTCGGCTCCATAATCTCGAACCGCCCGATTTCCGTCTGCTGCATGGCAAGCTCCAGGATCCGCCGCCCGGCGTCCTCCCGCTCGATGAACAGCTCGTAGCCGTATTCGTGCCTTACCGTCCGCAGTACGCCCGGAATCGACTCCAGCCCGCTTACTTCCCCTTCCGTTCCCAGCATGACGCGCTCGCGCGGAAAACGTTTCTTGATCGCCTTCAAATTGCCCTGCAGCACCGGGTTCGATCTGTGCATGATCGTAATATTGCGGCACAGCTCCTCGACATGCTCCATCCGGTGCGTCGAGAACAGAATGCTCGCTCCCGCGTCCCGCAGCTCCTTTACCGTCGATTTGAGCAGCTCCACGTTGACCGGATCGAGCCCGCTGAACGCTTCGTCCATGATGACGATGCGCGGCTCGTGAATGACCGAAGCGATAAACTGGATTTTCTGCTGATTCCCTTTCGACAGCTCCTCGACCCGCTTGTCGTAATACTCCGGCACGCCGAACCGTTCGAGCCAGCGCTTCAAATTTCGCTCCGCATCCTTGCGGGTCATGCCGCGCAGCCGGCCGAGATAGACGATCTGCTCGCTGACCTTGATTTTCGGGTACAACCCGCGCTCCTCGGGCAAATAACCGAGGCTTCGCAGCTGCTCCTTCCCGTAAGGCTTCCCGCCGTATAAAACCCTTCCTCCGTCCGGATAAATAAGGCCCAGCACCATCCGCATCGTCGTCGTTTTACCGGCACCGTTCGCGCCGAGCAGGCCGTATATTTCTCCTTCCTCCACCTCGAAGCTGATGCCGTTTACAGCCGTCTTGTCTCCGTACTGCTTCACAATTTGCTCCACCTTCAAAGTCTTCATCATCGTTCTCCCCTCTCTCTCGTTTCCAAAACGCAGCTCACGAGCGGATACGCAGCCTTTCCCGTTCTTGCAAAACGAGCAAAATCTCGTCGAGCTCGAGCTTTTGTCTGCCCGCTATCCGAACGCCGCGGCTCGCTAACCACTCCTCCGCCCGGGCGGCCTCGCTCGTCACCAGCCGGAACCTCGTGCCGCCGGCAGGCTCCGCCTCGCAATAACCCGGCATATCCGTCCAATCCGGCGCCGCGTCCGTCTCGGCATAGATCGCGTACCACGATTCGAGCAGCTCATCCTTCTCGAATAGGCCCAGCACGCGTCCCTGCACGATAAAGACGATATAATCGGCCAGTCTGCGCACCTCTTCCACGATATGCGAGCTCATCAGAACCGTTCGTTCTCCGCCTTCCATATCGCGATGAAGCAGCCCAATCATCGTTTTCCAGGCGATCGGATCGAGTCCGGACGACGGCTCGTCAAGCAGCAGCAGCTCCGGATGATGCGCCATCGCGAGCGCAAGATCGAATTTCCGGCGCATCCCTTTCGACATTTTGCCGAGCCGGATCGAAGGATCGATTTCAAACAACCGCAGCAGCTCCCGAAAACGCCCCGAATCCCATCCCGGATACCACTGCCGGATGAACGCCGCCTTCTGCTCGCCCCGGAGATGATCCTCCATATCGTCGGCCTGTTCGGGCACATACCCGCGCTTCAGCAGGCGGTCGTCGCCGCTCCCCACCGTCTCTCCAAGCAGCTCGATCCGCCCGGCGTCCGGTTTCGTCAAATCGAGCATGAGCCGGAAAAGCGAGCTTTTCCCCGAGCCGTTCGGGCCGACGATCGCGGTAATGATTCCTTTCGGGATCTCCAGATCGAACGGACCGAGTTCGAAATGCGCCTTCGACTGCCTCACGTTTTCGAGACGTACCGCCATTGGTTCCACGTTCATCCCCCTCCTCCCGGCATACCCGCATCCGGATTCCGCTTACGACGAAGCAGCTCCTGCAAAATGCCGAGCATCTCTTCATCCGAGCACTGCACCCTGAGCCCGGCGTCGACGGCAGCTTCGAACGCCTCCGTCACGGCTGCCAGCCGGTGTTTATCCCGCAGCTCGCCTCCCACCTTGGCGACGAACGTTCCGGTTCCCTGCCGCGTTCGCAGCAGCCCCTCCGCTTCCAGATCCTGATAAACCCGGCGAATCGTAATGACGCTGCATTTGAGCCCTTGCGCCAATTCTCGGATCGAAGGCAGCAGCGTGTCTTCCGCCAGCTGTCCGCTGACGATCAGCGCGCGCAGCTGCACCTCGATTTGATAATACAGCGGTTCCGCGCTCTGCTCGTTAATTTGGATCGGTATCCACACCGCGCTCACCTACTTTTTTAGTCCAACAGGCTTCGTGCCGCGAGCCGCTTTCGAACCATGGCGCCCGTTATGGCCAAGAAAGCGAACCCCGCGAGCGGCATCACGATCGACGGCACCCGGTTGCCATCCCTGACCGCCTCTATCGTCCATTCCAAAACGGACGTGCCCGTTAAGGCGAATATTCCCGTCAATACGACATATAAACCGAGATAACTGAAACAAACGATCAAATACACTTTGCCTTTGCACGTTTGCTCGAAATACATATAGGTTGAACCGGCAAGCAGTGCATACCCCAGCCAAGTACAAGCAAACGCCGCATATTCTCCCATGCTCATCAAGCTTCGCAGCTCGCTCAGTATCGCATATTGAAGCGTGAAATAGAACAGGCCCACCGTTACCATCACAGCCAGCAGCATCAGAATCCGAGCCATTACGATGCTGTTCATCCCAATTGAAAGAATCCTCCAATAAGCGAGTTTGCGGGAAAAAAAGTCCGTCTTCCAATACCGCATCCGGTTTGCGCTCATCATAAATCCCATGTTGGGGAGGAGCGTCAAATAAACAAAATCGCCCGCCCATCCAAACCCGCGCAAATAGTCGCTATGCTCCGCAATCCCGTCCAGCAGCGGCGAGACGACAACCGCCATATAAACGAAAAACAGCAGTGTAATGAGCAAGCCCAATAGTGAGTGGCGCAGCTCGTGCTTGAACAGCGCCCAAGCGCCCTGCCAATCGGTCATGCCGGCTTCACTCCAGTCTTTATACTGTATATATCCTTATACACAGTATAAGGACGCTCCCTTCCGTTTGTCAACGGGTAAATGTCTTAACTAACCGCATTTTACCGCCGAAGTAATGAGCATGGACTCGTTAACCGCCGCCGAAAGCAAAAAAGCTGCCGGGCATTCGCCCGACAGCTCAGCAGCTTTCTTTTTCAAAACCTTATCATCCGGCCATTCTCCCGATTCCAAGTCAGCCGAACAGAACGTCCAGCATCGGCTTCGTATGTCCGCCCGGATAAAGCATGTACAGCAGCACGTAAACCATCACACCGGTAATGGCCGTGCAGAACCAAATGATCGACGTCACGCGGCCCCATTTACGATGCCGCGCAAACCGGCTGCGAAAGGCGAGCGTAATGGTGGTGATGCCGAAGACGGCTCCGACCGTTGCCAATACAATATGGAAAAACAGGAACGTCATATAATAGGGCTTCAGGCTTTCCGGACCGCCCCAATCCGTGTTCCCGACAAAGGCCGTGCGCGACGCATATACGATGAAAAACAAAAGGGCAAAGACAGCGCCCGTCAGCATTACTTTTTTATGCGCATCCAGCTTCCTGCGAATCGCCAAGCTCCACCCGATCGCGACCAGCACTGCGCTGATGACGATGAAGGACGTACTAATGGTTGGCAAAACGGTGTAAATCGACATCCCAATCCCACCAATTCACTTTCGGAGTAAAATGCTGCGGCTTTCAGCCACTAAACGGTCAGTTCGCGCCGGCCGTACCCGTCGTGCCGTGCTCCGGCAATACATCGTCCGAATCGCGGTGCTCCCGTTTGAACCAATGAAAGAACACATAAGCCAGAATCGCGCCGTACATAATTTCTTGGACCAGCTTCATGATGATTCCGCCGAGTTGCTGATCTTCCAGCGGGGACATCAGGCTGAAGAATGAAGGGCCTTTGAATAGCGCCAGCAGCGCGCTCGGATCGCCGGCAACGCAATATCCCATCGCTTTCGCCCATGCTTCGGGGTCATTATACGTTGAATACATCGGCGAACCTGCGAAAATGATCAATGCGCAGGCTGGACTGAGCAGCATGCCGTTGGCAAACACATAAGCCATTTTCCGCAAATCAGTCAACCGGTTCCAATCTTTCACGGGACATACGATTTGCCACCACATCATAACCGAAGTGACAAGCAGCAAGCCGTAATAGAAGCGGTGTACCGCAAAATGAACCATGACGTAATCGTGGATTTGCGGCATATGATAGACCGAGAACAGCATATTAAAGAGCAGCAGCGTCAGAATGGGATGCATAAGCAGATTCAGTCTTCGCCAAAACGGCTTTCCAAAGGCGGCCCTCCACATAAATTCGGGTATGCCGAGCAAAAGCATCGGCGGCACGATCAAATAGGAGATCGCCATATCCGTCATATGGAACGAAAACAACAGATGCCCGAGCAAATCGAGCGGTCCGCCCTGCGCAAAATAAAACAACGTCGCGCCGCAAACGAACCAGATCTTCTGGCCGGCGGTTACCGCAGGCGCTTCAGGTGCATGCTTCAGCCTCCACGGTCCGGCCAGGTAGAAATAGCCGATCCCAATCGCGACCATAACAAACAAAAAGATCGGGCTCCAGATTGCATCAAAGCTGAAATATTGCAATCCAAGCATCCTGGATTCCCCCTTCCGCCATATAGACTGGTGACTTGCAAAAAAGAGAGGGCCGTAAAGGACCTCCCTCTCTTCAATTTCGAATGCGGTTTACCACCAAACCCAATACTCTGCCATTATGACAATCGTAAAGACAACGCAGACACCCATCAGAATGCCGAAGATCGGGAAAACATGGCCCCGGTCTTTCATGTGCATCCAGAATGCCATTTGGACGAAGACTTGAATGATCGCCATGCCGATCAGAATAATATACGTAAACGTTTCGTTCACTTCGCCTGCGGCAACCGCCGAGAATGCGATGACCGTCAGGATGATCGACAGAATAAACGAGATGATATGCTTTTGCGGGCCTTCATGCCTTTGATGCCGGCTCCGCTCTTCAGCAGCCGTATGCTCGTTTGCCACCGGTCAGCCCACCTTTCCCATCAAGTAAACGACGGTGAAGATGAATACCCACACGACGTCGATAAAGTGCCAATAAATTCCGGCCACATACACCTTCGAAGCGGTCGTTACGGTGAGACCTTTTTTAAAGGCGATTTGCATAATGAGCAAGCCGATCCAGAGAACCCCGAATGCCACGTGGGCTCCATGGAAGCCGACCAGCGTATAGAACGAAGAGCTGAACGCGCTGGTCGTAAACTTGTGGCCTTCCTTCACGTAATTGGTAAACTCGTAAATCTCAAGCCCCAGAAATCCGAGTCCGAGCACAATCGTAACGAGCAGCCAGATCAGCATCGGTTTAACCTTGTTCAAATGCATCGCTTGAACGGCGAAGACGCTGGTCAAGCTGGATACGAGCAGGATAACCGTTGCTGCGGCAACCATCGGCAGCTCAAACAATTCATTGGGTGTCGGGTTGCCTTCGCCTACCTGATGGCGAAGCGCCAGGAAGGCGGAAAACAAGGTTCCGAACAGAACCGTTTCGGCTCCCAGAAACAACCAGAAGCCGAGCACTTTATTGCGTCCTTCCAGCGTCGCTTTCTCGGGCTCATGGGGCCACTGTCCGTCTGCGTGCGAGTGTGCACTCATGCTTTTACCCCCTTGTCATGCAGCTCATCCGGCTCGATATGAAATCCGTGATCGTCGATCAACGAGCGCGTGAACAAGCAGCCGAACGTGATGAGCAGCCCGATGATGCCGACGATCGTGTGATGATACATAAAGCCGAGACCGCCGATAAACAAGCCGATCGACAAAATCAAAGGAAGAATCGACGGGGAAGGCATATGAATCGGTCCGAGCGGTTCCGCAGGCGTCATCGCATTTTTGCCTTCCATTTTTTCTTTCCAATAGGCGTCATACCCGCGGACAAGCGGCGTCTGCGCGAAATTGTATTCCGGCGCCGGAGAAGGAATCGTCCATTCCAGCGTGCGTCCGTCTTCCCACGGATCGTCGGCTGCGTCCCGCGGCTTCGCCGCCGAAGTGACGATGTTGATCAGGAAGAAAATCGTGCCGAGCCCCATCAGGAAGGCGCCGACCGTACTGATCATATTCAAATCGTCAAAGCCGAGACCGTCCAAATAGGTCCATACGCGGCGCGGCATCCCCATCAAGCCGAGGAAATGCTGCACGAAAAAGGTCAGGTGGAAGCCGAGAAAGAAAAACCAGAACGTCAATTTGCCGAGTGTCTCATTAAGCATCCGCCCGAACATTTTCGGCCACCAGTAATGCAGGCCCGAGAAGAGGCCCAGAATCAAGCCGCCGACGATGACGTAGTGGAAGTGAGCAACGACGAAATACGTATCGTGATACTGGTAGTCGGCCGGCGCGGAAGCCAGCATAACGCCTGTAACCCCGCCCATAACGAAGGTCGGAATGAAACCGACCGCGAACAGGTTGGCGGTTGTGAATCGAATCGATCCGCCCCAGAGCGTAAACAGCCAGTTAAAGATCTTAATGCCGGTCGGCACCGCGATCAGCATGGTCGCAATGGAGAAGAGCGAGTTGGCAACCGGGCCGAGACCGGTGGTAAACATATGGTGCGCCCAAACCATGAACGCCAGAAACCCGATTAGGACGGTGGCGAACACCATCGAGCTGTAACCGAACAACCGCTTTCTCGAGAAGGTGCTGACCACTTCGGAAATAACGCCGAAAGCGGGCAGAATCAGAATATAAACTTCAGGGTGTCCGAAGATCCAGAAGATATGCTCCCACAATACGGCATTACCGCCGTTTGATACTTCGAAGAAATTTGCATGGAACAACCGGTCGAACATAAGCGCCACAAGACCGACCGTAAGCGCCGGGAAAGCGAACAGAATGAGCGCCGACGTAATGAATGCCGTCCAAGTGAACAAAGGCAGGCGCATAAAGCTCATGCCCGGGGCACGCATGTTAATAATCGTGGCAAGGAAGTTAATGCCGCCGACCAGCGTCCCGATACCGGCAATCTGAAGCCCGACGACATAATAATCGACGCCGTGTACATTCCCGCCGTTAAACGCATCCGTTGCAAGCGGTACGTAAGACGTCCAGCCCGCGTCAGGAGCGCCGCCGGTAAACCAGCTGACGTTCAGCAGCACGCCGCCCGCGAAAAACGTCCAGAAACCGATGGCGTTGACAAACGGGAAGGCGACGTCGCGCGCTCCGATTTGCAGCGGCACGATCGCGTTCATCAACGCGAAAATCATCGGCATCGCCGCAAGGAAGATCATTGTCGTACCGTGCATCGTAAGCAGTTCGTTGTATGTGTCCGCACTGACGAAATGATTTTCCGGCTGCCACAGCTGGATCCGGATCATAATCGCTTCCAAGCCGCCGACCAGGAAGAAAAAGCCGCCCGAAATCAAGTACAGAATGCCGATTTTTTTATGGTCAACGGTCGTCAGCCAATCCATCAGGCCGCGATACCGTTTAACCTCATGAGCATGAGCCAAGGTAGGTACCCCCTTCAGTCCGCAAGTGAATTAATAATTAAGCTTTAAGCTCGCCAAATATTTGGCAAGGCCGTCGATCTGCTGTTCGGTCAAGTCCACTTTCGGCATTTTTGCGCCGGGCTTGACGGCTTGCGGATCGCGAATCCATCTTTTCAGATTGTCTTCAACGGTGCCCTCGTTCTGGTATTTCGGAGAATCCGTATTGAGCAGAATGCCTGCAACCGCCTGTTTGCCGCCGATTCCGGCCAGGTTCGGGAAAGCGCCTCCCTGCGTTCCGTCAATGGCATGGCAAGTCAGGCACTGCTGCGTCAGCACATCGGCAACAGCCGGATCCGAAGGCATCGGTGTAGGCGTCTTCATGGCAGCGACCCAGCGATCGAAGGAAGCGCGGTCGACGACTTTCACTTTAAAATCCATCAATGCGTGAGAAGGTCCGCAAAGCTCGGCGCATTTGCCGAGGTAAACACCCGTATTCGGAGCTTTGAAATACATCCTGTTCACCGAGCCGCCCGGGTTGGCGTCCGTTTTGCCGGCCAGCGAAGGAATCCAGAAGGAATGAAGCACGTCGGCCGTTTCCGTTTCGACCGAGATCACGGCGTCATTCGGAATGACAAGCTCCTGGGCAGTATGTATGCCCAGCTTTGTATAGTCAAACTGCCACCAATATTGATGACCTGTAACTTTGACCTGAATAGCGTTCGGATCTTTCGAGTAGTCTTTCGCGAGTCCGAAAACGGACTGAATCGTGGGCACGCCGAGGATGATCAGCAGAATGATCGGGATGACGGTCCACATAATTTCCAGTTTGTGATTGCCTTCCACTTGTTTCGGTATCGTCTTGTCGCCGGGACGGCGGCGAAAACGGACGATAACATAAAAAGCGATTGCAAACACGACGACGACGACAATAACCATAATAATTATCGCCAGTTTCATTAGTTTAAATTGTTCTTCGGCAACCGGCCCCTGCGGCCTGAGCACCGACAAGTCGGCTCGTCCGCAAGCCGACAGCAGCAACACCATTCCGGCCAGAAGAGGAAGAAGCCGTTTTAGAACGCGCCACCGATTCATCATCAATCAACCCCACTTTAGACGTTTTCGCAGCAGTCCAAGATGGCTTTTATTAAGGCCAGCTGCGTTCATTCACAGATGTGCAGACAACTCCCGCAATCCAATCACCTTATTAAATATAAAGTTGCAGGTGCTTTTTGTCAATGTTCCTAGAAGAGTTCACAAATTGTTCTCAAAGCTGTCAAACTCCTTATTTTATCAGCTTTTTCGGTTGCCCTTCTCCTCCGTTTTTCCTCCATCTCTACCCTTCATTGTGCGCAAAAACCATGGTTCTTTATGTATGTTCGAAAGGCGCATATTTCATCATTTGCCGTTCATGCTAAGAGTATTATCAGGGAAGGAGCCAATCAGCATGAGAAAGCGAGCAGCAGTCCGCGCGCTTGCCGTCTGTCTGGCCGTTGCGGCGGCGGTCGGCACGAGCGGCTGCAATTACAAGCGGTGGTCGCAGAACAGCACGTTCGATTACGGGTCGCAGCAGAAACGGGACCCGAAAACGATGGGCGCGCGCATGTACGGAACGATGAGCGGCATTCCTGGCCAGCACGACAACGCCTGGTTCGAATACAGCTCGCAGCTGTCCACGGACGTTTACGATCTGCCGGGCGTCGCCAGCGCGCTCGTGTTTCTGACCGACAAAAATGCTTACGTCGGCATCACGCTCGACCATACGGCGGTCGGAACGAAGCGAACCGGCGGCCCGGGCACGCGGGAGCAGGACAATACCGGGACGACCGAGGGCGTTTACAATAACGATACGGGCAGCCCGTATTGGAACAACCAGCGGATCGCCACCCCGTACAATTCGAATTTGACGGTGAACGATCATAACCAGCTGTCCGGCGAGCTGAAGCAGACGATCGCCACCACCATCAGACGGCTTGCTCCCGTCGTCCAGGAAGTGCATATTTCCGCCAACATGGAGTTTCTGAATCATCTGGTCCAATATCAGCAGGAAGCCAGGCTCGGCCATTCCCTGACCCCATGGCTCGATTCGTTTAACACGCTCGTGAAGCACCAGTTTGCAGGCGGTGATTTTGTCCCGGAGCCGCTGGACGTCCAGAAACGGAAAGCGATCCGCCGCATCGGCGATACGCCCTAGCCGTCAGCAAAATAAAGAGACCAAGCGCTTCGTGAAACGTGCGCTTGGTCCCGGACGGCCGGCTAAAAAAAATCTCTTCTATTATATATCTGCTTTTGACTGGAATCCTATTCCTGCGCCACATGCCGGTGCGCCCGCTTCTGGAGCAGATAACCCGTCACAATGACGGCCACGCCGCAAACGACCGGAAACGCATATTCCGCCCACCCGCCGGCGATCGCCTGCAGACCGTTCAGCAGCCGTTCGCTCTCTTCCAGCATCTCGCCCCCCGTATACCCGAGAATGCCGGCTCCGACATAGACCAGCACCGGAAAACGGTTCAGCAGCTTCATGATCAATTGGCTTCCCCATACGATGAGCGGAATGCTGATCGCGATCCCCGCGGCAATAATCCAAATATTGTTTTTCGCAATGGATGCGACGGCAAGCACGTTGTCCAGGCTCATGATGAAATCGGCCGTCAAAATGATGCGGATCGCCTTCCAGAGCGATGCCGCTCCTTCGATCTGTTTGCTTTCACCGTCGTCCTTCAGCAGCTGCACCGCCACAAAGAACAGAAGCGCCGCTCCGATAATTTGGATAAACGGGATTTGCAGCAAATAAAGCGCGACAACCGTCAAAATAATCCGCAAAATGACGGCTCCGAGCGCCCCCCACCAGACGGCCTTCTGCCTCGTTTCGATCGGCAGGTTCCGGCAGGCCATCGCAATGACGACCGCGTTGTCCCCGCTCAGCACCAAATTGACCAGTATGATTTCGAGCAGCAATAAAAACAATTCCATCTGTTTGGAAACACCCGACCTTCCCGCGAACGATGACGCCCGTTTCGCAAACGCCTTCAGCCGGAGCAGGTGAAAGCGCGTCCCCTGCCGGAGACGGCTTGTCTTGCCCAATACGGCTCCCGGATAAACCTCATAAACTAACAATACCTCAACTGAAGGGTCGAATACAACAATCAAAACACAGATCGGCAGTCATTTCCAAAAGAAACGTTGGATGCCCAAGGGGATTCCGTTATAATGTTTTTTCTCTCCGAGCGTGCATTTCGACTCTTTTCCATCTGATCTATGGGCCGCGGCATTCCGATGATGAATCTTCGTTCTGCCGCTTCGCGTCCCTTCTTCTCCCCAGCGCTTTCGGCTCTGCAGACAGCGTCAGCCCATCTTCCCTTTTACCGTTTCTTCATTATATATCGGCGCGGATTAATCTTAGCCGGGATTAGGAACGCCCCGGCTGCCGACGTTTCCGGTACGGCGAATGTATTTTGCGAAAACCGGTTGACCGTCCGCGGATGTAAGGGCTACCATAAAATCAATGATGCGAAAGAAGGAGTTGGGAAGCCTTGCGTTATGTTTACGTCACCGGTGCCGACAGAGGCCTTGGACTTGCGCTGAGCCGGATTTTGATCCGGAACGGTTTTACCGTATTTGCAGGCAGCTATATGCCCGAATGGCACGAGCTTGGGGAATTGAAGGCGGAAAGCGGGGACTGCCTGCGCATCGTTCCGCTCGACGTAACGAGCGACCGGTCAGTTGCGGAAGCGGCGGAAACGATCCGGCGCGAAACCGATCGTCTTGAGATCGTCGTCAATAATGCGGCGATTTTCCTCGACCGCTCGGGAACGATTTTCGGCGAGCTGTATTTCGACGATATGCGCCGCATTATGGATACGAACGCCTTCGGCCCGCTCCGGGTGACGCATTCGGTAATCGATCTGCTGCTCGGCGGCAGCCGGAAGCAGCTTGTCAACATTTCCTCCGAGGCGGCGAGCATCGCGAACAGCGCACGGACGCACGAGTTCGGCTATACGATGTCGAAAAGCGCTCTGAACATGCAATCGAAGCTGCTTCATAACGAACTTTCGCCGCGCGGCGTGCAGGTGTTTGCCTTTCATCCCGGTTACGTCCGCTCGTACATGCTCGGCCGGCTGAACACGGATGCCACCGTTGAGCCTACGGATTCGGCAGCGGGGATCTGGAGCGTCTTGGAATCGCGGCTGGGCCGGCCGGATACGCCGATCTACCTCGACTATAAAGGCAATCCGATGCCATGGTAATCCGCAAGGGCTCCTCTAGCCGGCGAAAAGGCGGCGAATCGTGACGATTCGCCGCCTTTTTCGTTTATGCTTCGAGGCACCATTCCACCGCGCTGGCCAGAAGGCTGCGCATCCCGCCGCTCAGCAGCGCCGCGCGCGTGTGCGACGGCGTCAGGCAGATGACTTTGCCGCGTCCATGACGGTGCAGCCAACCGGCCGGCTCGCTGCCGTGGATCGACGAGGACCGGAGAAACACCTGCGTCTCGGCTTCGCGGCAATGGACGAAATAGTGCTCGTCCACCGCTTCGAACGACACCGGCCGGCCGCCGTCCTCCTGCATCGTGGACGGGAGCGCGCCGTCGTAACGGACGGAAACCTGCTCGGGATGGTGGCGAAAATAGCCCTTCAGCATGTCGTTCAGCAGTTCGAATTTATCGTAGCCGGCCAGTCCCGAATGCCAGTTCAGGAAGGCGCCGCCCTCCTCGACGAACCGGCACGCCGTCTCCTCCGCCGCGGCGGTCATCCATTCGTTAACCTGCGCATCCGCAGGATTGAGCCGGTTTTCTTTAAACAAGATGAAAACGTCCGGCCTGGGATCGGATAATAGAACGCTTTCAAACTGTTCGACGCCGTGAAACGTAAGACGAATCCGCCCCGCCTGCTCAAACGGCGCGAGCGCTCCTGCCATCGACTCGCGGATCAGCGCGGGATCGTGGTAATAATCGCCGACAATCGCTGCAATATGCTTCATGGTTCCGGATGCCTCCTTCGCATGGGTACACAACCGTTTAATCGTTCTCGAGCAGCTCCAGGATCACTTTGAGGGAGTCCGACGTATCCATATACGCGTAGCGTCCGCCGGTATATTCGCCTTTTTGCAGCAGCGGCATTCCGCCCTGCTCCATCCCGGCAACCGTGTCCTTCATTCCTTTAACGTTAAACGCGATATGGTGGACGCCTTCGCCGTGCTCGTCGAGATGCTCTCGCCACGTGCTCGGCTCGCGGTCCGGCTCGATCAGCTCAAGCTGCAGCGAGCCCATGTTGAAGAAAGCCAGCTTGGCCCGTGCTTCCGATCCGGAGCCCCGGTATTCCGTCTGCGCCTTATCGGCCGTATCCGTCCAAAACCACTGCGGCTTGTCGATGCCGAAAAAATCGGCATACGCCTGCGACGTTTTCTCGATATCGTGAACCAAAATTCCGATTTGCGTAATGACGTGCGAATTGACGAACGGATTAGCCATTTTTGCCTTCACCCTCCGGATTGAAATATCGTTGCATTGCCTAACGGACGCGCGCAGGCCAAGCGAGTGAGGCGCGGTACAGGGCGAATCAGGAGTCAGCTTTTCGGCGGCGAGCAGGAATCGCGGACGATCAGTTCGCAATCGATGACGATTACGCGGCTGCCGTCGTATGTGCCTTCGATCGAGCCGATCAGGCTGGCCGTCAGCCGTTTCATCATCGATTCGAACTTGACGCCGACCGTGGTCAGCGACGGATTAAACCGCGCGCTTAGCCCATGGTTGTCGAAGCCGACGATGGAGATATCGCCCGGCACCTGCAGCCCGCGCTCATTCAGCGCGCGAATGGCGCCGAACGCCACGCTGTCGTTGGCCGCAATGAAGGCGGTCGGCAGCGGCGTCCCGGAATCGGCGAGCCGGCCGATCTCCCGATAGCCTGCCTCCTCGTTGAAATCCGCCTGCACGATCCATTCCGGCCGGACTCGAAGCGAGCATTTCTCCATCGCGTGAAGGAATCCTTCGTATTTGGTCACCCCGGAAAGCCGGCTCATGTCGCCGTTGATGACGCCGATCTCCGTATGGCCGAGCGAGGCTAAATAACGTACGGCAAGCGACATTCCCTTCTCGTTGTCGAACTCGGCGACGATCCGGTTGCTCTCGCCGGCTTCGGACAGGCGCTGGTCGACGATCGCCACCTCAAAGCCTTCGTCCGCCAGCTGCCAGATGAAGGGCTCCCGGCTCGCCGCCCCGATGAACAGACCGCCTTCGACGCGCCGCTGGTAAAACATGTCGGTCACATTTTTGACGCTCTCCTCCGAGCCTGCGCCCCGGATGATGTACGTCAGCACGAAGTAGTTATGGGACGACGCTTCCTCGATGACGCTTGCGATCAGCATATTCGTCAGGATGTCCCCCGCAACGCGGCCGGACTTTTCGATCATGAACAGACCGATCGTGCGCGTTTTCTTCCCGGCCAATACCTGCGCCGACACGTTCGGCACGTAATTGTGCTCGTTAATGACGCGCATGACCTTCTCCCGCGTTTCCGGCGGAACGTTCGGATAGTTGTTGATGACCCGGCTGACGGTGCTGCGCGAGACGCCCGCCAGCTTTGCGATTTGTTCCGCATTCATGTGCTAATCTTTCACCTCGGTATTCGGCCTCTCCTAGTGCGAACGCGTGTTTACACCATCGTAGCAACGCGATTTGCCAATGTCAATCTTGAATATTGCCGGAAGCGGCTCTACAGCGCGAGCCTCCCCTTGACTGCCGAGACGACCGCATCCTTCAGGCGGACGCATGCGGCGACTTGTTCTTCACCGCGCTTGCGGAAATTTGCCGCTGCGGACGCGTCTGCAAGCGACGGCAGATTGATCAGTGCCGTCAGCCAAGCGGACTGGGCGGCCGATTCGGCCAGCAGGGCGGCAATGCCCCAGTCGGATATCGCGTTCCGGTTCACGAGCTGCGCGGCTTCCTCGAGCGCCTCAAGCATTTGACGGCAGAGATCGATCAGCGCCATGGGCGCCTCCGTCGCGGTCAGCGCCGCCGCGGCGATCGCCGCTTTGCGCGTCTGCTTGTCCGCCTCCGTCGACCGGGGCAGCCCGAGCGCCTGCATATATCCGCCGAAGGCCGCGATATCGGCGGCGGACAGCGCTTCGCAGCGGACGATCGCCTGCGACATATCGCGGGCGATCCGCTGCGCCGTCTCCTGTGCGCCTTCATATTTCGGGCCGCTTGTCAGCCTCGCGACCATCGAGCCCATCGATGCGGCGAGCGCAGCCGCCAATGCCGCAACGCTTCCGCCTCCCGGCGTCGGCGAGGACGATGCCGCCTCCTGCAAAAAGGTCCGGACGGTCCAATCGAATTCGCTTGCCGCCTTCGTATCGCTCATTTCGCCAGCCTCCCCGCAAGCTCCTGCAGCTCCAGCGCCCGAAGCACATTTTCGAATAAAATGACGGTTGTCAGCGTGCCGACGCCTCCGGGCACCGGCGAAACCGCGGCAGCCAGCGCGGCCGCTTCCGGCGCGACATCGCCCGTGATCCCGCCGCCGTCCGCCTTCTCATTAATTCCCGCATCGACGAGGACGAGCCCGGGATGGGTCATTTCCGGCGTGATCAGGTTGGGCACGCCGGCGGCGGCAATCGCGATGTCCGCCCGGCGGACATGCGAAGCCAGATCCTTCGTGCGCGAATGGCAGACGGTCACCGTCGCCTGCTCGCGCAGCAGCATCGGGACGAGAGGCCGGCCGACCGTCTCGCCCCGGCCGACGACGACAACATCGGCTCTCTGCAGCGAATAACCGTAACCGTGCAGCAGGCGAATACACGATTGCGGCGTCGCCGGATAGATCCCCGGCTCTCCGGTTAAACACGCCTGCACGTTCGCCGGCGCAATGCCGTCGACGTCCTTCAGCGGGTCGATCGCCTCCGCGAGCCTCCGCGGGTTTACCGTTTTCGGCAGCGGCAGCTCCAGCATGATGCCGTGCACGCCGCCGTCCTCGTTCAAGCGGCGGATTTCCGCAAGCAGCTCCTCCTCCGTCACGCCGCGGTTAAAGGCAAGCAGCTCGAAGCGAATGCCGAGCTTCTCCGCCATTTTCCGCTTGGCCCCCGCATAATAAGCGGAAGCGGGATCGCCTTCGACCAGCAGCGCCCCGACGCCGGGCACGACGCCTTTCTCCCTCCACCTGGCTGCGCCTGCGGCGACTTCGGACTGCGCAGCATCGGCCAATGGCTTTGCTTTCAACATGTCAACCATCGTTTTTCCCTCCCGGACGTGTGCGTAATCAGTCGAGCAAAAAACATTCCTATAGACGAAAAAAAGCACCCGGCGGCAGCGCAAATGCTGCTTGAACCGGATACTTCGCCCAGGCGTTCGGCACGTTCGTCCGCTCGTATGCTCCCCCGTGGTTCGCCACGTTACGCCAGTCACATACGACGTGTATCTGCTCCTAGTATATAGAAGCTCGATTTACGATTCAACCGTTTGACAAAATAATAAATGGACCGGACAATTAAAAATACGCTTGACATTTTTCCTGGATTGAATTATATTCAATTTAAGATAATTAATTTAAAGATGTTTGGAGGTGATCACCATGGCGACTCCGGATGCCGAGGACAACGCGCTGCAGCTGTTCGTCGTATTATCGAGAGCCTATCAGTGGGTCGCGGCGCATGCACAGAAGGATATTAAGAGCTACGGCCTAAACCCCACCGAGTTCGGCGTGCTGGAACTGCTGTACCATAAAGGCGAACAGCCTTTGCAGCAGATCGGCGAGAAAATTTTGATGTCGAGCGGCAACATTACGTATGTCGTCGACAAGCTCGAGAAAAAAGGGTTCGTACGCCGCGTCGCTTGCCCCACGGACCGCCGGGTTATTTTTGCGGAAATAACGGCGCAGGGCAGGCAGTTTCTCGACGATGTGTTCCCGCAGCATACCGATGCCATACGCAAAGCGACGGAAGGATTGACGCCGCAGGAACGAGCCGAAGCGATCGCGCTGCTCAAAAAGCTGGGCCTTGCCGCCCAGGGAAGCTTCTCGTAGCCGGAAACGAAACCGGCCGGCGGCTGCTTCCTTTTTCAGACCAAATATCTTAAATTTAAGAAACTTAAAACTAATTTATTGGAGGTCGTTTATCATGGGTCTTTCCATCGGTTTATTGATCATTCGAGTTATTTTGGGCATTCTGTTTATCGGGCATGGCGCTCAAAAGCTGTTCGGCTGGTTCGGGGGCTACGGATTGAAAGGAACGGGCGGCTGGTTCGATTCGATCAACGTCAAGCCCGGCGTCATGGCTGCATTCGTCGTCGGTTTGTTCGAAATGGCCGGCGGTCTGTTGTTCCTTCTCGGTCTATGGATGCCGGTGGCCGCCGCGCTGATCGTAATCCTCATGCTCGGCGCGATTGTGAAGGTTCACGGCAAAAACGGCTTCTGGGTCACTTCGAACGGCATCGAATACAATCTGGTCCTGATCGCAATTTCGCTCGCCCTTGCGTTTATCGGTGCAGGCGAGTACGCGATCGGCTGATCGATAGGGGGAAAGCACCATGCAAACGTTAATTTACGGTCCTTCGCTGCAAGCAAAAGGCGCATTTGACGGCGGCAAAATCCGCGAACAGAAACCGATCGGCTTCCCGGGCGAAGGCTCGGCCGTGAAGCGCATCGGCCCGCTCTTCTACTGGGCTTGGGCAGAGGCCGACAAAGAGGGCTACATTCCGCTCCATCCGCATCAGGCTTTCGAAATTATGACCTATGTGATCGGGGGCGAGGCACAGCACGGCGACACGCTCGGGACGCGGAGCACGGTCGGCGCGGGCGGCGCCCAGGTCATGCAGACCGGCTCCGGCGTCAGCCACGAAGAACGATTCATCGGTCCGGATATGGAAGGGTTCCAGATCTGGTTCGAGCCGCACATCGAGAAGGCCTTGCAGACGGAGCCGACGTACCGCCAATACGAACACGAAGCGTTCCCGGTCGATGAGCGGGACGGCGCCGTCGTCAAAACCGTGCTGGGCGGGGATTCTCCCATCCGCTTGGCGGTCGACGCCCGGATGTGGGATGTGACGATCGAGTCCGGCCACAGCTGGCGCCACCCCGTCCAGGCCGGCCGTACGCTCGCGGCGCTTGCCGTCCGCGGCGGCGGCAAGTGGACGAACGGCGAAGCCGAGCCGACGCCTTTCAAGCACCGCGACTTTATCGTCGTAAACGCCGGCGAAACCGCCGAAGTCACAGTGAAAGCCGGCGGTTCGGACGCCGTGCGCATGCTGCTGATCGACGTTCCGGCCAAGGTCGATTATCCGCTGTATCCGAAACGATAAACCGGCTTGCACCCCGTAAATGAAAAAGAAGGCTTCAGGCCCAGTCCAAGGGTCTGAAGCCTTCTTTCTATATAACTCCGGGTCTCTCGCTCTCCGTTCCGTCCGCGCAGGCTCACCCCCGGATTACGCCCATTTTGCGCTTGCCTGCAACGCATCCGCAAGCAGGTGCTCCATGCCTTCTCCCGGCGCAGCCGAATATCCGCAGGAAAATTTTCGCCAAAAAGCCATTATTATAATGGCAGCTCCAGCTTTTGTCCATTAGAATTAAAGGCTGTTTTTTAATCTTTTTCTAATAATCGCTATGAAAGCCTTGTCAAAAGCAGGATGGGGCGCTCATCGGTAAATCATGGAAAACATAGCCCATGTTATACTATTTTTGCAAGCGCTGATACGTTTTTCATAACTTGCATGCAAGTATAACAACATGGGAGGAAAACGATGAACACCAAGAAGTGGACAACACGCGCAATTGTATTTTCGCTGAGCTTTATGATGCTGATAGTAGGTGCGGCGGTCGGACAAGCCCCCAAAGCGCACGCGACAACCGCATCGAAAGCCAGCAGTATTATTTCCTTAGGCAAACGATATTTGGGGACACCTTATAGATTCGGCGCATCCGTCGGCCAAACGAGGACGTTCGACTGCTCTTCGTTTACCAAATATATATACGGCAAAAAAGGCATTTATCTGCCCCGCACATCCAAAGCGCAGTCCAAGGCCGGCCGTTATGTGTCGCGCAGCAATTTGAAGCCTGGGGATCTCGTCTTTTTCTACAAGCCGATTCACCATGTCGCGGTCTATATCGGCAACGGTAAAATTATGCACACGTACGGCAAGCCGGGCGTGACGATTTCGAGCATCAGATCCGGCTGGTGGAGCAAACACTATACGACGGCGCGCCGCGTCGGCTAAACGAAACATCTCGTACAAGACGAGCTTATTAAGGCAAACCTTCCGGACGAACCGGGAGGTTTGCCTTTGTTTAAGCGCGAAATCGCTTGGCCGCATCATGGAGAAGCTGCGGCAGAACCTGATGACGAGCGTTCCCGAATGCTTAATGCGCCGCAGCCGGACGCTCGGCCGCTTTGTCCGATTCGCCCGCGTTGCGTTTGGCCGCTTCGCGGTTTTCCATCATTTCCTCGACCGACTTCGTCTTCAGCCGCGCTGCGCCGCGGTACCCTTCGCGCGTCGGCAGCAGATTGCCGGACGCAAGCCGCTTGTCCGCTTCCTCGATCGCCGGGCCGTACTGCGGCAGCCACTTCGCTTCGGCGACGAGCATCTCGTCGACCATCTGCCAAATTTCTTTCGGGTTGCAGACCGCGCCAACCAGCGGATCCATCATAAACGCCTGGCGCAGCAGCTTGTCGTCCCCGGTAACGGCCGCTTCCACCGCCAATCGCTGGACGGAAATGCTGGCGCTGCAGACCGCCGCGCAGCCGAGCGGCAAATCGCCGACATGCGGCATGCTGATACCGTTGCGGTCGACGTAGCCGGGCGCTTCGATGATCGCATCGTCCGGCAGGTTCGAGATGACGCCGCGATTGACGACGTTGAAGTGGCCGCGGTAGACGCGCCCCGTCTCGAGGCCTTCTACAATGTAAGAGCCGTGCTCCTCGCCGCGATTTTCGGGCGTGTATTTCACCGGATCTTCCTTCATCCAGTTCGGAAAATCGGTCTCGAACCAGTTGCGGCCTTCGGTGCAGACACGCAGATACCCGCCCGTTTCGCCGTTGATCCACGTGCCCAGATCGATCCAGTCCATGATTTCATCGGGACGCTTGCGGTACCACGGCACGTATTCGCTAAGATGCCCGTTCGATTCGGTCGAATAGTAGCCGAAGCGGCGGAGCATGTCGATGCGGACCTTCTCCGTTTTGCTGAACTCGGGATGACGCTCAAAGGCTTCCAGCAGCTTGCCGGTCAAGTCTTCGCCGTTATGCTTCAGCTGAATGTACCAGGTCTGATGGTTGATGCCCGCGCAAATGATATCGACGTCCTTCTTCTCGAGGCCGAACGCCTTGGCGATTTGACGATGTCCGCCCTGCACCCCGTGACAAAGGCCGATCGTGCGTACGCCGCCGTATTTGTTGCACGCCCAGGTCAGCATCGCCATCGGGTTCGCATAATTGAGCAGCAGCGCATCCGGCTCCGCGACCTCCCGGATATCCTTGCAAATGTTCAGCATCTCGGGGATGCCGCGCTGGCCGTACATGATTCCGCCCGCACACAGCGTATCGCCGACGCATTGGTCGACGCCGTATTTGAGCGGAATGTCGACATCGTGCTGGAACGCCTCCAGCCCGCCGATGCGGACGACGCAGAAGACGTACCGCGCCCGCTTCAGCGCTTCCCTGCGGTCAAGCGTCGCCTGAATCTTGATATCGAGCCCGTTCGCGTCGATATCGCGCTGGCACAGCTGCGTCACCATGTCCAGGTTGTGCGCATTAATGTCCGTAAAAGCAACCTCGATCCCCCGGAACTCCGGAACCGCAAGCAGATCGCGAAGCAGGCCGCGCGTAAAGCCGATGCTGCCCGCCCCGATAAACGTTACCTTGAACGACATGAAAAACCCTCCTTCTCGATTCATCCCGCGGACATCGGACCGCTTGATACCCCCATTGTAGCAGGGGCGGACGGAAGGCGTTTTCATTTTTGCAACCGTTCTTTCCCCGGATTGTCGGGAATCGAAACTTGTTTATCGAAGCCCTGGAACGTTTCAATCGATTTCCGGTAGGCGGCGGGCGTCATGCCGGTCGACTTTTTGAACAGCTCGCTGAAATATTGCCGGCTGCTCACGCCGACGTAATCGGCGATCTCCGCGATCGGAATTTCCGTGCGGGCAAGCAGCATTTTCGCCTTCTCCATCCGGAGATGGATCAAATAATCCGTCATCGTAACCTGCTGACTCCGTTTGAAAATGCGCTGCAGGTATACCGGATGCAGATTGACCGCGGCTGCGACGTCCCTCGCCTGAATGTCGCAGTCATAGTGCTGGTGCAAATATTCGATCGCCGCGCGCACATACTGCTCGGTTTGCCGGGCCGTTCCGCTGCGCTCCTTCTCGGCGGCGAGTCGGGCCACCCGCACAAGCAGCTGGGAAATGAGCAGGTTGATCAGCCCGTCGTCCCGCCGGGCGCCATCCAGCTCCATAACCAGGCTTTTGAGCGTCTGATGCGTTTCCGTCGGATCGTGCAGCAGCATATACGGCTTGCGGCAGGCAAGCAGCTCGTTTACGGACGGGCTGGCCGCGGCCAGCTGCTTCACCGACGGATAAATGCCTTCGCATTCGCTGAAAGTGAATTCGACGTTCAGCATCCGGCACGGGCTGTCCTTGCCGACCAGAAGCCGGTGCGGCACGCCCGCATCAAGCAGGATGGCGTCGCCCTTGCGCATCGCGAACGGTTTGTCTCTCGTCTCCACGGTGCACGTGCCGGAAATGACGTACATGATTTCCACCTCGCAATGGGCATGAAACGCCATTTGGTAGTCGACCCACTGCCGGTAATAATAGGCGTTAATGCTCGGGCGGTAATCGCCCGTCACCCATGTTGAATCGAACAAGCTGTGAACCTGCATCGATCCCCTCACCCCGTATCTACGTTCTTGCGCCCGCACCATGAAATGGGCGGCATAACCGCAATGGTTTGTTTGATAAATCAGACTGCATCTACGCCGAAAAGGTTGCAGCCAATGTGGAGTCCAGTTTTTGGGCAGCCGGTTTCGGCTGTTGTCCCGGCTATTGGCGGCGGAACATGTTTCTTCAGAATCTATAGGCGAAAGGAAGGCGACAAAGAGAACCGCTTCATAAGCGTAATCGCAAAACCCTGCCGCTGCGGGCTTGGCTTTGCCGCCTAGACGTGCATCAAGCGGTCCGCCTCGTCCCATGGAACCGTGTACCCCTGCCCTTTCGCGCAAAAAATCGACGCGGACGTAGACGAAGGGTCGGCATCCTTATTGTAGCCCCGCCGGCGGATGACCTCTTCCGCATTATGGCAGCGGTCGTAGCCGGCGAACGCCAGCGCAATCGCTCCCCTGCCCTGCGTGAAGGCGGCCAGTTCGCGGCCGTAGTTCAGCATCGTCGCCACCGGCGCCGTGCCGGTAATGACGGCTTTGCCGCCCGCCGTATCCGGCGGGTCGAACCTTCCGTGCGCCTGCTGCAAATCCGACAGCACCTTGCCCATCTGGTCGATCCCGACCTTGATGCGAAAGGTGTAATACGGCTCCAGCAGCACGCTCTCCGTCTTTTCCAGCCCCTGCCGCAAGGCCCGGAAGGCCGCCTCCCGGAAATCGCCGCCGCTCGTATGCTTATTGTGCGCGCGTCCCTTCAAGAGCGTGACGACGAGATCGGTAACCGGCGAGCCGGTCAGCAGTCCGCGGTGCTCCTTTTCGAAAAGATGCTGGCGAACCAGATGCTGGTAATTCGTTGTCAATTGGTCGGGATGGCACTCGTTATGAAACACGATGCCGCTGCCGCGCTCGCCCGGCTCCAGCCGCAGATGCACCTCGGCATAATGGCCGAGCGGCTCGAAATGCGCGCTGCCGACGGCCGGCGCCGTTATCGTTTCCTTGTACAAAATATCCGGACTGCCGAATTCGACCTCCAGGCCGAACCTCTCCTTGACGACCCGCTGCAGCACCTCGAGCTGAATCGCGCCCATGACGCGGATGTGAATATCCTGCAGCTGCTCGTCCCACTCCGTTCGAAGCGACGGGTCTTCCGCATCCAGCATGCGAAAATAGCGCAGCACGTCCTTCGCGCCGAGCTTCGGATCGAACGAAACCTTCGATATCATCGTCGGTACGATTTCATAGCCGGCCTTGTCCGTCAGCGCCCCGATCCCGTCGCCTGCCGACGCCGAGATGAGCCCCGTCACAGCGAACAGCTGGCCCGCCGCAGCGGCGTCGGCCTGCTGAAACCGGCTGCCGCTGTAGAAGCGAATCTGCGTCACTTTTTCCTCCGCCCGGTCGTCACCGCTGCCGCACAGGACCTCTTCGCGCACCCGAAGCGTGCCGCCGAGCGCTTTCACGAACGTGATCCGGGTGCCGTTCTCGTCGTAACGCACCTTATACACCCGTCCGGCGAAAGGCGCCTGTTCGTCGTATTCGGTCACCGTCAGCGCGTCCAGCAGCGCCATAAATTCGGTCACGCCGATATCCTGCAGGGCGGAGCCGCTCATGCATGGGAACAGCCGTCGCTCCCGGACCATGCGCCGGATGGCGGCAAACCAGTCGGCTGCCGCGAAATTCTCTTCCATATACAGCGAAAGCAGCTGCTCGTCCCGCTCGGCCAGGAAGGCGGCCGTCTCCTCGTCGATCGGACCGCTGAAGAAGCGGGCGAAGTCGCAGGCTTCCGCGCTCAGCTCGCTCCGGATTTCGGCAAGCGTCCGCTCCGCATCCGCCCCGGTACGGTCGGTTTTATTGATGAACAGAAAGGCCGGCACCCGGTGCCGCTCGAGCAGGCGCCAGACCGTTTCCGTATGGCCCTGCACGCCTTCGACGGCGCTCACAATCACGACTGCGGCATCCATGGCCTGAATCGCCCGCTCCATTTCCGGGGAAAAATCGACGTGACCCGGCGTATCGATCAGAAAATAAGCCGAGCCGTTGTAGTCCATGACCGCCTGGTCCGCAAATACGGTAATGCCCCGCTCCTTCTCGATCTCGTGGCTGTCCAGATAGGCGTCCTTATGATCCACCCGCCCCCGGCGGCGGATGCTGTTCGTATGATAAAGGAGCTGCTCGGCGAAGGTCGTCTTGCCGGCGTCCACATGCGCAAACATGCCGATCGTTTTATTCATTGCTGACACCTCATGAGTCGGAGTAAAAATTATCCGCCGTTCTAATACTATCATAATTCGCCGCGGCGCGGCCGCAAGCTTGCGGGCGCAGTTTGACCCGAATCGTGGTATGATGACGATAGATGATCCCGAAGGGAGATGCTGGAAAAAATGAAAAACGAACTGATCGAGCGCTTCATTTCTTACGCCAAAGTGGATACCCAGTCCAACGATGACAGCAAGGACTACCCTTCGACGCCGGGACAGCTGACGCTCGCCCGCATGCTTGCGGATGAGCTGAAGGCGATCGGCATGCAGGAGGTGACGCTCGACGATAACGGCTACGTCATGGCAGCGCTGCCGGCCAATACGGACAAGCCGGTGCCGGTGATCGGCTTCCTGGCCCACGTGGACACGGCGACCGATTTTACCGGCACGGGCGTCAATCCGCAAATTGTGGACAGCTACGACGGCGGCGATATCGTGCTGAACGAGCAGCTCGGCGTCGTGCTGTCGCCGCGCGATTTTCCCGAGCTGGGCGGCTACAAAGGGCATACGCTCATCACGACCGACGGCACGACGCTGCTCGGCGCGGACGACAAAGCGGGCATTGCCGAAATTATGACGGCCATGGCGTATTTGGCGGCGAATCCGGACGTCAAGCATGGCCGGATCCGGGTCGCGTTTACGCCGGACGAGGAGATCGGACGCGGTCCGCACCGCTTCGACGTCGCCGCGTTCGGGGCCGAATATGCGTATACGATGGACGGCGGGCCGCTCGGCGAGCTCGAGTACGAGAGCTTTAACGCCGCACGCGCCAAAATCACGTTTAAAGGCCGCAACGTCCACCCGGGAACGGCGAAGAACAAAATGGTGAACGCCGTGAAAATCGCCATGGAATTCAACCGGCGGCTGCCCGCGGACGAAGCGCCGGAGCTGACGGAGGGCTATGAGGGGTTCTATCATTTGATCTCCTTGAAGGGCAATGTCGAGGAAGCGGAGCTGTACTACATAATCCGGGATTTCGACCGGGAGCGCTTCAACGCGCGCAAAGCGAAGGTCGAATCGATTGCCGGCGAGCTCCGGGAGCGATACGGCGAAGACCGCATTGTGCTGGATATGGCCGACCAATATTACAACATGCGGGAGAAAATCGAACCGGTGAAGCATATCGTGGACGTCGCCTACGACGCGATGAAGAGTCTCGGGATCGAGCCGGTCATCCGTCCGATCCGCGGCGGAACGGACGGCTCGCAGCTGTCCTATATGGGGCTTCCGACGCCGAATATTTTCACGGGCGGGGAAAATTATCACGGCAAATTCGAATACGTTTCGGCCGACAATATGCTGAAAGCGGTCCAGGTCATCATCGCGATCGTCAAGCTGTTCGAGCAGCGGAGCGCCGAACGGTAACGGATGACCACGCAAAAAACCGGGCGTACCTTCGCAAGAAGGGCCGCCCGGTTTTTCGTTACAGCGTCGATTCTTCGGCCGCCGCGCTTTCGTTCGCCGCTTTTGCGGCGGGCTCGATCGGATCGGTGTAATACACCGGATTTTTCTGCGTCAGTCTCCGGATCACGATAAACGCCACAGCCGCCAAAATAATCAGAACGGCCAGCAGCTGCGAGACGCGGATATTTTTCCCCGCCTCCATGACCCCCCAGCCGAACGGGCTCATCGGCGACCAAAGCGTCTTCAGCAGGGAAGCGAGCCAGTCCGGCCCTTTGAAGACGAGGCTGTCGGTGCGCACGCCTTCCACGAAGAAGCGGCCGAGCGAATACCAGATGAAGTAGCCCGCAAACAGCTCGCCGGCGCGAAGGCCGCGAATGCGGCGGACAACCAGCAGCAGCAGCAGTCCGGCGAAGCTCCACACCGATTCGTACAGGAACGTCGGATGGTAATACGTGCCGTTGATAAACATCTGGTTCACGATCCAGTCCGGCAGATGCAGCGTGCCGCGCAGGAACGATTCCGATACCGGTCCCCCGTGCGCCTCCTGGTTCATGAAATTGCCCCACCGTCCGATCATCTGCCCCGTGATCAGGCTCGGCGCGCAAATATCGGCGATCCGCCAAAAACTGTATCCTTTTCGCCGGGTATAAAAGACGGCCGCGATGACGGCGCCGATCAGCGCCCCATAGATGGCGATGCCGCCATGCCATATTTTCACGATTTCCGACAGGTTGTTCCGGTAATTCTCCCATTCGAACGCCACGTAATAGATCCGCGCGCCGATGATGGCGGAGGGGATTCCGAACAGCACCAGATCCATGAAAAAATCGGGCGTCAGCTTAAAGCGTTTGCCTTCTCGGATGGCAAGGACCAGGCCGAGCAGCGCGCCGCCGGCAATGATGATGCCGTACCAATGAACCTGGATGGCCCCTAAAGTGAACGCGATCGGGTTAAGAGCGGCAGGCAAAACGGTAACCTCCTTCGCAATATAGCGGTTTTATTTTTATTGTAGCACATCGCGAAGCGGAATGCGTCCAACCCGGCACGGGGCCGCCGCATAGGTTGAAATTAGATCGGGCATAACAAATTGCAAAGGATGTCTTATTTTGAAGGAGCTGTCATTCGATGAAAAAAAGCACTCGGGACATCCGGCTGGTGGCGGAGGCGGCAAATTTTGCGGTGGACAACAAGAAGCGGATGATCGCGAACGGACGGATGGAGGATCCGCCGCAGCCGCCGAAGCGGAAGGAATTGACGCGGATTTGATGGGGCGGTTCTCAGGATGGCAGGATAAAAGAAGCGGTTCGGGCTTGCACGGCTCCAAACGGGAGTCGCAGGACGGCTCCGCGGAACCGGGACAGCCCCTTTCCCGCAGCCTGCGGGTCAACCTTGAGGCACTTCAGGCCGTTTTTGAGGACGCCGGGGATATCGTCATCCGGGAATTCAAAATCGGCGCGGAAATCGAAGCCTTCGTCATTTTCATCGCCGGTCTGGTGAACCAATCGCTGCTTTACGAGCATTTTCTCGGAGCCTTGATGACGGATATGAATGAGGCCCCGCTCCGTCTTGACAAAGACAGGGGCGACCCGCTCCGCCATATCAAGGAATCGGTCCTGACCGTCGCCGGCCTTTATGAAGCGAAAACGTTGCAGGAAACGGTGCTGGCGGTATTAAACGGGGATACCGCGCTGTTCGTCGAGGGCACGGACAATGCCCTCGTCGCATCGATTCGCGGCAGCGAAACCCGGAACGTCGGCGAGCCCGATACTGAGGTGACCGTGAGAGGTCCCCGGGAAGGCTTCGTGGAGAGCATCCAGACGAATTCGACCCTCCTGCGGAGAAAAATCAAGAGCGCCGACCTGAAATTCGAACCGATGCGTATCGGCACGATTACGAAGACGGACATTTATGTCGTCTACCTGAAAGGCATCGCTGCCGACGGCGTTGTGCGGGAGGTCAAGCAGCGGCTGGCGAAGATCGAGACGGACTCCATCCTGGAATCCGGCTATGTCGAATCCTTTATTGAGGACGCTCCCTTTTCTTTATTCGGCACGGTCGGCAACAGCGAAAAACCGGATATCGTCAGCGCGAAGCTGCTTGAAGGACGGGTCGCCATCCTGATCGACGGAACGCCGTTCGTCTTGACCGTTCCCTATTTGTTCGTCGAGGCGTTCCAGAACAGCGAGGACTACTACTCAAGGCCGTATTACGCCACCTTCATCCGGTCGCTGCGATGGTTCGCTTTCATGCTCTCGGTCTTCCTGCCTTCAGCTTACGTGGCCGTTACGACCTTTCATCAAGAGCTGCTGCCTTCAAGACTGCTGATCAGCATCGCAGCCTCGAAGGAAGGCACGCCTTTCCCGGCGATCATCGAAGCGCTCATGATGCAGATCATCTTCGAAATTCTGAGAGAAGCGGGCATTCGGCTGCCGCGGCCGGTCGGTCAAACGGTGAGCATCGTCGGCGCTTTGGTGCTGGGGGAGGCCGCCGTATCGGCCGGCTTGATCGGGGCGCCGATGGTCATCGTCGTATCCCTTACCGCAATCTCGTCCTTCGTAGTGCCGGCGCTTACGGACGCACTGTCGATCGCCAGGCTCATTCTGATCGTCCTGGCCGGTTTTGCCGGACAATTCGGCATTATGCTCGGCATCGCCGGCATATTGACGCATTTGTGCTCGCTCCGTTCCGTCGGGGTTCCTTATTTGACTCCCCTGACGCCTGCGAGATTATCCGACATGAAGGATGTCTGGATAAGAGCTCCCTGGTGGGCGATGCGCAAGCGGCCTCTCGGCTTGGAAACGAAGGACAAAATCAGGCAGACAAAAGGCCGGATGCCCCGTCCGCCCGAAGACGACGCATCGTATTGAATTCTGGGCCCGAAGGGAGGAACGTCCGTCCATATGGAAGTCTCGAAAAAAATCAGCTTCGCGCAGCTTGTCTATTTGCTGATTTTAAGCCGGATCGTTATTACGCTGACCTATCTTCCGGGTCTGACCTCCCCGCCGAAAAGCCGGGATTTCTGGATAGCCGAGCTCCTTAATTTTCCGTTTCACCTCCTGTTCGCGGTGCCCGTTTATTTGCTTTGGAAACGGTTCCCGGATTTGACGATCGTTCAATACAGCCAGGTTCTGCTCGGTAAAGCCGGGCGGATCGTCGGCCTGCTTTATATTTGGTTTTTCATTCATTTCACGGCGATTACGCTGGCCCAATTCGATTTGTTTCTGACGACGGCCATCATGCCGGAAACGCCGATCCTCTTCTTCGCCGTATCGCTCACGCTCGTTTGCGCCTACGCTGTCTCGAAGGATATCGAGGTCATCGGCCGACTCTCCGAGCTGGTCGCGCCGCTGATCATGATTGCGGTTATTACCATTTTGGCGCTGCTATCCAGGGATATGCGGCTTAAAGAGCTGATGCCCGTAATGGAGCACGGCCTGATTCCCGTACTCTATAACGGGTTTACTTCAGCGGCCAGAACGGTGGAAATTATCGGCGTATCGATGATGCTTCCCTTTCTGAACGACCGGAAGAAAGCGAAACGGGCGATCGTTTTAAGCTTTTTATTAATCAGTGTCTATTTTGTGCTCATTACGATACCGGTACTGACCGTCTACGGGGTCGAGCATGCCAAACGGCTTTCGTTTCCGTATTTCCGGGTCGTCCGGATGATCAGCATCGGCAATTTTTTCGAGCATTTGGAATCGATTCATGTGGGCGTGTGGGTGTTGGGCGTTTTCGTGAAGATCTCCTTCTACTACTACATGGCGGCGCTCGGAATAAAGCAGCTTTTCGGCTTTAAAGATTATAAACCGTTCGTTCTTCCGATCGGCGCCATCGTGGTTCCGCTGAGCATCATGATCGCGCCGAGCGCCGTCGAGCTGAAGTCGTTCACCAGTTATAAAATTTTTACGTGGTACGCGTTGTTTTATATGGTTTTTATACCCGGATTGCTTCTCGTCCTGGCGCTTGTGCGCAAAAAAGGAGGCCGTACGGCATGAAGAAGCTCCGCACCTTGACCGGAGCTCTGCTGATCGTATCGGCTGCGCTCGCGGTTACCGGCTGCTGGAATCGGAAAGAGCTGGATACCCTATCCATCGTTGAAGCGATCGGAATCGACAATTTGGCCGATGACCGGGTTCAAGTGTCCTTTCAAATCGTAAAGCCGGGCGAATTGAAGATGAGCGGGAACCAAGGGGGCGTAAGCGGGAGCAGCGGGGAAGATCGAGGAGTGCATATCGTCAAAAGCTCGGGGGAAACCGTGTTCGAGGCCGCCCGCAATGCGACGTTCGAAGCCGACCGGAAGCTGTTTTTCTCCCATAATAAAGTGATTGTCATCGGAGAGCGGACGGCAGAGAGAGGTTTCGCCCCGCTGGTCGATTTTCTCGACCGGGACCATGAAGCGCGTGAAGGAAGCCGGCTCTTTATTGCTCGGGGGCAAAAGGCGTCCGCTATTCTCGAGGGCATTCACGAACAGGAGAAAGTGCCGGCCGACGCGATTGAAAACCTGACCCGCGATTATTTCGTGACCTCGCGAATTGCCGAGATCAAGCTGGTTGACTTTATGAAAACGATCGACAGCCGCACCAGCGCGCCGTACGTGCCCGGAATCGCCGCGGCGGAACGGAAGGACGACGTCAAAAAAACACTGAAAATCGACGGGACTGCGATCCTGAAAAATGACAGGCTGGCCGGCTGGTTTGACGGAAAAGAAACCCGGGGTCTTCTATGGGTCGAAGGGAAGGTGCAAAGCGGCGTCATCATCGTCAAATCGCCGGGAAGCGGAGTGAAAAAAGCGGCTTTGGAAATTACCCGCTCAAGAAGCCGGATCGAGTCCAGACTGGTCAATGGACGCCTTACAATCGAGGTCCAAATCAAGGAAGAGGGGAATTTGGGCGAACAGCGGTCCGAATGGGTCAATTTGACCAAGCCGGACACATTCAAACAGCTCGAGAAGGCGCAGATTGCCGTAATCGAAGGTGAAGTCCATTCCGCATTGACGAAAGCGAGGGCGTGGAAAACCGATATATTCAAGTTCGGGGAAGCCGTGCATCGGAAGTATCCCCGATATTGGAGGAAAGCGGCTCCGAAGTGGGAGAGCATTATGCCGGAGATCGAGGTTAAGGTCAAGGTGGACGCGAAGCTGCGCCGATACGGACAGCGAACGTATCCCGATCTGGCGGAGGAATGAAGGGAGATTTCGAATATGGAGATTTTCGGGCTGCTGGTCGTCTTCACGCTGCTCGCCTGGATCGATTTGCCGCGGCTGTGGCGGAAAAAACAGTGGGCTGAAATGACGGTATACGGGGTTCTGCTCGCAGCGGGCTTTACGTTAGGCTTCCTGCCTGCAATCGGCGTCGATCTGCCCAATCCCGATAAACCGATTGCCTTCTTGATCAAGAAGCTTGCCTCCGGAAGCTAAAAGCTGAAGGGAAGAAGCTCAGGGGCAAAAAACCGGGCGCGGACCCGAATCCGCATCAAGTCCACGCCCGGCTTTCACTGCCGGTTTAACCCGATTTTACCATGCATAAGCTCTCGGCGCATCGCCGCCCGGACCCGGGAAAATGTCGTCGATACGGGCGAGCACGTCTTCGGACAGCTTCACGTCGACGACGCGCAGCGTGTCTTCGAACTGCTGCAGCGTCCTCGGCCCGATGATCGGCGCGGTCATCGCCGGATGAACGAGCGTCCAGGCAAGCGCCACCGTCGCTTCGGATTCGCCGAGCTCCTTGCACAGCTTGGAGAACTGATCCAGCTGCGGGCGCAGCTTCTCGATCCGTTCCGTCTGGCGCGCCGACCTCGAGCCCGCCTGCGGATTCATGTTGCCGAGGATGCCGCCGTCGAGCGGACTCCAGGCGATGACGCCGATGCCGTGCTCCTCCGAAGCCGGCAGCACTTCCAGCTCAGGCAGACGGCAGAGCAGGCTGTACTTATGCTGCTCGGAGACAAGACCCAGCATGCCGCGCGACTTCGCTTCGTATTGCGCTTTCACGAGATCGCGTCCGGCGAAGTTGCTGGAACCGACATAGCCGATTTTGCCCTGCTTGATATGAACGTCAAACGCATTCCACAGCTCGTCCCACGAAACGTTGCGGTCGACGTGGTGCATCTGGTACAGCTCGATGTGGTCGGTTTGCAGACGGCGAAGCGAATCCTCGAGATGACGGCGGATTTTGTAAGCGGATACACCGCGCTCCTCGTTCGGATCGGTAACCGGATGCTGCATATTGCCGTACACCTTCGTGGCCAAAATGACTTTTTCCCTGCGGCCGCCGCCCTGCGCGAACCAGCGTCCGATGATTTCCTCGGTCCAGCCGCGGTGCTCTTCGCCGCCGTAGACGTTCGCCGTATCGAAGAAATTGACGCCCGCTTCGACCGCCGCATCCATGATGCGGTAAGCTTCCTTCTCCTCGGTGCTCGGTCCGAAGTTCATCGTGCCGAGACAGAGCCGGCTGACCTTCATGCCCGACTTGCCCAAATACGCATACTGCATGCTTGAAACCTCCTTGGCATTCTTGCAAAATGAGTAACCCCATCTTCTATTGTAAGAAAGTTCGATCGATTTGGTAAGAGCTGAAAAATAGTTCAGTAGATAACCTCGGGACAAGCAGGTGAACGCGCGTGCAGCAATCTGCCTCAGGACCGGATGAAAGGCTCGCGGACCGGTCATGAAGAACCGGGCGTGCAGCCCGCGGAACGGGCGCGATGGGCCGGACGCGCGGCGGCTTCCCGTCTCCCGCGGCGCCTGGCGCGCAAGAAGCCCGGGACTGCGTGGAGTCCCGGGCCACCGCCGACAGGTTTAAGCGCTGCGCGACCGGCCCCGCTTCCGAGCGGCCGATGCCGGCTGACGCTTAAGCGCTGCTCGCCCGGCCCCGCTTCCGAGCGGCCGATGCCGGCTGACGCTTAAGCGCCGTTTGCCTGGTCCTGCTTCTTGAATTCGTCCAGCTGGCGCTGAATTTCGTCCTTCACCTTGTCGTAGCCGGCCGCCTTCAGCTTGTTGCGCAGATCGTTCACCGCCTGCGCCGGATCGCCGGCTTTGCCGAACAGAATGGCCGGCATCATTTCGCCGACAACCTGCGTAATCGCCGTCATTTCGGCGTCGACCTTCGACTTGTCGAAGACAAACTTACCGTATGGATAAGGCTTCTTGATTTTGTCGTATTTCTTGTAAATGTCGTTGATGCCGTCCCAGTCCGTCACAGCCGGAATTTCGAACTTGTCGACCCGGCCGCCCCAGAAGTCGCTGTAGAAGCTGTCGCGCGTGTCGTCGTAGCCGGGCGGCTGGGCGCGTTTGCCGTCTTTGAGGACGTACTGCACGCCTTCGATTCCGTAGTTGATGAGACGGTAAACCTCTTCGTTCTGGCGGATCAGCTCGTAGGCCATCAGCGCGCGCTCCGGATGCTTGCTGTGCGCGCCGATCGACGTGCCGCCGTGCGTGATCGGCATCGAGACCAGGTTGCCGCGCTGATCGGAGAACGCGAACATTTGCAGATCGGAGCCCGGCTGCTTTTGGTCCATCGTCACGCGCAGGCCTTTGAACGTCTGCGTATGATGCTGGTCCGCCCCGGATTGCCCCGCCTGCAGCTCGGCGCTCGTGTCGCCTTTGTAATTCAGCACGTCCTCGCGCCAGTAGCCTTTGTCGCCCCAATCCTTCATCATCTGCGCGAATTTGATGAAATCGTCGTTGAAGATCGGGCTGTCGACCGTATAACGCTCATCGTACGATTTGGCGTAAAAGACGTTCGCGTAGCCCGTCGAAATCGGCAGCTCGATGTTGTCCGTATAAGCGGTCGCGAAGCCGTTGTAGAGGGCGCCGTTTGTTCCGTTCACATCCCACGGGACGACGTCCTTCTTGTGATCCTTGATGCCCTGAAAATATTTGCCCAGCGTCTCGAAGTCCGTAATCGGCTGGGTGATGCCGAACTCCTTCGCCCAGTCGCCGCGGTAGAAGAAGCCGTGGTTGACCCACTGCGTATAATGGTCCTCCGGAATGAGCACGATGTCGTCCTTGTATTTGCTTTGCTCCCAGTCTTCCTTCGGAATTTCCGCATACGTCTGCGGCGCGTATTTCGGCAGCAGATCGTTCAGCGGCAGGAACGCCCCGCGCTGCGCGTTGCCCCACGTATCGAGCCAGTCGGTGCCGATCGTGATCAGGTCCAGCGGCTCGCCGGACGCGAGCAGCAGGTTGTATTTGGTCTGCCAGTCCGCCCATTCGACCCATTTGAACTGCAGCTCGGCGTTGATTTTTTGCTTCATAATTGCGTTCACCTTGGCCATCACCTTCTCCAGCTGGCCGTTCGTCGGCTTGTCGCCGAGCACGACGTACGTGATCGTCTCGAACTTGGACGTGTCGATTTTGCCGTCTCCCCCGCTGTTCGATCCACTGCCCGCCGAGCCCGTTCCCCCGCTGCTGCCGGTCTCGCCCGAGCTGCCGCTGCTGCCGCCGCATGCCGCAAGGCCGATGACGAGCGTTAAAGCCAGCAGCGCCATCGCGAGCTTTTTAATCGTCCTCATTGCATACCCTCCCTTTTTTCCTGCTTGCAGATTTGACCGGAAGCGCTTTCATATCCGGTTGTATGCCAGAGCCGACTTCATGAAGACCGGCTCCCGATACCAAATCAAACTTGCGGCCGCGCCGCCGTGCGGTTTGCTGCCGAGTACTTCCACAGCAGTCGAGCCATGTTCCTATCCTTTTGGAAAGCCGTCACCCTTTTACGGCGCCGACCGTGATCCCTTTAATGAAATACCGCTGAACGAACGGATAGAACAGGATGACCGGGCCCGTTGCAACGACCGCCGTCGCCATCTTCATCGTCTCGAGCGGTACATCCTTCAGCGGCACATTGGAAGAGGCCGAGGAATTGCGGATGAAATCGGCGCTCGTGATGACGTTGTACAGAAACAGCTGCAGCGGGCGGTATTTCACATCGGGAGACAGGAACAGCATCGCGTTGTACCACTCGTTCCAATAGCCGAGCGCGATGAACAGTCCGATCGTCGCCAGCGCCGGCGTCGTCATCGGCAGAATGAGCTTCAGGAAGATCGTGAAGTCGCCGGCTCCGTCAATTTTCGCCGATTCGGTGATCGCATGCGGGATCGACCTGACGAAGCTTTTCATCATAATGATGAGAAACGGGCTCATCAGCCCCGGCAGCAGCACGGCGAGATAATTGTCCTTCAGGCTGAGATACTGCGTCACGAGCAGGTAGAACGGGACGATGCCCCCCGAGAACAGCGTCGTGAAATAGATGAAGAACGAAATGCCGTTCCGGTATTTGAAGTCCGGCCGCTGCAGCGAGTACCCGGTCATTGCCACGAGGAAAAGCCCGACCGCCGTGCCGACCAGCGTGATGCCGATCGTAACGACATAAGCGCCGATGATTTGCGACGGATTTTCGAACACGATTTTGTACGCGAACACACTCAGCTCCCGAGGCCATAAGTTGAAGCCGTGCTTCTGGACGGCTCCTTCGGTGGTGAACGACGTGCCGAGCACGAGCAGAAAAGGGAGCAGACAGCAGATCGCGAACAGTCCGATTACCCCATAACCGAGCGTGCGCACGGCGACCGAGCTCGGATCGGACCGGATGCCGCTTCGTACCGCTTCTTCCATGGGATGTCACCTCCAAAAGGCTAAAATAACGAATTTTCCGGCGAAGCCTTCTTGACGAGCCAGTTTGCCGTAACGACGACGATGAAGCCGAATACCGACTGGTACAGGCTGACGGCGCTGCCCATCGAGAAGTTGAAATTGTTCATCAGCGAGCGGAACACGTACGTCTCGATAATGTCCGTCGTCGCGTACAGCGAGGTGTTGTTCGCTCCGACGAGGTTGTAGAACAGCCCGAAGTTGCCGCGAAGAACGCCGCCAAGCGAGAACAGCAGCAAAATGATGAAGGTCGGCTTGAGCCACGGCAGCACGATGTAGCGAATGCGCTGGAAGGCGTTGGCGCCGTCGATTTCCGACGCCTCCACGATTTCCGAATCGAGTCCCATGATAGCCGCGAAATAGACGATCGATCCATAGCCCGTCGACTGCCACAGGAACGTGATGATGATGATCAGCGGCCAAATATGCGGATTGGAATAGGTTTTGACCGGTTCCGCGCCGAACGCGGCCAGAATATGGTTCAGCAGGCCGTAATCGTAGCTGAGCACGTTGTAGGCGATCAGCCCGACGATGACATACGAAATGAAATGCGGCAGGAACATGATTGTCTGCGATACCTTTTTAAACCATTTTTTCCGCACCTCGTTCAGCATGATCGCAACGAATATTTGCAGGATATTCCCGAGCACGATGAAGGCGAGGTTGTACGCGATCGTGTTGAACGTAAGCCGCCACAGGTCGCCGGTCATGACGAGAAAACGAAAGTTGTCGAACGCGACGAACGGGCTTTTGAAAATCCCGTCCGTATAGTTGTACTTGATGAACGCGAGGTACAGCCCGGGCATCGGCAAATAGGCGAAAATCAGGAAAAAGACGACGGCCGGCACGCACATCAGAATCAGCGTGCGGCTGCTGCGCAAATGCTTGAACCGCGAAGCCGTCTGCCGCTCCCGCACCTTCGGCAGGACGGCGGTATCCGCTGCTGTTTTCATCCGCTTGCCTCCTCGTTGCCGGCGCCGGAAGCCGGTCCGCCGGCGGGATGATAGGTGAAACCGTTCAGCACGGCGGGCGCGTCCGGGACGACCGCCTCGAGCAGGATCGCGAGCGTTCCTTCCCTGCCTCCCGCACCGCCTTCGCCGAACCACGGTCCCGGCAGCCAGAACGAATCGGAACTGCCTCCGGTTACGACCGGCCGCTCTTCGCCGCCCGGCAGCCACAGCCGGGAAACGAGACGGCCCGCGAAGAAGACGGTCAGCTTCATGCCGGAGCCGGCCGCGCGCATGCGCCAGCCGCCCCCTTCGGGCGGCGGCTGCAGCTGCCCGTAAAGCCAGGCCGCCGTGCCGGGTGCGAGCGTGACGGGAAGCTCCGTCCGCTCCGCGCGAGCGCGGGCGGCTTCGGCGGCGGTGAGCAGCTCCGGCTCTTCAGCGGCCGACAACCGCCATTCGTCCGCCCGCACGCCTTCATAGAGGAGCACGGCGCCGGCCTGCCGGCCAGCCGCCCGCTCGAGAAACACTGCGACCTGCACTGTCCTCCCCGCTTCGACGAAGCGGGTGATGTCGACGTGCGGGTCGTTCGGGTGAACGGGTCCGGCATCGCAGCCGTCGACATAAACGCGGGCCTGCGCCTGGATGCCCTTGAAATGCAGCGTCCACGAATCGGCTTCGGCCGAGGTTTCGAACGACCGGCGGTAACACTCCAACGCCGGGTCGGGGTAGTTGGCGGACATCCAGCCGCCGAAGCCGACGACCGGCCATTCGCCGTCGTCAAGACCGGGCGCCGCAAGCTGGGGATCAAGCTCGTGCGACCCGGCCCCGGCGCGGCGCATCCGCCAGTTCGAGCTGAGGTTCCGCACGTTCGTCACGGCCGCTGCGCCGGTCAGGCCTTTAAGGGCGTGGAGCCGCAGCCCCGGCAGCCGGACGTCGTCGAAATTGGAATGCCCCCAAATTTCCGTCCGGACGATCAGGCTGCCGCCGCGAGGCGGTTCCGCGAACCGCGACCCTTCCGGGCCGCCTGCGGACAGGTCCGCCGCTCCCGGCGCTGCGGTCTCCTTCGGCGCGGCTGTGCCGGCGCCGGCCGAGGCGGCGGGCGCATCCCGGCCGGCTCCATCGCCGGAGCCGGCCGGAACAAACCGGCTGCCGCCGCCCGGTACGATCGTGCCCAAGAACCGGCCGCCTTCGTAAACCGACAGCACGTCGCCGGCGTTCTGCAGCAGCACGCCCTGCAGCGCGCTACCCGGCGGCAGCCGCCATGCCGCTTCGTACCAGGCGAAGCCGCGGTATACGCCCTGCCGCTCCAAATAATCGGCCGCGGGAAGCGGCACACCCGCTCCGCTCCCAATCGGCCGAAGCGGATCGATCCGGCCGATCGACCAGACCGTTCCTTCCTCCGTCCGCGGGGCGACGTCCGCTTCGATTTTTTGCTCCAGCAAAATGGAACCGGTTTCATCAATACCGCGAAAAAGCAGCATTTCCGCTCTCGTCGTGACCAGAAGGGTCAGCCGCCCGCCGCCCGCGAGCTCCAAGGTGCAGCCGGATCGCCGGCCGCCCGCGAACGTAAGCGCGGCCCCGCTTCCTTCGATTCGCACCTCCATGCCATCCGCATCCAAAACGTGCGGCGGAGTGCCGAACCGAAGCGCGATTTCGCCGCCGCGTTCGGCGTGAAACACCATGACGGTGCGGGAGGCTGCCATCGCTACGCAGGCCAGCTCGGCCGATGCGTACTGCAGCGTCCCCTCCAGCCCCCAAAGCCGGAGCGGCACCTCCTCGGGCAGGATCGCGCACCGCATCGGAGCGATGGATACCGCTGCCGGTTCCGCACGCCCGCGAAAGGAGACGGCAAGCGTCTCCTCCCGCTCGCCGACGTTCGAGACGAACAGCAGCCGGCCGCCGCCGGCAAGCTCCAGCGTTTGCCGGACGGCCGCATTCGCCGGAGGCGAGCCGCCCGTTCCGTCATCCCGGCGCCGCGCCGGCTTCGCCTCAGCGAGCGCGCTGCCGTACGTCTCGATTACCCTGCGGAGCAGCCGGCCTTCGTACGCCTCGTCCCGGATATGGCCCTCCGGTGAAATCATGCCGCGAAAATCGTAATCCGACGTCATGAAGGCGAGCGGCTTGCCCCAGTTGTTCGTCGCATTGGTAAAGCCGAAATCGGTGCCGGACACCTGCAAATACGGACCGATCAGCTTCGTTCCGCACGACAGCAGCCTCCGCAGCAGAAAATGCGAGCGGTTCGTTTCCGTCACGAGCAGCGGCAGCCCCCGGGCCTCCAGCCTCGATCCGTAAGCCGCGACCTTCCGTTCGAATTCGGGATCGCGGTCGTTCGGATAGAAGTTGCAAGCCGGCGCGACGCCGTCCGCGAAGCCGGACGCCTCGTATAATCCGCCTTGTCCCGCGCAGGCGATAAGCGGCACCGTAATTCCGGACGCAAGCGCCATATCGCGAAGCGCCGATATGTATCCGAGCGGGTCCGCGCAGCCGTAGAAATCGAGCTCGTTCTCAAGCTGCAGCGCGATGACCGTCCCTCCGTCCGCGCCGCCCAGCTCGTGCCGCTTGAGCACCGGCAGAATGCGGTCGTACCACCGCGACACCGCCTGCAGAAAAGCCGGGTCGTTGTCACGCAGCTTCATGCGTTCCTTGGCAAGCAGATATGCCGGGAGCGCGCCGCCGTCCCATTCGGAGCAGATGTACGGGCCCGGCCGGGCTACGACCCACAAGCCGGCTTCCGCCGCCAGACGCAGGAAAGCGTCGGCGTCGCGCTCTCCTTCAAACGACCACTCCCCTTCGCGAAGCTCGTGAAAATTCCACGGAAAATAGACGTCGATCGCGTTATACCCGAACGCCTTCGTCTGCTCCATCCGCTCCCGCCATAAGGCGCGCGGTATCCGAAAATAAAACAGCGAAGCGCACAAGACGATCTCCGACCTGCCGTCAATACGAAGCGCATCCGGCGTAAGCTCGACCTGCGAAGCCGATGCCGCCTTCAGATGCATGCTCATCCGCTCAAGCCCCCTTTCGAATCATAGCTGCCGATTTATGAAACCCATTTCATTAATGGCAACAAAAAATACACCTGACTGCCGGCTAATTTCAAAAGCGTTCATCGATTACAATGACTACTTTGACCGTTGCAAGTGTATTTCATAAAAGAAACGATAACTGCTGCCGCAAAAAACGGAAAGCATAATGAAACGGGTTTCATTACCTGCTGCATTTGAAACGTGTTTCCTGCTTCTTGGCTTCGAGTTTAATGCAAAATGATAGCGCTGTCAAGAAATAAATTACAGCCTTTCGGACAGCGCTTTCATCCTTTTTTTCGTTACCTGGACGGCGGCATCGCGCTCTCGCGGACGATCAGCTCCGGCTGCAGCGAAGTGAGCTTGCTCACTTTTTTGTTCGTGATCAATTTGTGCAGCACGTCGGCCGCCGTCCGCCCGGCCTCTTTGCATTTAAGCGAAATCGTCGTCAGCTCCGGAATGCTGTGCGCGGCGAACGGAATATCGTCGAAGCCGACGACGGACACATCCTCCGGCACGCGCAGCCCCGCCGACACCGCCGCTTTAATGGCGCCGATGGCCGTCAGGTCGTTGGCGCAGAACACGGCCGTCGGCGGCGTTCCCGCGCCGAGCAGCTCGCTCATGAGCCGTTTGCCCGAATCGACCGACAGGCCGCCGTATACGATCCGGCGCTTGTCCACGGCAAGCCCGTTGCGCTCCATCGCCGAAATGAAGCCCTGCACCCGGTAGATCGTGTTCGACATTTGCTTATATCCGCCGATAAAGGCGATTTCCCGGTGGCCGAGGTCGATCAGATACTGCGCCGCCATATCTCCGCCGGCTTTCTCGTCGACCGCGACGCGATGCAGCGAAGCGCCGGGCAGATTGCCGTTGATGAGCACGACCGGCAGCCGTTTGTTCACCTCGGCCACTTCCCGGACCATCTCCTTGCTGCACCGGGCCAGATTGATCCGCCCGCCGATCATGATGATGCCGTCAACCTGCTTTTCCGTCAAAATGCCGAGATACTGCGACTCCCGCTGGTACTGCTCCTGAATATCACGGTTGTTGGAGCCGGTGTCGCACAGAAAAAACGTATAGCCGTTGCTGCGCGCCTGCTGCTCGAGCCCGGCCAGCACTTCCGGGAAGAACGGGTTTGTAATGTCGGGCAAAATGATGCCGATCATGCCCGTTTCCTTCTTGATCAGGCTCCGTGCAAGCGCATTGGGCGAAAATTGATACTTGTCGATGAGGGCATTGATTTTCTCGCGCGTCGATGCTTTAACCGGGGCCGTGTTGTTCAGCACCCGCGACACGGTTGCGACCGATACGTTCGCTTCCCTTGCGATGTCATAAACAGTAACCGGTTTCATCATAGGTATCACCTCGCGGGTAAAAAGTTTCGTTTAACGAGCCTTTTTCAAGAATACCAAAAGTAAGCTTCTAAAGAAAAGAAATTTATCGGCCCGGGTTCAGGCGGACCGCCGCCTGCTTGCCGCTCAGCTGAATACCGGTCTCCTTCGTTCCGGCTGCCGAAAGATCCTTGACGAGCTTCTCCAGCAGCTCCTTCGCCTGCCGGCCATCCTTGCCCTGTACCTTCACCGCGAGCAGCACGGCGCTTCCGGAGGCGAGCAGCTTTTCGGCCTGCCGGCGCTTCGTCTCGTAATCGTGATCCTCGATCCGGGCCGTCAGCCGGATCTCCTTCACCTTGTCCGGACGCCCGTCGTTTCGCGCCTCCTTCCTTTCCCGCTGCGCTTCGCGCCCCGCCGATCCTCTCGCCGCCAGTCTGCAGGGCGGCGGGCTGCTCATCAGCGACGTGCAGATGAGGTCGGCGTTCTGGCTTTTCGCCAGCCGGAGCGCTTCCGCTATGGGGACGATTCCGAGCTTCGTGCCGTCCAGCCCTGTCAAATCGACCTCGGAAGCTTTAATTTTTTCGTTTACGAGCATCATGTCGGTTCCCTCCGTTTCGTATCCTGTGCCGGTGCGGCACCCGGCGGGTCGGCAATCCGTTCCATCGTCCTGCCTCGCTCCCGCTATTGTAGCACAGCAAAAAACCGCCGCGAAACGGGAAACCGATTTACAACCGATTTCCGCTCCCGGCGGTCTGCTTTTCCCGGCTCGAACGAACCCTATTCGAAGCCGATTTCAATCCCTTATTTCAAAATCCTTATTTTAAAATTTCCTCGATCCGGTCGATGACTTCGGCCGACAGCTCGATGCCGGATGCTTTTGCATTCTCGACCACCTGCTCCGGACGGCTTGCGCCGACGAGCGCGCTCGCCACGTTCGGCTGACGCAAAATCCAGGCCAGGGCCAGCTGACCAACCGAAATATTCAGCTCTTCGGCAACCGCCGTCAGCTTGGTTACCTTCGCAAGCTTCTCCTCCGTAATGCCTTTGCGCACCCATTCCAGCTTCGCGGCGCGGCTGTTTTCCGGCAAATCGTTCACCGTCTTGTATTTGCCCGTCAAGAGGCCCTGCGCCAGCGGGGAAAAGACGACTTGTCCGATGCCGCTCCGCTCGCCGAGCGGGATGACTTCCTTCTCGATATAACGCTCGAACATATTGTAAATCGGCTGGCTGACGACCACGCGGTCGAGCAAATATTTGTCCGCCGTGGCGAGCGCTTCCGCCATTTGCGACGCGGTCCATTCGCTGACGCCGACGTACAGCACCTTGCCCTGGCGGATCAGATCGTCAATCGCGCGCAGCGTTTCGTAAAGCGGCGTTTCCGGATCGTGACGGTGGCAATAGAAAATGTCCACATAGTCCACATTAAGCCGCTTCAGGCTTGCATGAGCCTGCTCCATGACGTGCTTGCGGGACAGCCCGCGGTCGTTCGGGCCGTCGCCCATCGGCCAGAACGCTTTCGTCGCCAGCACGTACGATTCGCGCGGGAACGCCTTGATCGTCTCGCCGAGCAGCGTTTCGGCCGCGCCGCGCTCGTACACGTTTGCCGTATCGAAGAAGTTGATGCCCAGCTCGTAAGCGGTATGAATCGATTTCACCGCATTTTCCCGTTCCACATATCCGCCATAAGTCAGCCAGCTGCCGAGGCTGATTTCGCTCACTTTTAGTCCGCTTCCGCCAAGTTTACGGTATTTCATCGTTTGATTTCCCTCCTGCAATGCTGCGATTTTGTTACGATAACACGACACATTCCCATTGTAAACAAACGGGTACCCGATTGAAAGTAGTGAAAAAATTATCATTTTATTATATAATCTATATATACTATACTTGCTTTTACTAGTTTTCATTTAAGGAGTGAACCATGAGCGCTAATAACTACGTTCCGAAAGAACCTGTCGTCATTGAATGCAACATTGAGAAGACGCTCGATGTTATCGGCGGAAAATGGGCCTTCCTCGTGCTTCGCGAATTGTTTTGCGGAAAAAAAAGGTTCGGCGAGCTGCAGCGACTCATACCGGCTGTCAGCCCGCGAGCGCTCACCAGCACCCTCCGGCACATGGAGGAGAAGGGCGTCATCGAGCGCCGGGTGTATCCGACCGTTCCCGTTACCGTCGAATATACGCTTACGCCCAAAGGCGAGGATCTGCATTCGATCATTCACCAGATGAAAGTATGGGCCGCCAAGTGGACTTGAAATCATCGTTATACCGCCGTGCGAGCAAACGCTTGCACGGCGGTTTTTTGTTTGTCCCGGAAACGGCCGTTTGCCGGACCGCTTTACCGGCAGCGGACGATTTCGAAAAATTGGGGGTAGAGATGCGGAGGTAAACTCGGTATAATAGTTAACGTTGAATCATCGGACCCGGCTTTCCTGAGAGTGGAAGGCTGCTATAAACAGTAGATTTGCTGCACGATACGCCTTATGAACGGACCGGCTTTTCAAAGGCGGAAAAGTCAAACCCATTTTTACCGGAGGAGTGGAGTTTATTTTGCTTTACCAAAAACTGAAAAATGCCTGGCTGTTCAACGTCCGCCGGGACGTGCTGTCCGGAATGACGGTCGCCTTCGCGCTTATTCCCGAAGCGATCGCCTTCTCGATTCTGGCCGGCGTCGACCCGATGGTGGGCTTGTACGCCTCCTTCTGCATCGCGGTGACGATCTCCCTGGTCGGCGGGCGGATGGGCATGATTTCCGCCGCGACAGGCGCGATGTCGTCCTTGATGGGGCCGATTATCGCCAAACACGGCATCGAATATCTGTTTGCCGTCTCGATTTTAACCGGCGCCGTGCAGTACGTGCTGGGGCTGCTCAAATTCGGCAGGTTTATTACCTTCATCCCGCATTCCGTCATAACGGGCTTCGTCAATGCGCTGGCCATCATCATCTTTATGGCGCAACTTCCGAATTTCCATGGCGCGAACTGGCAGATGTATCTCATGGTCGCGGGGACGCTCGCCATCATTTATTTGTTCCCGATCCTGACCAAAGCCGTACCGTCCGCGCTGGTCGCCATCATTATCATGACCATCGTATCGGTGACGCTGCATCTCGATCTTCGGACCGTCGGCGATATGGGCGAAATTACGCAGACGCCGCCCTTTTTCCATCTTCCTCAAATCGAGTGGTCGTTCGGGACGCTGATCAGCCTGCTTCCCTATTCGCTCGCGCTCGCCGTCGTCGGGCTGACCGAATCGCTCATGACCGCGACGCTCGTCGACGAGCTGACCGAAACGAAGAGCGACAAGAACCGGGAAGTAAAAGGACAAGGGCTGGCCAACATCGTCTCCGGCTTCTTCGGCGGCATGGCGGGCTGCGCGATGATCGGCCAGACGATGATCAACGTCAAATCGGGCGGACGGTCGCGTCTGTCGACCTTCGTGGCGGGCGTTTTCCTGCTGTTCCTCATCCTCGTGCTCGGCGACGTCGTGAGGCAAATTCCGATGGCGGCGCTCGTAGGCGTCATGTTTATGGTTTCCATCGGCACGTTCGATTGGAGCTCGCTGCGGACGCTGGCCAAAATCCCGCGCAGTGACGCGGTCATCATGGTCATTACCGTCGCCATTGTCGTCGCCACCTCGGATTTGGCCATCGGCGTCATTACCGGCGTCGTCTTAAGCGCCTTAAATTTCGGCTGGCGGTCGGCGCAGATCAAGGCGCATGCCGAAGACGGACCGCACGGCGGGAAAACGTACCGCATCTCCGGCCAGCTTTTCTTCGGCACGATGTCGCATTTCGTCAACCTGTTCGACTACCGGAACGATCCGCAGCATGTCACGATCGATTTCAGTGCTTCCCACGTCTGGGACCATTCGGCCGTAACGGCGATTGCAAAGGCGATCGGCAAATACGAGCAGTACGGCAAAAAAGCCGTCATTGCCGGCCTGAACGAGGAAAGCAGGCGTCTGATCGAGCAGGTCGGACTTGCGGCGCCCTCGGGGCATTAAAAAACAAGAAGCACTTCGGATTCAGGATCCGAGGTGCTTCTTTTTATACGAAAACCAATGGCCGATCGCCGATTTCAGATGCATGCAGACGGACGCAAGCTTTCCCGAATGCTGCGCGAGCTCCTGTGCGAGCTCCCGCTTCGTCTCTTCCCTGGATTGCTCCCACAGCTCAAGCGCTCGTTTCCGATACTTGGTTTCGGATATCATCGGGCGGTCCTCCTGTCATTTTCAATGGTCTGAAAACGCTTTCCGGACCCTTTTATTATACGCCGATTCCGGTGCAGCGTGCAACATTATCACCAGTATTGCCCCGGCCGCCGGCCGTTAAACGGAAAAAGCCTGCATGCATCCAAGGCGGATCCATGCAGGCGTTATACCGCATTTGCGTGCGGCACGCAGCGCCGAGATCAGGCCGGCTGCGCGCCGAGCCAGGCGGCGTAAAATTCCGCCACGGTGCCGTACCGGGCTTCGCGGCCGTCCGAAACGGCCTTGGCCGCCTCCTCGTACAGCTTCGCCGAAGCGCGCCAATCCGCTTCGCGGCGGCTGCCGTCCGCGAGGAAGACGAAAGCGGCGGCTCCCATCGTATACACGTTGGTCCGGCTGTCGATCAGGCAGCCCCGCCGCCATTCCTCGGGAGCCATAAACCGCGTCGACCCGAAGCACCGCTCCCGGTCAAGCGTATACGGGCCTTCGTGATAGCAGTCCAAATCGCACAGATGAAGACGGTGACGCCCGAAATCGTAAATCATACAGCCGTCGTAAAAATCCTCCGCGACAAAGCCGTGTTCCTCCAGGCGGACATGGCATTCGTAAACGGCGTTCAGCGCGCAGACTATGCATTCCGCGGGAAGCTGCCGGAACCGGTAATGGGGGGAACGGGGATCGTTTCTTCCCTGCTCGCCGGGAAATTCGGGCGTCCCCAGCACCTCGCCGTCCACCCATTCGTAGACGAGCGCATAGCCCGCTCCCGCCGGAAAAGCGTTCAGCAGCTCCGGCAGCAGCGGATGGCGGAACGAGCGGTTGATCCGCTCGGCCCGCCGCAAAAAAGCGGCCGTTTCGGGCGCTCCGGCGTGCTTGACGAACAGGCGGCGGCCCCCGGCTTCCACGCCGTACGATACGCAGCCCGAATCCTGCTTGTCGAACACCCGGAAAACACGGCCGCTTCGAGCCAGAAAGTCCGCCCAGTCGCCGTCCGCACGATTTGTTTCCAGCAGCACATTCGACGAATACGTCATAGGTGCGTCCCTCCCCTGCCGTTCGCTCTGGCGGTTACCAGATAATAATAACCGGTAATCGGCAATCCTTTCGGCCCTGCGAGCCTGGCAAACCGATCTTCGATTCGGCCCATGCAGCAGTCCAACACGTACGCCGTCACTTCGTCCGGCTGCCCGAAGCATGCCATGGACAACACGTCTTCGGGCTCCGGCAGAAAGCCTTGCTCGCGAATCGTGCGTACCGCCGCGTCCGCAAGCCCGCTTGCCGCAAGCCGCGCGCGCAGCGTTTCACCGAACGAAGGTCCGCCGTCCTGAGACGGCGGAAACAACCCGGGAAAATAAACCCGCATATCGCCCTCCGCATCGTCCGCCGCCCGGTCGGCCCCGGGATGCAGGGCTGCGATCCCGCCGCCCGGCTTGACTACGCGGTTTCCTTCGGCATACCAGCTCCCCGGCCCCTTTTTGGTATAAGCGGCATCGAAATACGCCGCCGGAAACGGCAGTCCCTGCTTCGTATTCGCCTTCACAAAGCGCAGGTTTCCTTTTCCCATCCGCTTTGCCGTTTCGAGAAATCCAGGCGTAATATCGAGGCCGACGATTTCCTCCGCCTGACCGGACCATCGCAGCGCGTATTCGCCGTGCCCGCAGCCGACGTCCAGTACGCGTCCGCGAACGATGCCCTGCAGCGCTTCGGTCAAGGCGTCCTCCGCCTGCGGTCCGTCCGGAATGTAACGCCACGGGTATTCGTATTTTCCCCGGCGTTCGCCGATCCTCCTGTACCATGCAAACGAATGAGGCTTTACCCAGCCCGGATGTTCGCTTAAATTCGGAAACAACAATCGCATCCCTCCCGCGTGATCGGTTGCCGGCCGGCAACCCAAATCATAGGAAAAAAAAGCAAAAAAGTATAGACTTATAATTAACCGTCGGGTATTGTATTAATATAAGTGGTTCGGAACACGTACCTCTATTTGACAACACCCGATAACAAGCAACCGCCCGGCACAGCCGGGCGGTTTTTTCATATTTGTAATGCGGAGTGCGGACATGGGCGATGTTCCGAATCACGGAACCATATCGTTGCGGCATGGCTTCCCGTAGAAGTATAGAACCGCTCCAGCAAGGTAATAAATGACTACTGGACCAATCGCCGAGGAGAAACACCATGACATTTTCCAATCGTTCGAATTCGGGAAGCGGAGCTACGGAGTCCGCACACGAGATCCAGCCTTTGCAAACGAGCCTAGCGATGAATATCCGGAAGGCGGAAGAAGATCTCGGCCGCAGTACGGATATTATCATCCGCGAGGTTCGCACGAGAACCTTCGTCGTTCCGTCGATCGCGGTCCTTTACACCGACGGCTTGGCGGATGAAAAAGTAATCAACGACTTCATTATGGAGTCGTTTTTCCTGGATATAACGGAAGAACCGGTTTCATCCTCCTCCGACCTGTTTCAAATCGTGCAGGACAAAGCGGTCACAATCGGAGATATCAAAACCGTGACGGACTTTGAAACGTTGTACCACGCGATTTTGTCCGGCGAGACCGTCATTTTGCTGGATGGGCATGCGGTCGGAGTGGCGGTCGACACTCGCGGCTGGAAGGACCGCGGGGTGACCGAATCTTCCACCGAATCCGCCGTTCGCGGGCCGCGCGAAGCGTTCTCCGAAACGCTCCAAACGAATACCGCCTTGATTCGGCGCAAAATTAAAGACCCGAATCTATGGGTAGAGACCAGACCGATCGGACGGGTAACCAAAACCGATGTCGCGATCATGTTTATTAATGGAATCGCAAACGACAAAGTGGTCGAGGAAGTCCGCAGGCGTCTGGACCGGATCGATATCGACGGCATCATGGAAAGCGGCTATATCGAGGAATTGATTCAGGACGAAACGTATACCCCTTTCCCGACCGTCTTCAATTCGGAACGACCGGATATTATCGCTTCCGAGCTGCTGGAAGGCAAAGTCGCCATTCTGGTTGACGGAACCCCCTTCGTTCTTATCGTCCCGGCTTTGTTCGTTTCCTTCCTGCATGCGGCGGAAGATTATTATCACCGCGCAGATATAAGCAGCCTTGTCCGCATGCTTCGTTATATCGGGATATTCATCACGTTATTTGCGCCATCGCTATATGTCGCCATTACGACGTTCCACCAGGAAATGCTGCCTACGCCGCTATTGCTCGGGTTGGCGGCCCAGCGGGAAGGCATCCCCTTCCCCGCTTTCATCGAAGCGCTGATCATGGAGCTGGCCTTCGAAGTTCTAAGGGAAGCCGGGCTTCGTATGCCAAGAGCCATCGGCCCCGCCGTATCCGTCGTCGGAACGCTCATCATCGGGGAGGCGTCCGTCGAGGCGGGGATCGTATCGGCTGCAATGGTCATCATCGTGGCCATCACGGCGATCAGCAGCTTTGTTTTTCCCGCCTACAGCATGTCCAACACATTCCGGATGCTTCGCTTTCCCATGATGGGTCTTGCCGCTTCGTTCGGGCTGTTCGGGATCATTATCGGTGTCATTGTCATTGTGCTTCATTTGTGCAGCTTACGGTCATTCGGGGTTCCCTATATGAGTCCTTTTGCGCCGATGATCCCTGCGGACCAGAAGGATGCGATCTTTCGGCTGCCTCAGTGGGCATTGCTTTCCCGTCCTCGTCTGATCAGCCGGAACAATGCGATTCGCAAGCGGTATTCTCCGCCAAAACCGAAACCGCGGAAATAAGGAGCTGTAAGGCGTGAAGCGAAAAGCGTTCTTATTCCTGCTTGTTCTGATCCTGCCGGTCGTGACGACCGGCTGCTGGAGCCGCCGCGAGCTCAGTAACCTTGCCATCGTCGGTGCGATCGGCATCGATAAAGCGGGCAAACAATACGAGGTTACCGTGCAGGTCATGGATCCGGGTATCGTAGCGGCCAAGAAACCAAGCAGCGAGCGGCCTCCGTCCGTGATTTATCATGCAATAGGAGAAACGGTGCCTCAGGCCATCCGGAGAATGACGACGGTTACGCCCAGGTACCTTTATTTCGCGCATCTTCGGATGCTTATTTTAGGGGAAAGGCTGGCGAAGGAAGGCATCCGCAATACGCTTGATTTCCTGTCCAGAAACAACGAGTTACGGACGGATTTTTATATTGCCGTATCGAGAGGAGCAACGGCAAGGGAAGTATTAGGGGTTTTAACCCCGCTGGAACAGCTCCCGGCCAATACGATGTTCAAATCGCTTGAGGTTTCGAAAGAAACATGGGCTCCGACCGTTCACGTCCAGCTGGACGAACTGATGAACGATCTTACGAGCGACGGAAAGCAGCCGGTATTGACCGGCATCCGGATTCTGGGAGATCCGGAACAAGCCGCAAACCAGCAAAGTCTGCTCCGGACCGAGGTGCCGGCCGGCTTGCAATACACGGGTCTCGCCGTGTTTAAAGAAGACAAACTGCAGGGCTGGCTGAACGAAAAAGACAGCAAAGGGTACAACTATACCAAGAATAAAGTGGATCGTACAATCGGTGTGACGCCATGTCCCGAGGGAGGGAAAATTTCGTCCGAGGTCATCAACTCGGAGACGGAAGTGAAAGGAAAAGTCATCAAAGGCCGCCCCATCATTAACATCCATGTTCGAATCGAACAAAACGTGCAGGATGTCGAATGCAAGATGGACCTCACGAAGAAGGAGTCGATTGCCGATTTGGATCAAAGGTCGAATCAAACGGTTCGGAATATTGTTCAAGACGCAATCAAAAACGTACAAACCAAATATAAAGTCGACATTTTCGGTTTCGGCGAAGTTATTCGACGCGCCGATCCCAGGGCATGGAGGAAGCTGGAACAAAACTGGGACCGGACGTTTACGAACGACCTGCAGGTTCACGTGACGACGGATGTCAAGACCCGGCGTTTGGGGACCGTGACGAATTCGTTTTTGCAGACCGAGCAGTAAGGAGGCGCAGGACACATGTGGGTCATGGTCGGAATTCTCTCAGCCGCCGCCATCTTTCTCATCGAAGTGCCGAATCTATTCAAAAAGCGCCTCATGAAGGAACTGACGGTTTTTTTATTCCTGCTGCTAACGGGAACCGCCTTAAGCATCTTGTTGAGTCTGCACGTTAAGCTCCCGAATCCCGTCGACTGGCTGACCTTCATTTACCAGCCGTTCAGCAAATTATTGGAGAACGCCTTGACATAACGGGTTTCGTGCACCGTCAGATCGAGAGGTCTCGTATGAAAGGGGGATTATCATGCCCGGAAAAACGAATATATCGGCACGTCAGTTCATGATCCTCGTCCTTCTGTTTTCGGTTGGCACGATTCTTTTGCATACTTCCTCTCCCTTGGCCGGTTTTGCCAAGCAGGATGCATGGCTTGCAGCGATACTCGGTACCGTGGGCGGATTATTAAATGTCGGGTTGTTTTTAGCAGTCGGCCGGTTGTTCCCCCATCTTACTTTGGATCGGGTCAATGAGAAAGTGTTCGGAAAATGGCTTGGAAAGCTGATCAATTTTTGTTTCTTTTTCTGGGCGTTTACCAGCAGCTCCTTCATTATATTTTTTGTAGGCGACTTTATTAAAACGTTCTGGGAGCCCGAAACGCCGATTGCCGCCTTGAATATTTTGTTCGGAGCGGTTGTCATCCTCGCTGCCAGGCTCGGCGTTGAAACCTTTGCACGATCGGCCGAGCTGTTATTCATCCCTTTTATCATCTTGATCGTTGCGCTCATTATCTTCATTGCGCCTCAAGCGCAAATCCATTATATACAGCCAGTACTAGAGAACGGAATAAGACCGGTTATACAAGCCTCGCTTTTATATCTCAGTTTGTTTTCGGTAGCTTCGGTCATCTTTTTGATGATTTTCCCTTCTTCTGTCAGTCAAAGCAAAACAGCCGGAAAAGCCTTTTACATGGGAATATTATTTGGGGGAATTCTGTTAATTATCGTGATTCTCCTGAATCTTCTCGTTCTTGGTCCGGATCTGGTGACGAGGAACATCGCCCCGAGCTATGCGTTGGCAAAAAAAATCAATATCGGGGATTTTCTCACGCGCCTCGAAGCGATCATCGCTTTTAACTGGATTATTACAACGTACTTTCGGGGAGTGATCTATTTTCATTGTTCGCTTGTCGTGTTTGCAAACCTGTTTGAAATCAAAGACGCCCGCCCGTTCAGTCTGCCTCTCGGCATGCTGATGATTGTCCTGTCGCTTATCGCTTTTCCGAACACGCAGGCGGTCGGGCACTTTATTAAGCACATCTGGTTATTTTACGGTTCGACCTTCGGGCTCCTGTTGCCTTTCGTCCTGCTTTGCACGTCTAAAATCCGAAGCCTGTTTGGCGTTCCCAAGCACAATTGATGCCCGGCATTGCCGTCCGTCTGATTTACTCGCACGAGAAGAGCAAAAAATAACCCGGCGGTTGGGCGGGTGTTGGAATAGGTCAGTCAAGAAACCTCGCACACTCGACTAAAGGGAGCTCTCCTGAATCATGAGGTATAATTTCGGCCTAAACCAAGCTCCGACAGCAGCTGGCGATAAGCAATGGACGTCCGGTCGGCGGGAATGTGCGCCTCCGCCGCCAAGTCCAGCGGCAGGTCCTCGGGGGTTTGGGACTCCACCATTTCGCGGTCCTCTTGGAATACCTGCAAATTGAATTTCACGATCTCTTCAATCGGAACGCTTTTATCGAAATTTCTCGCGATCGGGCAAAACAGCCTCGTATACCTCGCGGATACGGGAGAAGCGAAGTTCAAGATGATCAGCTTCCCGTCATTGGGAAAGTGGACCGTTAACGTTGCCGCAAACGGAGCGAAAACGCGGAAGGCGCGCAGCCACATAAATCCTTCCGGAGCCGGATTTTCCTGCCCCTTGCCGTAGTTGCTGACCGTACTCCAGTAATCCGCCGACAGCACGCTGCCCTCCCGGGTGACTTTATATTGCGGGACCTCCGTATTGTTGCGATCGCCGAACGTTTCCGTGTGCACGAAGGCAAAATGGGAGACATCCAGGAAGCCTTCCATTTGACGTCCCGCAGATCCCGCGATATCGAAGCCGGGCGGCAAAACATTCAGGTAATCGGGATCGTCCCAGCCGGCAAACGCCGGAAGATTCGGCTCGGTTCCGGCAAGCGAGGTCCAGATGAATCCGTATCTTTCAATCGACGGATAGGTGATTAGTTTGAGCTTCGGCGAAATTTTACTTGCGGGATGGGCGGGGACGGCGGTGCAGACGCCATCGCAGTTGTAGCGAAAGCCGTGATAGGGACAAACGATCTCGTCGTTCTCCACCCAGCCTTTGCTGAGCGGAGCGCCGCGATGGAAACACAGATCACGGGCAATGACGACTTGGCCGCGGCTGCGGTAGCAGACCAATTTGACGTCAGGCAGCTTGACCGGCACCGGCTTATCCTTCACCTCCTCGGAAATCGCAACTGGATACCAAAATGGAGACAGGACCTGCCAGTCGGATGCGGAGAACGTGCAATCGCGAGGCAGCGCTTGGGACTCGGTAACGTTTTTGGGCAATGACATGCAAGACACTCCTTCATCTGGAAATGGAATGGAACGCAATAAAACCCCAAGCTTCAGAGGCGCAAGATAAACACACCTGTCCTCGTCTCCATAAAAAGCGAAACGTCAGGTCGTTATCTGACAGCCTCTTGTAGCCTGGGGCAATTACGGTTGCCTGGTCGAGACGCTCACTCCGATTAGCGAGCTTATACAAGAGAATGTTTATGTCATATAACATAACACAAATTCTATATCAACATTACAAACACGCCGCGGATCACCTGTCAATGATAATTATAGTGACATGTACCGTTGATTTTTCCACATCCAACTTCAAAATACGCGGCATCCTTTTTGAAGCTTCGTGCCGGATCTGCAGTACCGGTCTACTTCTTCACCTGGATTCCCATAGCATCCGCAAGCTTACGGAATACGTCCGTATTTTCATAGACGCCAGCGAATAATTCGGAGCCTTTACCTGCTGCCGTGAGCGGGACATCGACCGCCGTATGACCTGAAGTCGTCCAATCCACCACGAAATTCAATTTCGAATGAGCAATGGCGAACGGACCGTCTTCCTTGGAAATTTGGTCGCCGGACTCGTCGGTTGCGTCCACTTCTTCGAGGGTCATTCCCCCCGTCTCGTGGTCGGCCAGCACAAGCACAAGCGTATCCGGGTTTTTCGCGGCAAATTCTTTCGCAATTTGTACCGATCGATCCAATGCCTGTCCCGCTTTAATCGTCAATTTGGCATTGTTTTGATGGGCCATCTCGTCTGTTGCTTCTTCCTCAACCAGGAGGAAAAATCCCTGTTTATTAGTAGAAAGCGTGCGGAGTGCTTTTTGCGTCATATCGGGCAAAGAGACAATCGGATTATAGACGGCTCCTTCGCCCTCCGGTTTTTGCTGGAACATTTCTTCATTTGCAAACAGCCCAAGAAGCTTTCCGCCTTTTGCCTTCTGCATGTCCGTTTTATTCGTCACGTAGCTGTACCCTAATTGCTTCGCTTTATTCACCAAATTGCCTTGTGTTCCTTTGCTTTTCTCCGACGGATCCTCAGCCGGTTCATCCTTGAACGAACCCGGGTCTCCCGCAGGATGCCAGAAATCTTCACCTCCGCCGAGAAGCACATCCACTTTGCTTTTGGTCAAATATTGCAGGGCGATATCGCTTTGCTTGGAACGATCCTCCACATGGGAGGCAAAAGCGGCCGGAGTCGCATCCGTAATCTGGCTCGTCGTCACGAGACCGGTCGATTTCCCGGCTTCTTTCGCATATTCCATAATCGTTTTGACGTTTTTTTGTTCGCATCCACGCCGATGGCGCCGTTATACGTTTTGACGCCGCTGGCAAAGGCCGTAGCCGCTGCAGCCGAGTCCGTTACCGGAATCGTGGAGCTGGTGTGAACGAGTCCGACATAAGGCATCGATTCCATCGCCAGCCTGCCCTTTTCTCCGACGGTCGCAAGCCTGATCGCATCGCGTGCGGCGGCTCCCATGCCGTCGCCGACAAAGAGAACGACATTTTTAGCTTTCGTTTGCTTCGAAGCGGCTTCGGCTTCGTTTCCGCCCTTCGCGGCTATTAAGCTTGTCATGACAAGAGAAAGCGCGGCCAGCCCGATGGCCAACGACTTTAATTTTGTTTTTTTGTGTGTTTTCATGTTTGCCTCCTCGTTTGAATTGTGTTCGCCCTTTACACTACAGCTTGTATGTAATGGGAATATGCGAGGAGGATTAATGATTCGTAAAATAATTCAAGCATCACGGTTTCTTCCCCGCCACTTCGGCCAGCGTCGGGAGATCGTCAACATTGCCGACGTCGGCGAGGTACAGGTTGGCGTAACCGCCGCGGTCTGACGTGAACAGCACCTGCGACTCGTCCGGCGTGAACCGCGGATGGACGTGAGTGGCGGCATTGATCGCCATCCCGCCGTGATAAGCGAGCACGCGTGGCGGATCGAACGCATTGCCGCTTCGTTTCCACAGCAAGACGTGAGGGTTCTCGATCCGCTGGCCGTCGCCGACGACGAGATCCGGTCCGCTGCTGTGGAAGTGATGGCTGTGGAACGGAAAATCGACTTCGACCTGCTCCGTATTGTCGTACTTGATCATGCCGAAGTAGCCGTGCAGCGTCCCGCCCGGCTCCCGTTTCCTGCCGTGATAGCCGAGCCGCATACCGTCCGCCAGCCAATATTCGTGACCGACCGATTTGTCCGGTCCCTGATCCGTAATGACCTTGGTCACGCTGCCGGTAGAGAGATCCATCAGCCAGACCCTATGGTCGATCCGGTCCCACGGCCCCTCATGGCAGAACGTCAGCAGCTGCGGCATTGTCGGCGACAGGTTCACATGCTTGATCCAATAGTTTTCCGCATAAACGGTGTCCGTTCTGCCGGTTTCCAGCTCAATGCGGACGAGCCGCGTTTCGGGATACGCCGCCCACGTCTCGTAGAAGCCGCCTTCGAATTCGCGGTGCACCTTGTTTTCGTTGATCGATACGATCACATATTTTCCGTCGGCGCTGGGGGAACCCGAGCTCAGATAATAGCCCTCCGGCGTATCGTAGAGCGTCCGCAGCCGAAACGTGCGCAGGTGCAGCGCAAGCACTCGGCCGAGGTAAAACATATATACCTCCCCGCTGCCTTCGTGTACGCAGGACACCAGCAGCCGGTCGAAATACCGGTCCTTATACGAAGGCTGCGGCAAATCGGTCAGCTGCTCGATTTCCATCGAATCCCTATGGAGGCGGAACAGGTTGCTGGCGTTGCCGCGCTGCGACTTGAAAATAATATCGTCGCGGTAAAACGTATGATTCGTAAAATACAGATGATTGCTGTGGGCGAAATAGTCGGTCAACTGGACGATGCGGCGTCCCGAAATACGGTCCCGATACTCCCTGTATTCCGGCTTGTATATTTTCCCCTGCATAAGCGTCCCCCTTTACTCCTTCTTTGATTGCACGTCGGAAAGCTTAGGCAGATCGTCCGGATCGCCGACTTCCGCCAAATAAATATTGGCGTACCCGCCCCGGTCGGACGTATACAGCACGCGGCTGCCGTCTTCCGTAAACAGCGGATGCACGTGCGATGCCTGCAAAATCGACATTCCGCCATGGCAGGCGAGCACCCGCGGTTCTTCAAAGTCGCTCCCCTTCCGCTTCCACAGCAAAATATGCGGATTCACGAAACGCTGTCCGTCACCGACGATCAGCTCCATGTCGTTGCTGTGGAAGTGCTGGCTGTGGAACGGGAAGTCGAGCTCGATTTGCTCCGTATTGTCGGGACGGATGAAGCCGAAATAGCCGTGAACGGAGCCGTCCGCAAATCATAGATCCGATAGAACGCTTCCTGGCGATGGTTTCCACGGTATCGGCCTCCTTTTCTTATTCGACGGGGTTCATGCATCACCTTTTAACGAGACGAGCATAGCTCCTTTGGCGAAATGCTTTTGCAGAAACGGATAGACTAGCAAAATCGGGACGGTGGCGATGACGATGACGCCCATCTTAGCGCCGGCCTGTCCCAATGGTTTGTTTATGACACTGGGGAAACGAAGGGAATCGGAGCTCGCCCGCGAATCGAAATCCGGCTGCAACGAAACAAGGAGGAGCCTGCCGCGGCAAGCTCCTCCTTGTTAAATTGGCGCAATGTTGCTGCCCGGGCAAAACTGCCGGGCTTTATTCCACCGTCCTGTCGACGGCAGATCATCCGCATTCAACGAGCAGACATTCCCATACCTCCAATTTCGGTACCGTGATACGCAGTATCCCATGTTCGGCTTGATAGGCAGGCTCGGTTTCCGAAATGAGCAGTTTGACGGCCGTTACCTTGCCGGCGCCCGGCAAACGCAGCTTCACCTCGATATCGTGAAGCGGAACGGACGCCGCAAGCGGCCGCTGTCCGGCTCCGTTTACGAAGTGAATCAGCACGGCGCCTTCTTTTTTGAACATCGTGACCTGCAGCCCCTGCATAAACGACACCTCCATGTCGCGCTCGCCGCCGATGCCCGTCACGACGGCGTTAGCGAGGAGCTGATAATGCTCGCCGAGCTTGAATTCGTTGATCAAAGCGCTCAGGGAAAAGGGGAAATATAATACAGTGCCCCTGCCCCGGCGGTTCCGGACGGCGAGCGGCAGATCGGTTCGGCTCACAGGCAGGGATGCGCGTTCCGGCGGCGCGCCGACGCTTTCCAGCGGCGAGAAAGGCGGAACCAGGGTCGCCAGCACGTCCGCCGATCCGGCAGGCCGGCAATAGACGACTTTCCCGCGGTGGGCGATCAGCTCCGTCGCCTCAAGCCCGGCCTGAAGCGGATTGCCTTCTCCTTCGAACCGCAGGTACGAAGCCGTCAGCTCTTCGCTGATTTGCGTTTGCTCCGAAATGCCGAGAAGACGATGGATGCCGGGAGCGTCCGGTACCGCCCCTTCCACGATCAGCCGGCCGCCCTGTTCGACGAATTCCGTCAGCGCGGATACTGCAGGAAGCCGGGCTCCTTCCGGGACGATGAAGACGCGGTACGGCTTCAGCCGCTCGGTTGAAATCTGCTCCGCCAGCAAAACGTCAAACGGGATTTGCCTGTTGATCAGACCGTCCGCCCATCCTTCAGCCGACGGGCCGGCCGTCCACAGCAGCGCGGTTTGCGACCAAGGAAGCGCATCTTCCATATAAGGCTCGACCTTCTGCACCTGCTGGTTTATGTACCCGACCGTATCCAAAATGCGTTTATCGCCGATCGTATCGGGGATGCCGGTCAAGGAATGCCAGATGCTCCCGCCGTAAGCCGGGATTTGCGCGAGCCAAAACCGGTATTCCGCCGGAGGAAGGCCCGTATGCCGCCAGTCCATTCCCGGAGACGAGTGAACGATGCCGAACGGTACCGGCCTGTCCGGCAAGGACCGGCCCAGCTTGATGCTGAGTGCGGGTTTCCAGAACGCCGGAATATGACGTACGCCAAGGGACAGAACATCCTGGGGCTCCGTGCACAGCATATCCGTCGTCTGTTCGCGGTCAAACAGGTTGTCGCGGTACAAATTGTAATACAGAATCATGGGAATCGACGGATGAACGCGTTTGACGAACGCGTAGATGTTCTCCATGTTGTCTTTCATGCAGCTCGACGCCCAATCGGGGTTATAATCCCGGGAATCGCGCGGAAGCTCGGTTCCATACCTTGCTTTGTATTTGCGCCGGCACTTTTCGCAAGTACAGGCAACAAAACCGGGAGCATTGAAAAAAATCCCGTCGATTTCATACTCCCGCAGCACTTCCTCGAGCACGGGAAGGGCTACCGCTTCATTGCGGTAGGCCCCGTTGATGCAGGTGGACATCAGCAAGGACCAGTTCCCCGGCCGTTTCGCCCCGATAATGTGCGGCTGACCTTCACCGTCCCGCGCAAACCACTGCGGCCGATGTAAGTAGATCGTGTCGGCCGCTTTGCTGAAATCGAACCGGGCAATAAACCGGAGCTGCTGACGATGGCAGCTGCGGATCACTTCCCGAAGCAAATCGACATTTTGGGGCAAATATTCGTTGGCCGTATGATAGGCCACCCGAGTCGGATACCAGGCGTATATCCCGCCGGCATTGAATACGACCGCGTTGGCCCCCATCCTCTTCAATTGGGAAGCCAGCCGTTCCGGATCGATGAGGGCCGTATCCTTCACCTGCAGATTCGGCTGGATCACGCGAAGCGGTTTTTTCCACCACGGTTTGACGTTCACGTCCATTCTCTTCTTCCTTTCCGCCGGCTGCGCGGGGCAAGAGAAGCGTTACCGGCAAGCCGGCCTTCTCCTGCCTGCGCGCCGAATCTTACCCTTTAACCGAGCCGATCAACACGCCTTTGGCAAAATACTTCTGCAAGAAGGGATACACCACCAGAATCGGAGCCATGACCAAAATGATGGAAGCCATCTTGATGGTTTCCTGCGGGACCATCACATCGTCGCTTTGGCCGCTCGAATCCGAATCGATGACCAGCGTTTTCAGCAGCACCTGCAGGGTCCATTTTTTGGAATCGGACAAATAAATGAGCGCGTTGAAATAGGTGTTCCAGTGCGACACCGCAAAGAACAGCGTAAAGGCCGCAATCGCCGGCATAGACAGCGGAACGATAATCCGGAAGAACACGCCCAGATCGTTGCAGCCGTCGATTCTCGCCGCCTCCTCCAGTTCGCCCGGCAGCGCTTCGATGAAGCTCTTGACGACGAGCAGGCTCCAGGCGTTGGTCAGCGAAGGCCATATCAGCGACCAGTACGAGTTCAGCAGTCCCAGCTCTTTCACGAGCAGGTAGTTCGGCAGGATGCCTGCGTTGAACACCAGCGTGAAAACAATAAAGCCCAGGATCAGCGGCCGGCCCGCCACATTTTTTTTGCTGATTCCGTAGGCCAGCGTGAACGTCACGGCCAGATTGAACAGCGTGCCGACAATGGTGATAAACGCCGTGCTTTTAAAGCAATCGATGAAGCTGTTGGTGGACAGCAGGTACTTGTACGTCGACAAGGACCATTTATCCGGAAACAGGTACAGCTTTAGCGGCACATAGGAATCCGGATCCGTAAACGATACGCTAAATACATAGAGAAACGGGAAAATGACGCACACGCTGATCAGAATCAAGATGATCCCGTTCAACACATCGAACAGCGAAAATCTTTTTTGGACCATGGCTGCAGGCCTCCTCAAATGGCTTAATAGATGCCTTCATGCCCCATTTTCTTCGTAACAAAATTAGATGACATGACCAGAACGAGGCCTACCAAGCCTTTAAACAAACCGACGGCAACCCCGACGCTTACGTTCCCCCGCAAAATCCCCATATTGTAAGCATATGTGTCGAATACTTCGGCGACCGAATTGACAAGGGGATTCGTCATCAGCAGAACCTGCTCGAAGCCGACATCGGCCATTTGCCCGAGCCGTAAAATGAGCAAAATGATCACGGTCGGCGCGATCGCCGGCAGGGTCACATGCCGGATCAGCTGCCAGCGGTTGGCGCCGTCCAGCACCGCCGCTTCATAACGCTGCGGGTCGACGCCGGCGATGGCCGCCAAGAAAATAATCGTGCCCCATCCGACGTCCTTCCAAATCAGCTGTACCGTCAAAATGATCCAGAACAGCTTGGGCTCGGTCAGGAAGGAAACGGTATTGAAGCCCCACTCATGCAGCAGCTTATTAATCATCCCGACGTCCGTCGACATCATAATGTAGGTCAAGCTCGCCACGACAACCCAGGACAAAAAGTGCGGCATATATACGATCGATTGGTTGATGCGCTTGAACGATTCGCTCTTGATCTCGTTGAGCATGATCGCCAGAATAATGGGCATCGGGAAGAAAAAGACGAGCCCGAACACATTAATCAGCAGCGTATTGCGAAGCATGCCGTAGAAATGATCATCCCGGAACAAATCCGTAAAGTTTTTAAGCCCGACCCAGTCGCTGTGCAGAAACCCCGCGAACGGACTGAAATTTTGGAAAGCGAGCAGCAGTCCCCACAGCGGCAGCAGCTTGAACAGGATGAAATACAGGATGCCCGGCAGCATCAAGAGGTAAATATAGCGTTGCTGAACCAGCCGCTTCCACAAGCTGACGGGTCTTTGGCTCATTCCGATCGGGTTTTGCGCAAGTTCAGCTTCCATCCTTTTTCCCTTCTTTCGATTCAGGCGTTACTTGATGTAGGTATAAGCGTCGGCAAACTCCTTGTAAGCCTTTTTGAAATCGGACATGTCGTTCAGTTTGGCTACGTAAGCTTTGTAATCGTCCATCGAAATTTTACCGGCAATCGCCTGCGTGACCATGGACTCCCATTCATCCGAATATTTCGGCCAAATATCGGACCACGTATCCGAGTGCAGCACGAGGAACGGATTGATGACGCCGACTTTCTCGTAATCGGCTGCTTCTTTATGCTTCTCGTCGTTATATTCCTTCGGCGCCGCCGGATCGTCGACTTTGCCCCATTCCGTCAACGCCAGTACGCTGGCACCCAAGCTTGTCGTATTAATCTGCTTCGCCAGATCCGTAGGCACCTTGTTGCCGTTCACCATGTTGTAGTGGACGCCTTCCTGACCGTTATAGGCAAAATCGGTCATTTCCTTCGATGCGCTGGCATCCAAGTATTTCAGAATACGCTTGACTTTATCTTCCGGCACTTTTTTCGAAATGAAGAAGCCCCCGTTGACTGCGGTTGAAAGCTCGACATTGTAGCCGCCCGGTCCCTTGAGCGGCGGAAGCACCATAATTTGAGCGTCCGGCTGAGCTTTCTTCGCCGTCGTTTCGAAGCCGTACAGCCATTTAATGCTGCGGACATAGGTCGCCGATCTGCCGGCCGATTCGATTTGCTGCGCTTGCGCCACCTTCATCGTGGAGAACTCTTTGGCCATGCTGCCGTCCGCGTACAGCCCGCGGAAATAGTTCACCATGTCGGTGTATTGCGGGGTCAGCTGATGCCAAATCAGACCGCCGTCGTCGTTATAGGTGGGCTTGTAAGCGCCGAACGCCGCCTCGAAGGTGCCGTCCCCGTCACTTACAATGGTCCCGTTGCCGATAATGCCGAATGTCCCTTGTCCGGACGGATCCGCGGCCACGATCTTCTTCAGCGCATCCCGGTATTCATCCAGCGTCGTCGGCACCGGAATATGCAGCTTGTCCAGCCAGTCTTTGCGGATATTCAGTCCTTCGTCGATCCGCGATCTCGTTCTCGGCAGCCCGTAAATCTTGCCGTTCATGGACAAATACTTCAAGGCATTGGGCGGCAGGTTGTTCTTCAGGTTCGGGTAGGCGCTCAGGTCGCCTAGCAGCGGCGTAAGGTCCCAGAACGCCCCGTTTTTGATCGCGCTGATCATCGATGGCGAAAGCGTTTGGTTCGGGTAGGCGACAATTTCGGGCAGATTTCCCGAAGACAAGATCAGATCCAGCTTCGTATCGAAATCCCCGGATGGAATCCAGTTGATGTCAAGCTTCACATTAAGCCGCTTCTGCAGCTCCGCCCAAAATTCGTTGTTCATATCGGGCGCTTCATTGTACAAGCCGGCGATCATTTGAACCGGCAGCGGGCCGCTGTCAGCCTGTTCCTGCGTGCCGCTGTTTCCGCTTGAAGCTCCGGAATCCGCGCCGGACCCGCCGGACGTGTTGCCGGCCGGCCCTCCGTTCGAACCCCCGGACGAACAGCCGCTGGCAATTAAAGCGATTACAAGACCTAACAGCATCACAATGCACGCTTTTGCTCGATAACGCTTGATCATCGTTCCCTCCACATTCGTTTGGCATGAAGACGGCCGTCTTTGGTTTTAATCTTAATTGCGGGCTTCGGCCAAAAAAACCGACAGTCCTTGATCGGGTAAAAATTTGTCCGCCCAAAAGCCGGAAAGTATACTGGGAAAAGCTGCCTCACACAATAATTGTCCTTTACGGCTGCATCGATTTGTATTGACCGGGGGTCATGTGCACATATTTTTGAAACACGCGGGAGAAATTCCGTTCGGAATAACCGATTTTGGCCGCGATTTCGGAAATGCTCAGGTCCGTCTCCTTCATCAAAATCATCGCCGCATGAATTTTGCACTCGAGAACGTAATTCAAAAACGAAACGCCCATCTCTTTTTTGAATAAACGGCTCAAATGGGAAGGGCTGACCCCGACCATATCCGCAATTGAGGAAAGCGACAAGTCTTCGCAGGCATGATCATGAATGTAACGGCTCACACGCTGAACGATCGTATGGACGTTGGAATGGCGCTCCCGGACGCCCTGGTACATCGGAAACAAATATTCTGCAAACCAGTCGTACACTTCACCGGGCGTTTTCCGTTCCTGCAGCTGATCGAACAGCCGGAGGTCCAGCCACTGCAAATACTCCGCTTCATAATCGGTTTCGCGCTCCAGCAGTTCCATGACGGCATAAAGAAGGGCATGGTATCCGTGCGAGACGATTTCATACGATTCGGAAATCCTCAGCGCACGAATATATTCCTCCAGACTTTTTCCGGCTTTTGCCTCGTCCCCGGAAATAAGCGCATCCACCACCGCTTGTTTCAGATGAAAGGGATAATAATAGACCCCTTTACGGGTCAAGGAATCGGCGATAAACAGAACCGCGTCGTCGTCCCGGTAAATCCGCCTTTGCAGCGCGTCAAGCGCTTCCTGATATGACCTTGGCATATCCTCGAAGCTTTCAACTATATTGCCGATGCCGACAAATACGGTCAGCTTCAGATACTGCCTGATCGCAGCGGATATTTGACGGGCGTATTGTTTGGCCTGCTGCAAAAAGATGCCGGAAGACGTATCCTGCTCCCCGTAGAGAACGGCGATCGCCCTCAGCTTGCTGTCGTGAACGACGCTGCCGGACAAGCCATCCTTATCCAGCAGCTCCTTCATGACATTCTGGATGACAAACTTCAGAATCCGGTTATCCTTGGCATTGAACCGCCTGTCCTTGTGCAGGTTGCTGACCGTGACGATCAGAATCACATACTTGGACTGACCGGCGATCCGTTTAATCGAGTCATTCTCTTCAATTAGATGCTCGATAATGGAATTTTCTTCCATGAGCTTCTGAAGGAACTGCTCCACCAGCCCCGGATCCAAATGGTCGATTGTCTGCATCAGGAGATCCGATTTTTCCTTCAAATGATTCAGACATTGCCGGATAAACGAAATCTCGTTCTGCGGAGAGGCGTTCTCCTTATACAAACGTTTGCCCAAGTTCAGCAGCTGCCGGATCGGCATATAGGCGCTGAAGGAAGCCGCCAGCGTCAGAAGAAGGCCGAGACTCAGGAAAAAGCAAAGGGTCGTCGTAAAAAACATCCGGTTCCACTTTAAGCTTTCCGTCACTTCGCTGTACGGGATTTCCAGCAAATACGTTCGGCCCATCGGCGATTTCGAATAGGCATACAGCGTCTTGTTTTGGAAGAAATGCCCGGTACGTTCCGAATTGGCGGCTACGGTTTGCAAGGCCGTCCCCGGGACCGGAGCGCCTCCCGCTTGATTCGGAGCGAACTCCCCCGTGCCCAGCAAATACCGATTATGCTCATCCAGCACCAGAACGGACGCCTGCAGCGAAATGCCCAGTGAACCGACCAGATAGTTGTTGATCTCCTGGGTGCTCGCATAGATCATGACGAAGCCGTTCGGCTCGCGGTCGTTCGGTATCACCGGCAAATATTGGACATAGGAGAGGGAGCCTCTTTTTTTCCCCATCGGCAAATACACCCAGCGCGCCTTTTTATCCAGACGTATCGCTTCCCGAATATCCGGACCGTCCGGGTAGGAGGCGGCGTCCACATACCCGTAATTATTCGACAGCACCGCGCCAAACGGCTGATTGTAATACACCACATCGTTGATATAATCGTCCGCGTTTTTTGTGATTTCCAGCATTTTCATAATATTGCCGTGTAAAATCAGATCTTCATCGAAATGCGGTGCATACAAGGATTTTCGAATGATTTCGCTGGCGGCCAATCGGTAGGAGTCGAGTTCGAGGGTTTGAAGAATCTTTTCCACGCGGTCCTGGGAGAGCATCAGCGAAGAATCCGCTTCATCCTCGATTTGACGAATGGTCGTTCGTTCCGCGTAATGATAGTAAACCGTGCCGATTAAAATAATCGGCAAACAAACGGACAAGCAGCCTAGCGCCATGATCCGGACCAAATATTTTCGAAACCAAAGGAATTTAAACCACTTCCTCATCCTTCCCGTCCCCCTCAAGCTTCAATAGCCTTCTATTTGACTGCGCGTTCTCTGCCGCACGTGAGGTCCAACCGTTAAAAATGACGTGAGGAGGAGGCCGGCAGCGATTGGGGCGATGGAAAAGATGAATCCAAGACGCAGCGCCGATATTCTTTTCACCGGTCTTGACCGTCTCGGGAGCTGATGTTTCGGGAGCTAAGCGCATCATCATTGCTGACACCTCTTGATCGCAAATATGTCCCGGAACGAATCAAAATGACGCCGGACCTATGTATAGCCTAACGGGAAAACCTGTTTTCGATAATAGCGGCGCTTGATCGGAATCGTAAAGTCGTTTGACGGCACGGGAAGAAAATAGCATGAGGATGTGTCAGCAGAGGAATGGAAATTCGTAAAGCGCAGACTCGCTTTTCAACAAAAAAAGCCTTCGCCGCGGCCGCGGCAAAGACTCTTAGGCAAAAAAAGGCTATCGACAACAGCGGCACGCAGCGAAAAAACCTGCTTCTGCTGCCGCTACAGCTCTCCCGTCATCAGCGCCGCCGTCCAGCGTTCAACCGCAAACTTGCGCGGCTTCCGCCCCGTTTTACGCGTTTTGACCGTATCCGCTTCCGGCGTTTCCGCCTGCTTGCGGAGCGCCTGCTTCGAACGGTGCAGCACCATCTTCACCGCCGGAACGCTGCAGCGCAGCTCGTCGGCAATATCCTGATACGTGTAGCGGAACACCTCGGCGAGCATCAGCATGTCGACCTCGCGTTCGGACAGCGACTCCGTCAGCCACTCGAGCAGTCCCCGGACGGAGGCATAGTTCTGGTCGTGGTGCGGCTGCTCCATCGCCTCTTCGATCGGGACGGTGACGCCGCGGCGCCGGCGGCACAGATCGATATGAAGATTGCGCGTAATTTTGTACAGCAGCGAGCGGGGGTGCTGAAACTCCCCTTTTTTCCGGTACATCTGAAAGGCGCGGAGCAGCGCTTCCTGCAGCAAATCCTCCGCTTCCCATTTGGATGCGGTCAAATAGAGGCAGTAGGTCCGCAGCGGCCCCATATGCGGCTTGATGACGTCCTCGAATTCAGTCCACGGCTTCATAGCAGGCGGCCTCCCGATCGTCAGGCGTTGTTGCTCAGATTCGCACACGATCAGTGTACCAGCGGATTATGAACCTGATGTGAAAATGATCGATTTCGCCTTCCGCCGCCCGCCGCCGAGTCTCCCGCGCTCATAACGCCGATACAGCAGGATGCAGAACGCCATCCAGCAGCCGCTCGCCCAGTAGCCCCCAAGCACATCCGAAGGGTAATGAACGCCCAGGTAAATCCGGCTGAGGCCGATACATGCGATCATGCAGAAGCTGAATGCGAGCAGAACGAGCCGCCAGCCCCGCGAAGACAAGTGCCGCCAAAGCAAATAAACGAGCAGGCCGTAAAAGGTGAGCGACGCCATCGCGTGGCCGCTCGGATAGCTGTACCCGGTTTCCGCCACGATTCGGTGAATATCCGGACGCGCTCTGTGATAGATCCGCTTAAGCAGCTCGTTCAGCAGCGTCGAGCCGAGCATGCCGCCGGTGAGCAGCGCCAGCTCCCGCCGGTGCTTCAGCAGGAAGAACAGCAGGACGGCCGTTCCGAGCACGAGCGGGATGACGACTTTGGACGAGCCGATTGCGGTAAACCGCTCCGCGGCGGCCGTCATCGCAGCGTTCTCGCGACCTTGCACCGCATGGATAATCGATAAGTCGAAACGTTCCAGCCTCCCGCCGGCGGCAAGCAGCAGCAGCCATAAGGTCCACATGTTCTCTCTCCCCCAGGTCAACAAAAATACCCCTTCCCATTATATTGAAAAGAGGTACGATTACATAGATTTATCTTCCGGCCTTCGGCCTTTTTCTAGCGCGAATCGCTGCCGCGATCCACACGAGCAGCGGAATGAGCACCATGTTGATGGGAAGAACGTACATCTGAAAGACGGTTTGGGCGTACACCATATTCGTCGAAACGATGTTCTTCGGCAGCAGGCCGCCGATGATGCCGACCGCCACGACAAGCCAGATCAGCCGCTTCCACTTCTTCAGCTTCAGCCATTGGGAGAAGCTGTAAGCGGTAATGAAGAGGTACATCGACAGCTTGATAATATAACTGTACAGCCAGATCAGGATGCCGACCGGATCGATCCGTTCCACGAAACCCCCTAACGATACGAAACGAACCGCGCCGTAAGCGGGGTACCACATTTTTTCCGCAAAATCGGGACCGAACAGCGTCAGGACAATCACGATACACATCGCCAAAAACAGCCAGGCCAGCCCGACGCCGATCAGCGTATAGCGGTAAACCCCTTTGGGAGAATCGATGAACGGATACAAAAAAATGAGCAGCACGGCTTCGCCCAGAAACCCGGTCATATAGACCGATCCGCGGGCAATTTCCTTCCATCCTGTATCGACATACACGGGGAGTACATAATGCCAATTGACGTCCTTCATCAGCGCCACAATCAGAACAAGCAGCAGAAAATAAATGAACGGTCCCAGAAATTCGCTGGAGCGGGCGATCCCTTCGATACCGCTTAGCGCCACATAGACCGTGATGATGCCGATCAGTACGAGAACCGCCCAGACCGGCGTTTCCTGCAGCAGGGTGATCGTAATGAAATCCGCGCCCTGCCGCATGATGACCGGGATCACCGAGAACAGCATGATAAAATAGGGCACCACGATCAGCCTGCCGCACCATTTGCCGAACAGCACCTGCGTATATTCGACGAACGTCATTTTGGGAAAATAGGAGCCGATCTTCACCGCGAGATAGGTGATAAACAGCGCGGAAGCGCCCGACAGCAGCGCGGCGATCCATACATCCTGCTTGGCGTGCTCAAACGTCGGAGCAAAGGTCAGCAGCACGGTGGCTCCGAATTCCATCGTCGCCAGCATCCATAAAATCTGGTTTCCCGATATTTTCATCACCGGCTTCATGGCATGCCCCCTCCTTGCGGTAAGTGCGCCGGCGTGCCGGTCAGCCCGACCCGGGAGATGACGACGCGCGATACGATCGTCACATTCGCTTCGGGGAACTTCTCCTCCCAATTGTTCTTCATCTTCTTCCAGACGAAGGGATGCTGGCGGTGAAGCTTTTGCCCGAAATGAAAAATATCCGTCTTGTATACCGTTTGCGTCCGGCGGACCATCTTCATCACCTCGGTTTCCAAGGCGGCGTTCAGCTGACGCTCAAAGTCCTCGATTCGGTGCGGTTTGGATAAATTGACGTCCGTCTCGTTCTCGCGAAGAAAACCTTTGCCGCCGAGCTCGATCCGGAAGGACGGTTTGCCGTTTACCGCCGATGAGCGAATCGTTCCCTTCAAATGCTCGATTTCGACTGAAATCGGCTGCTTCGATTCATCGGCAGGCAGCGTATAGGCAAACGTCCGGAAATGCTGATTTAACATCCAGAGCCGCAGAAGCGACTCCGCTTCGTTCAAATATCCAACCAGCCGGAGATCCTTCGTAAACACCCCGCTCCCGGCGTATTTAATAGCCGGATGATCGCCTTCGACGGGTTCAATCTTAAACGCGGGTATGACCGGGCAGCTGCTCGGATCGCTCGAATCGACCAGCAGCTCGAGAAACGAATTGAGCGCCTTGCCGCCGATCGTCGCATAGAGCTTGTTGAATCCCATGACCGGCACCCGCTCAAACGGCCGGTTGGCATCCAGCATTTCGCTCGCCGTTCCTCCCTTGACGACGAAAATTTCGGTACGCAGCCGAACATTGGGGTTGCGGCTGTACTCGTCGATGATATGGGCCAGACCGTGACGGGCCAGACGTTCGCCGAGAAATATATTTTGCCGGTGGCCGGCAAACAGAAAACGGGACGTTTTTTGCTGGATGCCCCCTGCGACGTCCAGAATGCTTTTTCCCGATGCCGAAAGGGTAACGTACCGGCGGCCGGCCTGGCCGCCCCCGGATTGCGAAACCGCCAGCGCGGACGGCAGAGCAATTTGGGCCGTGCCCTTGTATTTGCCGGCCTCTTCGAGGTCCATCCCCCAGCCGAGAATAAAGCCGACTTCCTTCAGCTCGTGCTTGCTCCAACAGCCGGTCGGAATCAGGATCAATACGATGAGCAGCAGGCATCGAATCGCAATTTTACGCATGGCGGTTCCCCCGTCGCGTTGCAGGTTATACGGTCCCCCGCCGTTTCAAGCCGCCCGCGACGCTTTTCGGCAGGAAGGGCTGGAGCCATCTGGGGACGCGGACGATGACATCGTTCAAATTCCGCTTCGACAGCGGGGCGACCGGACTGAAATAGAGAACGCCGAACGACCTGAGATTGACGAGATGGCAGAGAATGGCGACAAGGCCGACGCCCAGGCCGACGAGACCGAACATGCCAGACAGGAACAGCAGCGGGAACCGGAGCATTCGGAACCCGATGCCGAAGCTGTAGCGCGGAATGGCGAATGACGCGATGCCCGTAATCGAGACGACGATAACCATCGGAGCCGAGATAACGCCGGCCTGCACGGCCGCCTGCCCGATCACGAGCGCCCCGACGATGCTGATCGCGGATCCGACGTGCTTCGGCAGACGGATGCCCGCTTCCCGCAGCGCTTCGAACAGAAACTCCATAATAAGCGCTTCGATAATGGCGGGAAAAGGGCTCGGCTCGGTCGCGGACGAGAAGCTGAGCAGCAGGTCGGTCGGCATCATCTGCGGGTGAAAGGTCGTAATCGCCACGTAAATCGACGGCAGGGTCAGCGACAGAAACAGCAGCAGCATGCGCAGCGCCCGGATGAGCGACGTATAAATAAACCGCTCGTAATAATCCTCCGACGCCTGAATGCCTCCCCAGAACGTATAAGGGGCAATGAGCGCAAAGGGCGAGCCGTCGGCCATGATGCCGACCTTGCCCTCCAGCAGATTCGCCGCCAGTACGTCCGGCCGTTCGGTATTTTGGAGCTGCGGGAACGGGGAATAATGCTTCTCCTCCAGCCATTCCTCCAATAACCCGCTGTCGAGCACGGCGTCGAGCTTGATTTCCGACAGCCGACGGCGCACCTCCTGCAGAACGGTTTCGTTGACGACTCCGCTCAGATAAACGACGGCGACCATCGTATTCGAGATGCTGCCGATCGTCATATACTCGATTTTCAGCCGTTCGCTTCTCAGCTTGATCCGCATCAGATTCGAATTGATGACGATATCCTCGATGAAGCCCGCCCGCGGTCCGCGCAGCGACAGCTCCGACGAGGGCTCTTCGATCGAACGGTGCTCGGAGCCGCAGATGGCCGCCAGGATAGCCTTCGGAGATCCGTCGAGAAGGATGCAGACATGGCCGGTCAGCAGACTGGACGAGATTTTCCGGATATTCCCGTCCTCGAAGGAAAGCGGCAGGCGAAGCACTTGCATCTGGAGGTGCTGCGCCAAATCGGCGCCTTTCAACAATTCCGGCACCGCGCTTTGCGACAGAAGCGGGTTTAGGATAAGCTGTTCGAGCAAAAAGCTTTGCGTCATGCCGTGAAAATAAACGATCAGCACTTCCGTCCCGTTCGGCAGGAGATAAGGCTGCATTTTGAGGTCGCCGCAGCGTTCGAAAATCCGGAGAAGCGTCTCCTTGTCCGATTGCAGCCGGCCCGACAGCTTCGCGTTCTCCGGAATACCGGATTCCGGCACGGCCATCCCTGCTTGTTGGTCCCCGACGCGAGTTTTGACGGCCATCGGCGCCACCTCCAAAATTAACGGTTTTTGTATATTTCCCTAGATTTATTCCAATCATTCGGCCCGTTTACAATATTGCCGGCGGCTTTGTATATTTTCCAAATCTCGCGAGATGCATAAACGAAATTCCGTTTTGAATGAACCGTTTTTTTGGAGACGTGATAAAATGGATTGGGGAATGAAGGGGGTTCATCATCGTGCGGAAAAGAACTGTACTTGTGTTGTTCTTCATTGCATGGATGAATTTAACGGGTTGTCAAAGCACAACGTTAAACGAGGCAGACAAGACGAAATTCATTCAAGAAAACAACCTTACATCCTCCATTGAGCTTGCTGATCAAGACAGGTACTACTTTTTTGCGGAATCCGCCGGCAAGGTCGATATTTATGTATTAAAGGGCAAAAAGTCTGCAAAATTCATATCCTCTCATACCGAACTTCAAAAAAATGATACTCCAATCTATTTAGGGGGATTGGATCCGGGGTATGTCGGCATGTATATGACAAGCCAAGAAATTATCGACAGAACGAAAACGATAAGAGTAAAAATTCACGATGAATCCTTCGACTATAATTTCCCTAAACAAAAGGCGCACATAATCAAGAATGAATGGATCACCGATTATGGTTTTAGAATGACATTTTTGGATGATGCCGGGAATGTTATATTCGAATATGGGAACCCGGTGTTTTAGTGCGTGAGGATTACGCGCCGATTGCCCACAATTAACGGTTCATAAGAAAAAGGCTCGGAGCTGGATCCGAGCCTTGACCACTTTTACGCGGCGACCTGGTTGCGTTACCGGTCACCTATTATTCCCATTTGCTGTACTGCTGCTTGAAGTCGGCGGCGGTAATTTTCATTTTCTGCAAAAAAGGAGTCGGGACAATTTTATTGTACGCCGTAATTTTCCGGTTAATCTGTTCGATCCGGGCCGCCGTATCGGCGGCAGGATCGCGGTCCGAGGCTGTGATGAGCGCCAGGAGCTCGCCGCGGATTTCTTTCTGCAGCATCAGCCATTTCGGCAGCACGTTCGCTTCCTTCAGCACATGCTGAAGCGGGTCGCCGGATTGCAGCTTTAGCGGCTTTCCTTTTCCCGTCAGCGTGTCGAGTCCGCCCTTCTTCACGAATTCCATGAATGCGTCGTCGACCAGGCCTGGAACGGTCGGCCGATCTTTTTCCCGCTCCGTCTCCCCGCTTTGACCTCTCTTTTCCTGCTCCCCGTCATGCTCCATGCAGCACAGCTCCCTCCATGAAAGATGATGTCAGGCTTCTGATTTCATCATACCTGGAGCATGCTTGCAGCGGGACTGTCAACGGTGAAGAATGGTTGACATTTCGGTTTCTCCCTACCTGTGGGTTAACATTTCCGGGTTCACGAACATAATAGTTCTATAGGGGAATATGCATGAGCCGGAATAAATGTCGGAAGTCAATATGCATTCCTTTACACGTATATTCAAAATAAGCTATATTGAAATGGAAAGGAAGTGGGTTTTATGGCTGTCAGTATCGAAACGTTGAGCGCGCTTGCCGAACCCAACCGTCTGCATATCGTCGAGCTGCTGCGCGGAGGTCCGCTGACTGTCGGGGAAATCGCCGGGAAGCTCGGGCTCCATCAGCCGCAAGCCTCCAAGCATCTTCGCGTGCTGAGCGATTCCGGTCTGGTCGAGATGAAGCCGGATGCCAACCGGCGAATTTATAAGCTGCAGCAGAGGCCGTTCGTCGAGCTGGAAGGATGGCTCGAATCTTTTCACGAGGTTTGGACCGATCGGTTCGACCGCCTGGACGATTATTTGCGCGAGCTGCAAAGCGGGACCCCGGGAGCGGAATAATCCGCCTCGACGTACGCCTTACGGGTGCAGCCGAATGCGGATTGCCGACTTGTCGTCGGATTTTTTTACCCGGGGAAATCGGATGCAGTCCGGGTCACTCTCTTCGGTCCCGATCAGCCAATCCATATATCGCTCCAGCCCCATATCCCGCACCTTCGCCGCGACTTCTCCGGCGCCGTCCCGGTCCGACTCGCCCGGAAGAACCGGGAGGTACAGTCCGTCGGTAAACAGCAGCAGCGAACCGAGATTCAGCCGGTTGATCCTGCCGAATTCGACGCAGCCCGCAAACGCCGGGTCGCCGTTCAGCACCGCATAGCCGCCGTCGCGGTTGGCAAGCTTGCGGCCGAGGACGATTTGCGGCAGCGCATGCGCCCACAGCTCGTCCCGGGTCGTCAGTCCTTGCGCGGCTCCCTGCGTCCAGACGGCTTTCGTCGCATCGTCCACATGGGCCAGCTGATCGTGCGTGACGACACGAATCGTCCCGTCCTTGCCGTACGCGGCCAGCATACAATCGCCGGCCTGCGCATAATCGATCCAGCGCTCGCCGATCCGGACGACGACCGCACACGCGCTCCACAATTGTTCATGTCGCCCGGTATCGATGCCGGCGCGAACCATCGCTTCGCGCAGCAGCCGGTTGGCTTGAATAAGCGTCCCGGCAAGCGCCTCCGGCCCTTCTCCGGGACCTTCCGCAAGGCCGTTCATATAATCGGCAACGAGCCGGGCGGCCGCGAAGCCGCCCGTTTCTCCGCCTGTTCCCCTGTACGGCACGAGCGAAGTCGCGCCGTCCACGACGCCGTAAAGGCCGCACCGTTCGTTGACGATCAGCGCGTCCTCGTTCAGATTCCCCATCCCTTTGACCGTCATGCTCTCTATGTTCACGTCGTCTGCACCTCTTTTTTAGGTCCGTCCGGTTACGGCATACGGCTGCTGTCCGGAGGAGGCTCCAGCTAATTTTCGAATCTTGCAGGGCACGGATGCAAAAAGCGGTTCGCCCCGGCGGCTTTGCTTGTGTTCCTGCTTTACGGTTTGGCCAGCACATACAGCGAGGGATGGAGCCCTTTCAAGCTGAGCGTCACCCGCTTCGTGCAGCTCATCCGGGCCTGCGCTGCAGCACGCTGCAGCACAGCATCCGCATCGGTGAGGCAAAAAACGCGGCCTTCTTTGTTCAGCACCCGCTTCATTTCCGCCACAACCGCATCGTAAAAGCCGTCCTCCACCGCAATTTGCCTTCCGAACGGCAGGTTGGTGACGATTTTATCGACCGAGCCGGAATCGATGGGCATCCGGCGGGCATCCCATCGGCGGATTTGAACGCCGGCGCAAGACCCGATATTTGCCGCGCAGGCATCCACGGCTTCCGCGGCGGCATCCCCGCCTTGGATGTGCCGATAAGGATAGGCGGTCCGTTCGGATACGATCGTACCCGAGCCGCAGCACGGATCAACGAAAACATCCGCCCGTTCCGGATTGGACAACCAGACCAGCGCATGGGCGACGGTTGGCCGAAGCGCAGCGGGCGTGAACCTTCTCTCCGCCGTCCGGTAACGGAACGATGCATCGGTCAGCCTGAGCGCGAAAACCGCATCGCCATGCAAAATATCGAGCCGAAATTCGGTTTCGTGCCCTCCCTCGGCCGTATGAACATAACGCGAATCGCGTCTTGCAATCCCCCGGGCGGCAGCCTCCGCAGCGTCGAAACGCGAATAAGTATGATGCCCCGTCCGGCTGGCATTGACTTTAAATAAAACCGCTCCGGTCCGGTTCGAAAAAGCGGCCTCCAGCTTGTCGGAACGATAGATTTCCCGTTCGAGATCGGCCAGATGGATTTTATGAGGGCCGACCCGGAACCGGGAAATCGTCCGGTACAGATTATCGGCCGAACGCAATACCGTGAGCGCCCGGGGCGGCAGCCCCGATGAAAAGCTCACCTTGCCCCGCTCGGAGTCCTGAATCGCCGCGCCGGGAATTTTCACCCGGATTTCCTCGCAAAGGACGTGCTCCAGCCCCGGCAGCACCGTAGCGAAATACAGCGTCATCAGCGCATCGCTCCTCGTATTCGATTTTCGGGCATAAAAAAACGCCAATGAACCAAACGTCCATTCGCGTCTTCTATGCGCGTGATTGACCATGTTCGTTTCATATGACAGACGAAAAACAAGCGGAAACAAAGCCCTAACGAGCGCTAAAATGAGGCGCTCCGGCTGCTCTCCTGCCTTTCGGATTATTCAGTTGAAGCTCAACCGATAACGTCTGTCAAAAAAACGGCCATCATCAAAACGCGGATCCCTCCATCGATACGAATACGTTAAGTATAACGCAGACCCGGGCTCGGCTCAATATTTTTCCAGCATCATACAAAATGCGGTAGCATGCACGCTCGCCGTCCGCGAACCTGGGCACGAGGCGCTGCTCCGCCGCCCCGAAAAGAAAACCCGTATGGCTTTGGGCCATATGGGTTTCGGAAGCATAAGTATTTGAAGCTTTACGGGGTGCGGAAGTAACCGGCTTCCGAGCCATAACGGGTTTCGAAAGCAACCGTCATCGGAGCCATACGGGCTCAGAAAAAACCGGCTTCGGAGCCATGCGGGCTTCCGCAATTGCTGCCCGTATCCGGTTATCCCCCGTAATAAGCGCGCAGTAAATCGGCGACGCCGAGCGGGTTTTTCCGCAAGTCCTTGGCGCTGTAGAACACATCGCCCGCGACCTCCGGATGCAGCTTGTTATACGCCAGCTGATTGATGATTTCATGGGCATCCTGCCAGCCCGCTTCCGCGGTACCCAGCTTGTACGGTGAATGGCCGATGTAGAGCGAGACGCCCGTCCCTTTCACTTCATTCGCCCACCAGTCGACGAGCGTATCGTACCGCGCCGCGCCGAAGGACAGGCTCCAATAAATTTGCGGCATCACATAATCGATCCAGCCGCTGCGGATCCAGGTCCGCACATCGGCGTACATGTCGTCATAGGACGTCACGCCCGCCTTCGTATCCGACCCGGTCGGGTCGGCGGACTTATTGCGCCAGACGCCGAAGGGGCTGATTCCGAACTTGACCGCCGGCTTAAGGCTGTGGATGGATTCGCCGAGCTTCTGCACGAACTGGTTGATGTTGTCCCTGCGCCAGTCGCCTTTGTTCGAAAAACGGCCGGCGTTATACGTTTGGTAAGCGGCGTCGTCGCCAAACGTCCCGTTCGTCGGATAAAAATAATCGTCCAGATGAACGCCGTCGATATCGTAGCGCGCCACGACCTCCATAATTGCGTCGATGATCTGCTGCCGCGCCGCCGGTATGCCGGGGTTGATGTACAGGGCGCCGCCCGACGCAACAATCCAATCGGGATGCAGCTTCGCGACTTGGTTAGGCGCCAGCTTATCGGTGGAAGTGTCGGTATTGGCCCGGAACGGGTTGAACCAGGCGTGGAACTGCATGCCCCGCTTATGCGTTTCCGCGATCATGAAGGCGAGCGGATCGTAGCCGGGGTCTTTCCCCTGCGTGCCCGTCAGAAACTTCGACCACGGCACCAGCGATGACGGGTAGAGCGCATCGCCTACAGACCGAACCTGGACAAACACGGCGTTCAGTCCCATTCCCTGCAGATCGTCCAGCAGGGAGTCGAATTCCTGCTCCTGCCGCTGCGGATTTCCATAGGAAGGCGCGGACGGCCAGTCCAGATTGAACACGGTCGATACCCAGGCTCCCCTCAAGGAGCCGCCGGCTGCCGGAACGGTTCCGGAGCCTGGCAGCGTTCCGCCGTTATCGCCGGCCCCAGGCGGCACGCTCGTTCCATCCGGCAGATCAGAGCCCGGCGAGGCGCCGCCCCCGGCCGAACCCGGCAGGCTGCCGCTTCCGTCTCCTGCACCCGGCAGCGAGCCGCCGCTGCCGTCTCCGCTGCCCGGCGAGCCGGATGCCCCGCCCGCGCTTCCCGTCCCGGCTCCGCTCGCCGGGGGAATGCCGCCTCCATTCGACGTCAGCGCGATTGTGCGGGCCGTCCCGTTCCAGTCGACCTGCAGGCCGAGCTGCTCGCCCACGAATCGAAGCGGCACCATAATCCGGCCCCGCACGTTCTGAACGGAGGCGGCGAGCGGGATGGACACGCCGCCGACCGTTCCGGCGGACGCCCCGGCTGTGAGGCTGATCGTCGTGTCCGCGTTTTCGGTCGTCACGGTTTTCGTCTGCTGCGACCAGAAAACGCTTGCGCCGATTCCTTCGCTGATCACGCGCAGCGGGACCATCGTCAGATTCACCTTCGGTATAATAAACGGATCGACATCGCTCGCAAGCTTTCGGTTGTCCAAATAAATGCCGATCGGCCGGTCCGCAGCGGCAGCGGCGGGCGCAATCGCCGCCAGCAGACTCATGACGAGCACCGCCGCCGTAACCGCCCATTTGACGAATTTCATGGTCGTCTCCCCCCTGCAATCTCGTGCGTTTACCCTTCTGTTCGATCAGATCCTGATAGAGTAGACGCCGAAAACGGCACGTTAGTTGCTCGCCGGAGAAAAAAAATCAGCCGCCCGCAGCTGAAGCGGGCGGCCCTGAAGCCGGAGGATATCGTGACGGCTGCCATTCGAGACGATGACGATGATACCGTCGGCCCTGCGTAATAGACGGCGATCCGTTAAACGAACGCGAGCGCCCTCATCGGCGCGCCGGAGCCCGTTTTCACTTTCAGCGGGGCGATGAAGACGACGGACTCGCCGACAATTTGGTCCAGGTTCGTCAGGTTTTCGACAATATTGACTCCATTGCCGAGCAGCGCGTAGTGCGCCGGAGATTCGGGCGCCTTGCTTCCGTCGATCGCGATCGCGTCGCAGCCGACCGTCTTCACGCCGCGGGCGACAAGCAGCTCCGCCGCTTCGCCGGTAATGCCGGGCCACTTCCGGCTGTAGTCGCGGCTCACCGTCCGCGGCACCCAATAGCGGTCCCACCCAAAGCGGAACAAGACGATGTCACCCTGGCGAATGGGCTGGTTTTCCCGTTCCCACCGCTCGATTTCGCCCGGCGTAACCGCATTCGTCTCGGTGTAATGCGAGAAATCGAGCGTCAGCGCCCTTCCGAAAAAATGCTCTACCGGCGTTTCGTCCATATAGCGGTGGGCCGGATGTCCTTCGTGGATAAAATGGGCCGTTGCGTCCATATGCGTTCCGCAGTGCTCGCCGATCAACAGCTGATAGGCAAGCGCAATGCTCCCCGTCTCGAACGAATCGATCAGCGTATGATAATAGCGGGAATGCGATTCGACGACGGGCATATTTTCTTCGAGCGTCTGGGATAAATCGATCACCTTCATGGACGATAAAAGCGCCGACAATTGGCTGGCTTTGGACATGAAGCGGTTGACGCCTCCTTTTTCGAAAATGGGATGTATGCAGGATGCACATTCATTTCGCCGCTACGGACCCGGCCCGGCCGCGGCCGCTTTCCGAAAGCGGCTGCGGCCGGCAAAACGCGGACAACGGCGGCTACCTTCAAACTAGCATGAAGCCGCATTCACCGCAAGACTTTACGAAATGCTTGTGCGGATGTAAATGCCGGCGTATTCCTTGATTTGTGGAAACCGAATCGTAACCGCGATCTTCCCGGCCTCCGCCGAAGGCTTCCAGGACGATTCGACCGGCGCGTCCCCGTCTCCGTCGGCAAACAAGCCGCGGATTTCGGCTGCACTTGCGCCGTCCAGCGTCAGCTCCGCTTCGATCCCGGACACCGGCACCGTTTCCAGTATCGGCCGGCGCGGCAGCGAGGTCGTATTCACGGCATGCAGCACGTAAGCGCCCGGCTCGGCGCCGCTGCGAGTCAAACTGAAATGGACGCTGGACGGCGCATTCGTGCTTACCCTGCGCCTGCCCTTCAGCAGGTACTCGACAGCGTTTGCGATCAGCCCGGCAAAGTCGCCGTGGCCGTGTACCCATACATTGCGGTCCACCCCGTAAGGGAAAAACAGCGATTCGCCTTCGCCGAAGCGGTTGATTGCGAGCGTCGGATATTCGGTCTCGTAGCTGCGGAGCCACGAGCGCTCCGGCGGCTGCGGGAAAATCGGCGGCACGTACGTCGCGATCGACCGCGCGGTATCGGCGTTCAGCCGGACGAGTGCCTGCGGCCCCCAGCCCGCCAGCAGCTCCGTATCCTCGAAGCCTTTTGTCAGCACGGGATGAAACTCCTTGACGCGCTGATAACCATAGACGGAATGGTCCTTGACGATGCCGGTATAAGTAACGCCGAACACGTCGCCAAGCGCATAATCGGGCCGAAGCGAGCCGTCCTCGCGCCGCATCGACGTCATATGCGTAGCAAGCAGCTTTCCTCCTCCCCGGACGAAACGGCGGATCAGCTCGACCTCCCGATCCGACAGGCAGGCGGCGTTGGCGAGCAGGAGCACGCCCGTCTCGGCAAGCGCCTCGTCGGTCAGCTTGTCGTCGGTCAGCAGCCGGTACTGGATGCGGCGGTCGGTCAGCGTCTGCTCAAGCCCCATCAGGTGCGTCATGTATCCGTCCTTGCTGCGGTCGGCATGGCCGAGCGCGCCGTTCGTCGCCCGCGAATAGAGCACCGTCACGTCGGGAACGGTATCCTGCGCCGTCAGCACGTCTTCGTTCCGTTCCATGTAGGCGAAAATATCGGCGCACAGCATCGCGTTTCGGCGGTCGTACGTCGCCGCCGGGTGCTGGCCGTTGAAGACGACGTTCCAGAACGAGCCGCCGGCGCTGACCGCTTCCCACATCCACAGCCGCGTCTCCTGCGCCGGGGAGGAAACATACCGCAGATTGTTGTTCGTGCCCAGGTGGCCGAACAGCATGACAGGCGTTTTGTCCGGGGCCAGGCTGTGCAAAAATTTGATAAGCGTCGACGGTCCGTTCAGCGGCTGGTGATCGGCCGTAAACAGCGGCGTCACGAGGAAGTCGAAATGATCGCGAATCGCATATAAATCGTGGCCGGTCGATTTGAACAGATCGTGATACAGGCCGAATATTTCGGCTGAGTACGCTTTATCCTCGCCGTATTTCTTCACGACCGCCCGGCAATCGCGCAGGTGCTCCTCGACGCAGGCCGCCTTCCAGACGCGGTATTCATCATACAGGCTGTCCAGAAAATCGCCGCCTCGCGGAAGCTCCTTGCCGGTCTCGCGGCGGTAGCGGTCGGCGCAGCTTTTGCAGTAGCAGATTCCCGACTGGGTATATGAATTTTCCCAAATGCCGTCAATGTCGTACTGCCGGAACAAGGTGTCGATAAACGCATAGGCATGCTCGTTGCGGTACGTACTTTGATAGCAGGGCTGGAAAATGGCCGCGTGCAGCGGGTTGTCGCGGATCATCGGCTCCCCGTCGGCGTTGACGCCGAACCAGTCGGGCCGCAGCTCGTAGATTCTTTTGTCCACGCCGCGAAAATCGACCCGTACCACAACCTTGATCCCTTTGGCATGGCACGCTTCGGTCAAATCCTTCAGGATATCCTCGTCCGTCATGAACGGATTCGGATTGGCGCCGAACAGATCGTGGCGGAAAAAATCGACGATGCCTCCGCCGTTGACGACAATGCAGTTGGCATGAATCCGCTCCAGGTAATCGGCGACCGCCTTCGCGTCGTAGCCGGCGGCGTCCGGCTCGCGAAGCACGGTTTGCAGAATGCGCAGCTGCTTCCGGTACCACATGGATTCCGTCATCGCTTCATTCGCTCCTTATCGGAAAAATGGTCAGACATAACGGCGGTGCAGCTCGTCCAGGCTGATCCGCCCGGCGGCATCGCGGCAGATCGCGGCGTTTTGACGCACGATTTCGGCGTCCCGCATTCCCATCAGCGCCACATCGACGAGCGGGTTGGACAGCACGAACTGGATGAGCGCGGGCGTGTAATCGAACGTGTTGGCCGGATTGACCATTTGAATCCAGCGCTGGAACGTCCCCGAGGTCGGCGTACGCATCGTCAGGATGCCGAGGCCCGCCCGCTCGGCCTCCAGCAGCGTTCCGAAGGAGCGGCTCGGCTCGTACGGGTGCTGGAAAATAAAGTTATAGCACAGCTGGGCCGTATCGAACCTGCCGCTGCGGATAAACCGGTAGACGGCTTCATTGTTGTCCTCGCTCGTAAACCCGATATGACGGACAAGCCCCTCTTCCTTCAGGCGGTTCATCTCGTCGGCCATGCCGCCTTCCCGCAAAATATCGTCCACCTGCTCCGGACGGATCGTATCGCCGTGAATTTGCAGCAGATCGAGGTGTTTACGGCGCAGCCGCTTCAGGCTCGCCTCCACGGAGGCGCGCAGCTCCGAGCGGCTGTGGTAGCCGGCCTTCGTCGAAACGAAGAGCGGATGGCCGCCCGCTTCCGTTACGCCCGCGAGCGCCTCCCCGAGCAGCTCCTCGCTCTGCCCGCTGCCGTAGCCCGGGGCGGTGTCGAAATAGTTGATCCCTTCATCCAGCGCGGCCTCGACCGATTCGAGAATGCCCCGACGGTCATCCGGGTTTTGCGGATCGAAGGCGTGCAAATAATTTTTCAGCCCGGCGGCCGCGCCGCCATAGCCGATCCGGCTGACGGTCGCGCCTGTGCGTCCAAGTAAGGTATACTCCATGCCGACGCTCACACTCCCTGCTCTGCGGTTAATAGAAGCGCTTCCAATTGATCGAGCAGCCGCATCGTTTCGACCGAGTCGTCGATGCACGGCTCCGGTTTGCGGTTCTCCGCAACGGCGCTGATGAAATGGTGAATTTCATCCTCGTAGCCATGGTACGAAATACGCGGATAAAAGCCGTGACTCGGATTCCAGACGAGCGCGTCGCCGCCTTCGGCCAGCGTAAACGGCTGAAATTTGTCCTTGCGTTCGACCGGCGGGCGGTTATAAACAAGGCTTTTCACGTTATCGACGACGATATTCCGGCGGCTGCCGATCAGCTCCAGCCGCTCCATCGGGTACAGCTCGTCGAGCAGCGAGCCGGATTGGATCGTACCGATAGCCCCGCCCTCGGACCGCAGCGAAATCGCAAAACCAACCATACGCTCGCTCAGGGATACGCGCTCGACGTGCGTTAAACGGATTTCGCCGAGCATAAACCGGGCCAGATCGATGTGGTGAATGACGTGGTTGATTTTGAAAAAGGCTTCGTCGCGGTAAGGCGACGTGTTGAAATGCGACTGGTACATCCGGATGCCGCCGAATTCGGAACGCGACGAAATTTCTTTGGCCATCGCGTAAGCCGTCATATAGCGGCGGTTAAAGCCCACCATTGTGTAGCGGCCGGTCCGCCGCTGGGTGTCGGCCAGCTCCAGCGCCTGCTGCGTATTCATCGCCGGCGTTTTCTCGACGAAGACGTGCGCGCCAGCCAGCATGGCCGCCTTGGCCGCATCGTAATGCACCGTCTCATTGATGGCGATCAGAACCGCGTCGAGCGATTCCTTGGCCAGCATCTCGTTGTAGTCCATGTAGCGGCCCGGCACGTTGTAAACGCTTGCGAAACGTTCCAGACGCGCTTCGTCCGCATCGCAGACGGCGGCCGTCGTGACCGGCGGCGCCCATTTCAGCGTATTGTACAAAAACTCGAACATATGGCCGCCGCACCCGATGATGCCCAATTTCACCTTCCGGCTCATCTTTCAACCTCCCGTTCGTTAGGAAATGCAGAAAATCACGCCGCCAACCGGACGAATATGCAATTCGCACGCCGATTTTGGCCCAATACGGGCCTTCAGCCTCCACCCCTGATCGGGGAAGCCCTAATATGCCGCCGCAGCTGTGGGAGCGCGTTTATTGGAAAGCAGCGGGAACCGTTCCGGTACGCCGGTAGGCGTCCCGGCTCCTCGCGAGTCATCCGGCCTCCAGCACAGTCGAAGGCCGGAAGGCTTCGCGCGGCACCGGGCTTAGGCGAAGGTTCTCCGGCTTGTCCTTCACGTGTGCCGGCTGCATCGCTTCCGGCGGTGCTTGCCGGGCGCAGTCAGGCGTTAGCTGCCCGGGCCGCCGGTCAAGCGCCGCATGCCGGACCGCCGCAGATGGTGCCGGCCGGCTTTGCGCGAATCATCAGGCTTCCGGAACCGTCGAAGGCCGGAAGGCTTCTCGTCCGGTGCCCCGGCTGAAGCTCAGCCTTTCCGCTTGGGCGCCAAATCCGCCGCGAAACGGATCGCCGCGGTCATGCTGCGCTCGTCGGCGATATTTTTCCCCGCGATATCGAAGGCGGTGCCGTGATCGACCGAGGTGCGGATCACGCCGCCCTTCAGGCCGACCGTAATGTTGACGCCCGCTTCGATTCCCAGCACCTTGACGGGCGCATGGCCCTGATCGTGGTAGCAGGCGACGACCATCTGGAAGTCTCCTCTGGCCGCGCGGTAAAACAGCGTATCGGCCGGATACGGCCCGGTCACGTTCACCCCTTCGGCGCGGGCGCGTTCAATTCCGGGAACGAGCTTTTCTTCCTCTTCGCCGTTGCCGAACAAGCCGTTCTCTCCGGCATGCGGGTTAATGCCGCACACCGCAATGGAAGGCTGCGGATACCCCGCCTTTTCCAGCGTCTCGTGCGCCAGCTTGATCACCTTGTACGTCCGCTCGGGGTTGATCCGGCTGATGGCCTCGATCAGTCCCACATGCGTCGTCAAATGGATTACGCGCAGATTGGGTGTTGCGAGCATCATCGAATAATCTTCGGTCCCGGTCAGGTCCGCCAAGATTTCCGTATGGCCCGGGTAATGATGGCCGCCCATGCGCAGCGCTTCCTTGTTCAGCGGCGCCGTGCAAATCGCGTCGATTTCGCCCGCAAGAGCAAGCTCCACCGCTTTTGCGATAAAGCGGAACGCGGCGTCGCCCGCCTGCGCGCTCAGCTTGCCGAACGGCAGGTCTGCCGGCAGCAGGCCCAAGTCAAGGCAATCGATCGCGTTTCGTTCGAAAAGCGCTTCGCCGGGCGACCCGATTCTGCGAACCGTTACGTCCGCGCCTGTAATCCGGACCGCCCGCTCCAGAATGCCCGCGTCGCCGATGACGAAGGACCGGCACAGCTCAAACGTCTCTCCCGAAGCGAGCGCCTTGACGATAACCTCAGGCCCGACGCCTGCGGCATCGCCCATTGTAATGCCGATGACCGGTTTCATGTTGAAATTCCTCCTTAAAGCTGCCGAATGTCGCGAGCATGTGCCGAAGCCGCCCGCCTTCAGTCAGAACGGCAGCAGGTTGCCGTCCGGATCGAACGCAAATGGGGAAAGCTCGCCCGCCGGCCGGATGTCCGGCATCGAACGGATCTCTTCGTAGACCGACTCCGAGACGTACAGCTCCTCCAGGTGCAGCGTGCTGAAAATCCGGGCGATGCGGGCCCGCTCGGGCGCGACGTTCCACGTCGACCGCAGCGCCGTAAGAAGCGCTTCGCGATCGTTATCCAGCACGATCGGTACGGACGCTCTGGCCAGAAAAGAGCTGGTGATGACGTTCTCGTTCATCACTTTGCGGTCGATTTTATCGACCAGCCGCGCCGTCGTTAGGTCGGCAAGGCCGATGCCGAGGGCGTTGCCGTGCGACTCCTCGCTCAAATCGCCGGCGATGACGTATTTGATCCGCGGCGACTCCGGCTCGGGCGTGCCCTGAATGCGCATGCGTCCGATCGTATTCGTATCCATGCCCGTGCCGCTGTAGTTTTTTCCGATTTTATCGACGAACAGGATATCCAGCTCCTCAACCGGCAAACGCGGGTACAGCTCCATGGATACGGCCAGCAGCTCCCGCTCCCGCTCCTCGATCCTCTCCGGCTCGATCGCCTCCAGGATGGCGGTCTGCTCCGCCGCGTTCTCGACGATCCCGAGGCCGAAAAGAATATGGCCCGAGCCGAGGACGACCCGGCCGACCTCCGGCATAATGTCCCGAATGCCGTGCACGCCGTAAGAATGAAGCAGCAGCGCCTCCTTGTGCTTGCCCAGACCGATGGACGCCATTTTCATCAGTCCGCTTTCGAGCCCAATCGGCGATTTGAAATCGGTATGAAGCTTGATGCGGCCGACGAGAATGACGCCGTCAGCTTCGGAGGCGTGGCGGTCCATGTGGACGGCGATGCCGCCCGGCGTTTTTCCGATCTCCACGGTGTCCATCGAGCTTATGACCGGCGCGCCGCACAGCCGTTCCGTTACGCCGAGGCTTTCCAGCACCTCGACCTGCCCTTCCGCCGTCGCGCCTCCGTGGCTGCCCATCGCCGGCACGATGAACGGCTCGGCTCCGGCCCGCTTCAGCTCCGCAACGATTGCGGCAATGATCCGGCCGATGCCGGAAACGCCGCGGCTGCCCGCCGTTATCGCAATCCGCGCGCCGGGCCGAATCCGTCGGGCGATTTCGGGCTTCGCCAGCTCCTTCGCAATCTCGGCCTCGATATTGTCAATCGCCGGCGTATGAAAGCGCCGGGAGATTTTAATCATGTTCGGCAATATCACGCTGGGGCCTCCTTCTTTTTTACATGTTGATCTCATTATAACGCTTGATGGCCGGTCCCGGAAAAGATTTCCGGGCCGGCGGTAAGCGCCGCCCCGGCGGACAGTTTGTCCGCGGTGACGGCGTTTGGTCTGACCGGTCATAGATGCGGCCGGACGCCTATTTCGCTGCCTTGAGGAGAGAAATCAGGGATTTTATGCCCGGTTTGTTCCTCGCGAACATGCGTGCCTTTCGGCCGAGGGGAGGCACTGTTACAGCTCGCTGCAAAGCGTCTTGCGGTCAGCGGTTTTCCCGGTTTATCGCCGCGTTCATCACGTCGGCGAGCGGAACGCCGCTCGCGCGCGCCCGCGCGGCCGCATCTTCGAATTCCGGCATTTCGCGAATGACGGCGCCGTTCATGATCGCCTGCTTGACCCGGACCGTGCCGTAAGGCGTCTGCGCCTCGACGATATTCCGCCGCAGCGCGGTGCGGTCCGCCGTCCGGCTGCGCACGCCGAGCGTGGTCGTCTCGCGCAGCAGCACCGCTTCGAGACGTACGGCGGACGGCTCGGCGCACAGGACGGTGATCAGCGTTGCGGGGCGGTTCTTCTTCATATAAACCGGCGTCAAATACACGTCGAGCGCTCCCGCCTCGAACAGCCGCTCCATCGCGAAGCCGGCCGCTTCTCCCGTCATGTCGTCGACCTGCGCCTCCAGAATTGCGATCCGCTCCCGAAGCGCGTCGTGGGCGGCTGACTGGCCGACTGGCCGCGGCGCGTCCTCCACATCCATCAGAATCGCCCGCAGCACGTTCGGATGCTCGAAATCTTTGCGGCCCGCGCCGTAGCCGATGCCGGTCATTTTACCGGCCGGGATCGGGCCGAACCGGACTGCAAGCGCTTTTAAAATGCCCGCTCCCGTCGGCGTCGTCAGCTCGCCTCTCGCGCTGAAATCAGCCAGCGGCACGTCCTTCAGCAGCTCCGCCACCGCAGGCGCCGGGACGGGGTATACGCCGTGCGCGATACGGATTCGCCCGTGTCCGACGGGAACGGGGGCCGCCATGCAGACGTCTACGTCCAGCTGCTCAAGCGCGAGGCAGACGCCGATGATGTCGATAATCGAATCCATCGCCCCAACCTCGTGAAAATGCACCGTTTCGGGCGAAACGCCATGCACGCGGCCTTCCGCCACGGCGATGAGCTTGAAAATGGCGATGCTGCGCTCCTTTACCCGGGCAGGCAGCGCACTCTGTTCGATCATCCGCAAAATATCCGACGCTCTGCGGTGGTGATGATCGTGATCATGGCTGTGCGCATGAAGATGATGCCCGTCATGATCGTGCTCATGGCCGTGCTCATGGTGATGATGCCCATCATGATCGTGGTCATGGCTATGCTCATGGTGATGATGCCCGTCATGATCGTGATCATGGCCGTGCTCGTGGTGATGATGCCCGTCATGATCGTGATCATGGCCGTGCTCGTGGTGATGATGCCCGTCATGATCGTGATCATGGCCGTGCTCGTGGTGATGATGCCCGTCATGATCGTGATCGTGGCCGCGAGCCGCCGGATTTTCGACGCCTCCGCCAATTTCCAGCTTCAACAGCCGGGAGGAAATGCCCTGCTTGACAACCCGCGTCGTATCCATACTGAATGGATCGATCGGCAGCTTCCGCAGCTCCTCGGCGATGTAAGCGGGATCGGCGCCCAAATCGATCAGAGCGGCCAGCGTCATGTCCCCGGCAATACCGGCAAAACAATCCAAATACAGCAGCCTCATCCGGAATGTACCTCCTTGGCCAGCTGCAGCATCATCGCCGCGTTGTAGCCGGCGCCGAAGCCGTTATCGATATTGACGACCGATACGCCGGCTGCGCAGGAGGTCAGCATGGCGAGCAGCGGTGTCAGTCCCTGAAAATGGGCGCCGTAGCCGACCGAGGTCGGTACCGCGATGACCGGTCTGCGGACGAGCCCGGCGGTTACGCTGGCCAGCGCTCCCTCCATCCCGGCAGCCACGATCAGCACGCTGGCCGCCTGAATTTCTTCCCGGAAGCTCAGCAGCCGGTCGATGCCGGCTACGCCGACATCATAGATGCGGCCGACGGTACAGCCCATCCAATCCGCCGTTCTGGCCGCTTCTTCGGCAACCGGAATGTCCGTCGTTCCGCCGGTCAGGACGAGCACTTTGCCCGGCAGCTCCACCGGACTGCGGCCGATTGATACGATACCGGAAACTTCATCGTAGACAGCTTCCGGGAACAGCCGCTGAACGGCATCGGCGGCAGGCCGCTCTGCGCGGGTGACCAGCGCACGGCCGTGCCGTCCGACCAGCCGCTCGACGATCGCCGCAATCTGCTCAGGGGTTTTGCGCTGCCCGAATACGACTTCGGGGTGACCGGTGCGCGCTTCGCGGTCGGTATCCACTTTGGAAAAACCAAGCTCTTCAAATGATGACACGAGACTCCTCCTCTCGTTACCCGGGCCCCGAAAGCCGCCGAAAGCGGCTCTTCGGGCTGCTTGCCCGGAACGGGCCGCCGCGTCCGCCGGCAGCGGTTCATGCCGTTATACGGCATAACCGGCGAACCGGGCGAAACGCCGCTGAAGAAGAAGCTCCTTCGCCTTGCTGATGTTCGCAAGCGGCGGCGTTTGCCGCCGCGCACGTTTACGCGGCAGTCCCTGTTCCTTCGACAGCCGCCGCATGTCCATCTTTTCGCCGATGTCGACGGCAAAAGACCGGCTGCCGGCGAACCGGCAGCCTGCGGCAGCGCTGCTAAGCCCATTAGTCTCGATGCGTCATAGTTTACTCCCCTTTTGCCCGGCCTGCAACGCCATTCGCGCGGCTCGTCAAAAAGAACTATGCTCTCCGGCCGGAACTCTGGGCCGTCTGCCTGAAATCGGCCTGGGACTGCTGCGCCTCAGGAGGCATCCGCTTCGCCGCACCCGTGCGCAGCGCCGCGGCGATCACCGCCTCCCGCACCCGCTGCACGACCTTCTCATTAAAAATGCTCGGAATAATATACTGTTTATCGAGCTCTTCGTCCGTGACGATGGACGCGATCGCCTGCGCCGCCGCCAGCTTCATCTCTTCGTTGATGCACGACGCCCGGCAGTCGAGCGCGCCGCGGAAAATGCCGGGGAAGCAGAGCACGTTGTTGATCTGGTTCGGCAGGTCGCTGCGTCCCGTCGCCAGCACCGCGACGAGCGGCTCGGCGATTTCGGGATCGATCTCCGGTTCGGGATTCGCCATCGCGAACACGATCGGATCCTTCGCCATGCGGCCGATATCGGACGCCGTCAGCACGCCCGCCCGGGATACGCCGATAAAAACGTCGGCTCCCTCGATCACGTCCGACAGCGGGCCTTTCTTGCAGCCGGAATTGGTCATTCCCGCAATACGCTCGTGCGCCGGATGCTGATACGTTTCGCCTGCGGCAAGCGCGCCGTCGCGGTCGACCGCGACGAGCTCGCGCACGCCGGCGGCGAGCAAAATTTCGATGCAGGCGACGCCGGCCGCGCCGACGCCGCAGACGACGACGGAAATATCCTCGACCCGTTTGCCGACGAGCCGCAGCGCGTTAAGCAGACCGGCTAGCAGCACGACCGCGGTGCCGTGCTGGTCGTCGTGGAAAACCGGGATGTCGAGCTGCTCCTGCAGCCGGCGCTCGATCTCGAAGCAGCGCGGCGAAGCGATGTCCTCCAGATTGATGCCGCCGAACGTCGGCGCAATCGCCGTTACGATCCGCACGATCTCGTCGGTATCCTTCGTGGCGAGGCAAATCGGAAACGCGTCCACATCGGCGAACTGCTTGAACAGCATCGCTTTGCCTTCCATGACCGGCATCGAAGCCTCCGGTCCGATGTCGCCGAGCCCGAGCACGGCCGTCCCGTCGGTGACGATGGCGACCGTGTTGCGCTTGGCCGTCAGCGTATATGCCTTGGAAGGGTCCTCCTGAATCGCCGCGCAAATCCGGGCGACGCCCGGCGTGTACACCCTTGACAGGTCCTCCCGGTTCTTGATCGGCGCCTTCGGCGTTACTTGAATTTTGCCGCCGAGATGCGCCAGAAACGTACTGTCCGATTCGTGCAAAATGCGGATGCCCGGCAGCGCCCTGACGGCGGCGACAAGCCGGTCGTAAGCGTCGACGTTCAGCTCCACGGTAATGTCGCGAATCGCCGTTTCGCGCGAAGCGCGGATGACGTCGACGGCGACGATGTCCCCTCCAGCGCGGTTGACCGCAGTCGCGATATCCCCGAACTGCACCTTCGCCGGTTCCATCTCAATACGAAAAATAACGGATGTGCTGATAGCCATTTGCCGTTCACCAACCTTTTGTTCATTATTTTGAACACTGTTTATTATATTGATTTTAATTCATTCTTGCATAGTTTCCGGGGCGGTGTCAATACGCAGACGCGGCCGCCGCACGCTTTTCAGGAGAATCCGCGGGAGCCGCACCCGGCAGGAGCGCCGGCAATAGAAAAGTCCCGGACGCCGGCCATGCGCCGGTATCCGGGACTTATCCCTGTTCCTTTCGATTACATGGATGTCGACAGCACATCCGCAAGCGCCTTGATTTCGCGCATCGCTTCCGCTTTCTTGCCTTCCCAGCTGTGAACCGGCATCGAGCAGCTGACCGCCGCAACAGCCTCCCCGCTGCGGTTTAGTACCGGGGCGGCGACGCAGCAGAAGCCCATGACGCCTTCCTGAAGGTCCATGGAGTAACCTTTCTGGCGGACCTCAGTCAGCTCCTTCATAAACGCGTCGCGCGAGCCGATCGTATGAACCGTCACCTTGCGCAGCGTCTCGTCCCGCAGCACCGCCCGCACCTCCTCCTCCGGACGAAAAGCGAGCAGCGATTTCCCGAGTCCGGTCGCATGCGCGGGAAAACGCACGCCGACGCCCGACACCATCTGAACGGGAGTCGGCGCCTCGATTTTGGCGAGATACTGCACATCGCCGCCTTCCAGCCTGGCCAGCTGCACGGACTCCCGCAGCCGGCGCATGACCGGCTCCCCGTTCCGCCGGAATTGTTCGATCAAGTCATACTGGCGGAAGTAGGCGCTTCCGAAATCGCCCATGGCGCTGCCGGCCGCATACGTCTCGTTGCGGTCGCGGTCGACCCAGTGCAGCCGCTCCATCGTGCTGAGCAGCGAATATAGCGTGCTCTTGCTGATGCCGAGCCGCCTCGACAAATCCGACAGCTTCCAGACGTATGGCTCCTCCGCCAGCAGCTTCAGCACCGCATGGGCCCGGTCCAGCGCGGGAACGGAATACTTTTCACTCATTGCTGCACACTCCTGAACGCGTTAAAATAGGGTTCGACAATTCAAACATTGTTCATCATAATGAACAATCGATTTTCCCGAATCGTATCATACCCTTCCACGAACGTCAACTGCGCCGAAAAACGATAGTGTTTGCGAAAAACAGGCAGACCAAAAAAACGGGCAGTCAAGCTCCGGCTTGACTGCCCGTTCTTCTGTCCGGCACGCGGTCCCCGGCGGCTAACCGATCGGGCTTCGCGCCGCTTTGGCGGCCGCGGCCTGCTGCGCCTTCGCCACCTCCGCGGCGAAAACCTCCTGCAGCTCCGCTTCTTTGCGAGGATTGTCCAGCGGTTTGTCCTTGAAATAACGTTCCACGACCCATTCCCAAGAGGGCGCCAGCTTCTGCGAAAGCTGCGTCCGGACGGCATTTTTCACGATGCGCCGCTCCTTGGCGTTAGAGAACGTGTCCTTGTACTGCTGCACCCGTTCGAAATCGAGCGAGCCGAATATTTTCCGGAACACCTCGGCCGTCATTTTCGCGTCGTCCAGCGCCCGGTGCGCCGATCCCTCCTGGACGATGTTCAAATCCTGCAGAGCGGCTTCGACGCTGACGTCGTTCGTCACGTTCTTATAACGAAGGTAGCCCTTCAACAGGTCGAAATATCGGGCCGCCATCCAGTACGAGTCGTCCAGCTTGTGCATCCGCGTATCGAACACGATCCGCTTCAGATCCTCCCCGCCCCACGTCACGAACAGCACCTCGTCGCTTTGCCGCAGCCACTCGAGGAACTGCCCGATTACGTTACGGAAGCCGCTCGCACGGTCGATGCCTTCCTGCGGAATGCCCGTTTTCTTCTTGATAAAATCGTTCAGCTTGGCAAAATAGACCGGCTTGATGAGGGCGGAAAATTCGTCCTTCTGCCGCAGCTCTCCGTCCAGCCGGACCGCTCCGATCTCGATAACCTCCATCGGCAAATCGCTCGCGAATTTGCGTCCGTTAAATTCGATATCCAGGATAATATAATCCAAATTAAATGGCCTCCGTCTGATTGGTACCCGCGTGTTCTATTCTACCAGAAAAACGCCGCCAAGCTAAATGCCGCCCGGGCAAGGCTCTTGACCTGCCGCCAAGCTAAATGCCGTTCATGCGAGGCTCTTGACCTGCCGCCAGGCTTCAAGCTCGCGCTCCAAATGCCTAAGCAGCTCGTCGACGCCGGCGACGAAATCCGCCCGGGCGGCCGCGTCCATCGCCCGGATCAGGCGCGCCGCTTCCTGCGTCAGCGAATCGCGCCTTTGCGCGGCGGCCAGCAGCTCCCGCAGCCGGTCCTGCACCGGCGCGCCGTCCGCGGCTCCCGGCGCGGCCAGTCCGCCGCCAAGCGGCTCTGGCGCGCCGCCGGGCGCCGGGCCGCCCTGCCGCCCCGGCGCCGCGGATTGCCCGGCCGGCGGGAGCGCCGCCGCGCCGGCCTGCCCGGGCGCTGCAGGCGCTTCGCCGCCCGGCTGCGCTTCCGGCGCCGAAGCGGCGCCGCCCGGCTGCGCTTCCGGCGCCGAAGCGGCGCCGTCCGCGGCATTCCCCGCGGACGACGGCGTTGCCGGCGGCTGAGCTGCCGCCGGCACGCCGGGCTGCGCCTTCGCCGTCTTCGGCGCAGCCGGCTTGGCGCGCTCCGCTTTGTTCTGCTCGAACACGGACCACGTTTCGAGCAGCTCGCGTCCCGTTTTATACAAGAGCTTGTCCTTCGTGCCGGACGAGATGCTTTTGTCCTTGAAGAGGCGGGCGATCTTCTTCACGTCGCTAACGGGCAGCTCGTCCCGTGCGGCGATGAGCGCCAGCGGATCGCGATGCTCGAGCGGCAAATCCTTGAGCGGCAGCAGCTGCTCCTCCGTCAGCAGGTCCTTGCGGATTTCCGTTCCGCTCACGACCCGCTTTTTCACCGCGCCGCCGAATTTCAGCAGCTCGCATTTGTTGCGGATATACGACTCCGGTTTACCCAGCTTACCGGACAAATATTTGACCGAGCTGCTGAATTTCGGATTGTTCAGCAGCTTGTCGAACGCTTCCGCCTCCTCGATCGGCGAGAAGCCTTCGCGCGTCAAATTTTCGGCAATCTGCTCCAAATAAATATCCGTCTCGTCCGTCGCCGCCGATACGATGCATGGAATCGTCGCTTTTCCCAGCAGCCGGCAGGCTTTATACCGGCGATTGCCATATATGATGACATAACGCCCGTTCCCGGCCGTCCTTACTTTTATCGGCGACAGCAGGCCAAGCTCTCCGATGCTGCGCATGAGCTCCTGAAGCGCTTCTTCATCGAAGCGGTAACGGGGCTGGCCGGTGTCTTCGTCGATTTGGTCGATCGGAATGTCTACGATGTTCACTCGGTGCCTCTCCTCGCGTTCGTAATGCCGCCGGTCATGGCGGGAATATTACGATTATACCACGTACCGCAGACCGGGAAACGTTCCTCCTGCCCGGAAAAGGCCGAAGCTGCCGATGCTTGAGCGCAATGAAACGATCCGATGCAGCAAAAAAAAAGGCCGAAACGGCTCGTTATGAACCGTTTCGGCCGTCCGTTTACGTTCAGCCTGCGCCCGTGCCGCTTCCCGACTGCGACGACTGCGCTTTGTTCGCCTCGTCGGCCAGCGCCTTCTGCAGCTCCTGCTGGCCCTGCGTCTGGATATCCGCCAAAGCCTGATCGAGCGAGGCTTTACCATCCGGCACTTCCTTCAGCTTCTGCTGCGCCATCCCGAAAAACGACATGAGAAAGCTCTGCGGGAGCTTGCTGTAAGCCTCGTTAAGCGAAGCATTCGACGGCTTCAGACTGTAGAACGCCTTCATATTATGATTGCCGTCGTCCTGGATATACGCTGTCCGGACAGGGAGTGTGCCGTCCTGCAGCTTGGATGCCAATCTGGCGTAATCCTCGCTCGTCACATACCGGATAAATTCCTTGGCCGTGTCGGCGTTGACCGATTTGGCGTTCACGGCGTAAATCTGGTTGAACGACATGTAGGAGGTGGAATCCGGATTGTTCGGATCGACCGGCATCGTCACGATATCCCAGTTTTTGATCGCTTTGTCCGCCGCTCTCGTCTGCGCTTCCTTGATTTGCTGCAAATAGTAGCCGCCCTGCAATACCATGCCGACCATGCCCGCGATAAAAGGATCCTGCAGCAGGTAATCCTCGTAGCTCGTGCTGCCGCTTGTCGGAGTCGGCGTTTCCGAATAAAGCGTGCCGGATTTCATCGCACTCAGCGCCGTTTGGAATACTTTCTTCCATGCGGGCGTATTGATGGTCACCTGCTTGGTGGCCGGATTGACCGTACTGAGATTTTCGGAAGAACCGATCAGGCTGCCGAGCTGATAAAGATCGGTGGTATAGCCGAGCGAAAGCCCGTAAACCCGGCTGTCCTTCGTGCCGTCCGTCGGAAACCGCTGCGCGAGCTGAATCATCTGGTCCCAGCTCATTTTATCGGTTGGCGGCGAGATGCCGTATTTATTGAACAAGTCCTTATTGTAAAACACGACCTGACTGTAAAAGATGGGGGAAAGGCCGTACAGCTTTCCGCCGGTCAGCCCCTTCATATAATCGAGATAGCCGGGGATGAGCGTCTCCTGGTGATAGTTTTTATCCTGAACCACCGTATCGAGCTCCAGCAGCCGGTTCTCTCCGGCAAATTTGGTCAGCTGATCCGGGGTCAGCATCACGACGTCGGGCTGTTCCTTGTCGACGAATTTCTCCAGCTCGGCTTCGGGATCTTTGTTCGGATCGAACGGGCCGTTCTGCTGATTGGTGACGACGGTTACGTCCACATCCGGATGAACCGCCGAATACGCGAGCCCGAGCTGACTGTAAAACGATCTTTCGTCGTAAAACATCACCTTCAATGCTTTTTTTTCCGTGCTTTTCTGCGGGCTTCCGCCAGTCAGACTGCATCCCGCCAGCACAATCGGCATGCAGGCCAGCCCGATCATGGCGATTTGCCTGAAGCGTAAATCCTTCAACTCCCACACTCCTCTTTTCGAATTCGATCGGTTAATCCTAAATTTTCCTTGTAAATTGTATCATATATTTTCTATCAAATCCCATATTTTACACTTAAAATCTTGCTAAAATATACGTGCGTCAGCGGACGGGCTCCGGCTGGCGCACACGTCGTGCAGCTGGCAGGTTCGACGCTTGTTTGCTAGGTCAGCGTTGCCAAATGGGTATAAACATGCTAAGTTAAAAGTAGCTTTCTTTTGGTTTTAGTTACCTATTTCAAATAGGGATGGTGCAGCCGAATGCCGCAGAAAGAAGTTAGACTTGCCGTTCCCGACCGGGATGGCCAGCTGTCGCTTATGTTCGCAAGAGGCGGTCCGCGAGCCGGCTCCGGCCGAAAAGCGATCGGCGAAACGAAAAAAATATCGCTGACTTTGCCCGGGGAAACGTGGGAGGCGATTGAGCGGCAGTGCGCCGCCCTCGGCTGCTCGAAATCCGAGCTGCTGCGGACGCTGATCCATGCGGGAATGGCGAACGGGGAACGGGGGTGAGCGGGTGCGGATTATCGCTGACCGGAACGAGCTGCTACGCGCTTTGAAGTATACAACCCATGCGATATCGGCCGATGCTTCGGAACAGCCAATCATGAACGGGCTAAAAATCGAAGCCGGCTCCGGAAGCCTTACGCTGACGGCCGTCAAGACCGGCCTGTCCATACAGGCCGCGATACCCGCTCAAACGAGCGGCTTGCCTGGCGGCACGCACGGCGCTGCCGTCATCCCGGCACGGTATTTGACCGATATTTTCCGGCGGCTGCCCGCCGGGCCGGTAACGATTGAAGCGGCGGATTCGTCTCGCCTCACCATTCGGGCGGGAGCCTCCGTCTTCCGGCTGCACGGCATGAATCCGGCACATTTTCCGCAAATTGCGCTGCCGCCGGAAGCCAAAGGATCGGTAAAGCTGTCCAGCCGGCTGTTGAAGGAGGCCATCAAAGAGGTCGCTTGCGCTGCCTCGCTGCCTTCCTACAAAAGCTGCCGCCACAAAAAAAAGCTGGAGCGGAAACGTTACGTTTCCCTCCAACTTTTTTGCTTGAGTGACTTATTGGACAGCGCCTGTTCATTCCTATTGAAAATAATCCTGCAGGCCGGCCGCGATGGCATTGGCCGCGTCCCGCTGGAAGCTGGACGTCCGGACCAGCTTCTCGTCCTGCTTGTTGGTCAGAAACCCGAGCTCCACCAGCGCCGCTGGCTGGTTATTCTCGCGCAGCACATGGAAATCGCCGAACGAGATGCCGTTGTTCTTCAGCCCGACCGCATTCTTGCCGAGATGGCCGTCGATGGCGCGCGCCAGCGGCTCGTCTTTGTTTTCCGAATAATAAAAAGCCAGCGTGCCGGAAGTATTCTTCGTGGAAGAGTTGTAATGAATGCTGACGAACGCATCGGCTCTTGCCGACTCGCTGATCTCCACCCGGTCGGACAGCGAAGGCTTGGTGTCGCTGGTGCGGGTCATAATGACCTTCGCGCCGAGGCTGCGCAGCCTGTCCGCCAAGAGCTTCCCGGTGCTGAGCGTCAAGTCCTTCTCTTCCGTGCCCAAATAGGTGCCGATCATGCCCGGATCGTCGCCGCCATGGCCGGGATCGACCACGATGACCTTGCCGCGGAGGCCGCCGTGCGCGGAAGGCGGCTTATTTTCGGATGAAGCCCCGGCCGATGCGCCGCCGATATATTGGCCGGACATCCACCCTTCGACCCGGCTTTCGGTCAGCACCTTAAACCAGCCGCTTTTGCTGTCCAGGAGGTTGACCTTGTCCCCTTTGCTGAGGCTGCCGATCATATCGTAGCTCGTTCCCGGCCCTTTGCGGATACGAACGGAATCGCCCGTCACGACTCCTTGGTCGGAGACGGAAGCAATATGTACGTCGTCCTTGCCTTTTCCAGAGGAGCCCGCCGTAGACGCCGTGGACGCCGACGCGCCCTTTGACGATGTCTTCACCAGATAATAGCCGGCCACCCAGCCGGACAGGCTGCCGGCCTTGACCTTCATCCACCCGTACTGCTCGTCCGAGACGGCTACCGTCTCGCCCTGCTTCAGGTACCCGACCTCGTCGGCGCTGCCGCTCGGTTCATCGCGCACGGTAAGCGTATCCACCGAAACCTTGTAGGTGCCCGCGGTTCCCGCTTCGGCGGGAATCGCCCGTGCTGCGCCCAGGAACAACAGGGCAATCAACATTCCGCATACGATTTTTTTCAATGCCCAAACCTCTCCATTGGTGTTTTTTGTATTGTTCATTATATCAACGTCTGGGAGAATTGGGCACCCCTTTTCAAAGATTCATGACGTAATTTCGTTCAGAAGAACCGAACGGGAGCCCGCGGCAGCCGGGCTCCTGCGCCTAATCTACCATTCCAGCTCGACCTGCGCGCCCTCCGGATCGCCGGGATAACGGACAAGCAGCGTGCCGGTATCCGGGTCGAAACGGACATCCGCCGGCTGCGAACCCCCCGCCACGGCCCTGCGGGGCGGAGCGGAACAGCGTATGCGCGTGCTGACGGTCATACCGGCCGGGGACTCGGATACGAAAACGAGCCGGCCCGCTTCCCGCCGCTCGTCGCGGATGCGCGACGAGCTGACCAGGATTTCGGGCTCTCCGGTCAAGGCCGGCTTCCCCGCGCCGTTCAAATCGTACAGCAGGCAATCTTCGCCCGGCTTCAGCTCCACGCCGTTCCGCACGGGAAGGTCCGCTTCGAACAGGTCGATAAACCGGCCTTCCAGTACCGTTGCGGATGTCGAATCCGTCTCGTCCAGCGCGCGGGCGATCACATACGGGCCGCGTTTGATTCGCAGCGCGCCGCTTTCCTTGTAATCGCCCGCCTCTCCGCGCAGCTCCAACGCCCGCCGAACGCCGGCGCATACGCGCTGCGCGCCTTCCTCCGACCGCGAGAGGGCGGCGGGACTCACCTGGATATAAATAACGGCCCCGTCCCCGACCGGATACTCGCCTTCCTCCGGATTGCGCCCGAGCCCGAGCGATTCGAACAGATGCTCCTCCGGCCTGTCGTACGTCCGGCTGCCGGCTCCGCGGTTCCACCACTCCCGCACGCCGTGGAAAGGATCCGAGCCGTCGCCGGCGTAGATCAGCACGCCGCCCTCCCGCACCCATTGGCCGATCGCCTGATGGATGCCCGGGTGCTCCGGCTTCATGAATTCGTAGCTGAGCATCAGCACCCGGTAGCCTTCCAAATAGCCCGGGAACGTCAAAATATTGTCCAGCTGCACGGGACGCAGCGGGATGCCCTTCTTCACGAGCGGCAGCGCGAGCCCATAGAAGGCCGACCAATCGAGCAGCTCCTGCTGCTCCGCCGACAGCGAGCCGGGCGCCCCGGTGCCGTCGTATTTGAAGCTTTGCCGGTCTTCGCCCTCCGCGATGACGTCGCCGCGCTGATACATGGCCGAATTGGCCAGGCAGAGACCGATGCCCGTCGTATACGGCGCCCGGCCGCCGCTGTCCCCGGCCTCCTCTTCATGATTGTGCATATCGCGCAGCACGTTCATCACCGTCAGCAGGACGGTGGCGTAATCGCCGGGAATCGTTTCTTTCCCGGTGCCGTCCTCCTTCGGATAGCTGCCTTCGAACACGCGGCGCGGCCACGGGCAAACCTCGTACCGGCTCACCCCGGGGTGAAGCAGCGAAGCGACGACGGTCGCGCGGTAGTTTTTCCGGTAATCGTTCCAGGCGTAGCGCGGGTTGTCTTCGATCGGATCGTGCAGAAACCACATGTCGCGTCCCGTACCGCGCGTCAGCTCCTGCATAATGCCGTATTCCAGGTAAGCCGTCTCGAACGTCCGCTCGCGGCGGACACCCTTATAGACATTCGCGGTTCGCGCCGTTCCCGTCCAAATCTGCGCGATAAAGCCGTCACAGGACGGCATCGACACGAGCAGCGCTTCGGGGCTGACGATGCGCCACTGCGTATAATTGATGAGGCTGTGCGTCGGCACGTAGAAACGGACCGTCCGTCCGTACGTCACCAGCGAATATTCCTTCATCTGGCTGCAAATCCGGTCCAGCGTCCGGTAATAAAGCGCCGCCTTCAGCTTGGAAGCCCGGTATTGGGCGTCCGGAGAGCTGTGCGGGGGAATCCATTCCTCCCCGTAGTAGTTCAGCCACTCCCGCTTGAACGCTTCCGAATAGCCGGACTGAGCCCAATATTCCGGCTCCTCCATATGAATCGCCTCGGCGCCGCAATCGATCGCCGTCTTGATGTACGTCGCCAAATATTCGGCGAACGAAATCGTCGGCACCATATACGGCACGTCCTTGCCGTGCAGCAGATGCTTGCCTTCCCTGTCCGTCTGCGCTTCGTCCCAATGGTCGCGGCCGTCGAAGCGGCCATACAGGTAGTCCTGGTACTGGCCCCATGACACGCCCGTCATCAGGTGAATCGTATAGCCGGCCCGCTTCCATCCTTCGATGCGCTCCGGCAAATCGGCGCCGATGCCGTATACCATGACGAAGTCCGTGCGCAAATCGTATTTCGGCCCATACGGCCGCGACTCCTGAAACCCGGTCCACTCGGGACTTCTTTTCGTTAATCCGCTCAAGACGTTACTTACCTCCTTCGGCCTTCGCCGGTTCGATTTGTCCGGGTCGGTTCCCGCTCGCAGGCCAGCGCGCCGCTGACGCTGCGGGAAGCATCAGAGCGCGCGCTCGGAAACGGCGCGCGCTCTGCATTTCCGGACATGTGCGGGACCGTCAGTTCGGCAGTCCCAGCTTCACGACTTCCTTGCCCTTCAAATTATCGTTTACATATTTCATCGCATCGTCATAGCCGGTCTTCTTCATCTGGTCGCGCAGCGCATTCAGAATCTTGAGCGCGTCGGCGTCCGACTTCGCGAAAATCGCCTGCTGCCAGACGTCGCTGATCTGATCCATCGACGGTTTCAGCGAGTCCCATTCCGGCGATTTGGAGATGACGTCTCCCGGATTGTAGGCGGAGATCACCTTGATGCCGTTCGGGCGGAGAATTTTGCGCGCGTTTTCCATTGCCGCGATCCGATCCTGATCGGCCCAAATGTCGCCGCCGAGCGAGTTGGTGCGGTCCTGGCCGGTCATGCTTTCGAAGCCGATGCCGAAGCCTTCGTTCTTCTTTGCTTTGCCCGTCGTATCCGTGGCGAATTTATCGAAAAATTCCTTTTTCGCGACCGGCTTGCCGTTCACCATGTCGTAATGGACGCCTTCAATGCCGTAATGCACGAGCTTGAAGCCTTCATCGGACGCGAGGAAATCGAGCAGCTTCAGCGCCGCGTCCACATTTTTGCACGCTTTCGTGATGGCCGTCACGTTATTGCCCTGAATCGCGAGGTCGGCCGGCCGGTTCGGCTCGGCTCCGGCCCGCTCCAGCGGCCCGATCGGCACGTAGTCGCTGCCTGGATGCGCTTTCACGTATTCCTTGGAAGCGTCGAGAATGGCAGGGTAATGCGCGGCCAGAATGGCGATGCGGCCCTGCTGCACTTTTTCGTTCGCGATCGGGTCCGTCTGCGTGAACGCTTCGGGATCCAGCAGCCCTTCGGAGATCAGCTTCCGGTAGTACAGCGTGTAATCCTCGTACGCTTTCGTGAAGAACGAATGCTCCAGCGTCCCGTCGCCTTTATCGGCATAATCCGCCCCGTAAAACATCGTGTTGCCAATCGTGACGGCCCAGCCGCTGTGGAAGCCGCCGAGCGGAATGACGGGCAGGCCGTTTTCCTTCAGTCCCGCGTCCTTGATTTTTTTCAGCAGGCTGTACAGGTCGTCCTTCGTCTTCACCGACTGCGGGTCGACGCCGACCTTCTGCGCGATATCTTTACGGATATAAAAGCCGTACAGCCAATCCATTGCGTCCTTGTCCGTCGCCGGCTGGTTCTGGTACAGCAAATACCGTTTGTCGCCGAAGGCGCCTTCCGCCTTGTCGTACAGCGCCGGCGGCATGTTTTCCTTGGCGATCTCCTTCTCCAGGTTCGGATAATTGGCCAGCTTGCCCGAAATATCGACCAGCTGGTCCTCGTTCGCCGCTTTAATGATGCCGTCGAGCTCGCCGCCCCATGCCGGGCCGGTATAGATGTCGGGCAGATCCTGCGTCGCGAAAATCGTGTTGACCTTCTCGACCTCGCTGCCTTTCGTATAATCGAACTCCACCTTCACGCCCGTCTTCTCCTCGATCGCTTTGGCGATCGGCGTCATGTCGACGTCGCCGCCGCTCGAGCCGTTCCAGTTGTGCAAAATTTTCAGCGTTACCGTCTTGCCCGTGCCGGCGCTGCCGCCGGAATCGGAACTCCCGGTATTTCCGCCGCCGTTATTACCGCCGCTCGTGCAGCCGGCAAGCGCGCCGCCCATCAAGCTCGCCGCAAGTAAAGCCGAAGCCAGTTTGAGCCGCTTGTTCCACATACGAACCCCTCCCGTTAACAAGTATAGTCCTCTATGATAAAGTCCCGCCGAGCGCGGAACGTTTATCCTTTTGCCGCAAAAAGCCCAATCGGCGCTCAGCCTTTCACCGAGCCGAGCATCGTGCCCTTCACGAAATACCGCTGCAGGAACGGATAAACGCACAAAATCGGAAACACGGTAATGACAAGCAGCGCCATCCGCAGCGATTCCGGCGTCGAGCCGGCGAGGTTGACGTTGACCGTCTGTCCGCCCTCCTGGGACGCCCGCTGCAAGGAAGAAGAAAGCGCTTCCGCTTCAGTCAGCATTTGCTGGAGCAGCGTCTGGACGGGAATCAGATTTTTGTCGGATACGTAATAAGCGCCGGAAAACCAGTCGTTCCAATGGGTGACGCCGATAAACAGCGAGATGGTCGCCAGCACCGGCCCCGACAGCGGAAGAATGATTTTCAGGAAAATTTGAAAATCGCCGTAGCCGTCGATGCGCGCCGATTCCTCCAGCTCCTCCGGGATCCCCTGCAGAAACGTGCGAATGATGACGATATGAAAAAAACTGAACAGCAGCGGAATGACATATACCCAGAAGGTGTTGATCAGATGCAGCTTTTGCAGCGTAATGAAAAACGGAATAAAGCCCGCGCTGAAGATGGTCGGCAGAAAAATGTAATAAGCGAAAAACGTGCGCCCCGGAAGCGACTTCTTCGACAGCGCGTACGCCATCATCGTGCAGAGCGACACATGCAGGAACGTGCCCAGCAGCGTCCGCATGATCGTGATTTTATAAGCCTGCCAGATCCGATGGTTCTCGAACACCTGCGCGTAATTGTCCATCGTAAACTTGCGGGGGAAGAAATACAGCGCCCCGAGCATCGAGTCCTTCCCGTCGTTCAGCGAATAGACGAGAATATAAATGAACGGATAAATCATCGTTAATGCGAACAGCGTCAAAAGCGTATAATTCAGCAGCTCGAACAAAGGGAGCTTCCTGCTCGCCATACCGTCTCACTCCTTCCGGTTCGTTAGAAAAGGGACACGTCGCTCACCTTGCGGGCAATCCGGTTGACCGTCAAAATGAGAATCAGCGCAATGACGCTCTGGAACAATCCGACGGCGGCCGCGTAGCTGAGACGTCCTTCGCTGATGCCGGAATTAATGACGTGGACGTCGAGCACGCTGCCGATCGCCGCCGTCGCCGGTCCGTTCAGCAGCAGGAGCTGCTCAAAGCCCGCGCTCATCAGGCTGCCGGTGGCGAGAATGAACAGAATGACGGAAATGCCGCGTATGCCGGGCAGTGTCACGTGCCAGATTTGGCGGAACCGTCCCGCCCCGTCGATTTTCGCCGCCTCGTACAGCTGCTGGTCGATGCCGGCGATGGCCGCCATGTAGATGATCGAGTTCCAGCCGATGTTTTTCCATACGTCCGAACCGACGATAATCTGATAAAACCAGGTCGTATTGTTCAGAAACTGGATCGGGTCTTTGACCGCCCCGGAAGCGACCAGAAAATCGTTGACCGGCCCGCCGTACGGGGTGAGCAGGCGCTGCATCAGCGTAACGACCACGACCCAGGAGACGAAATACGGCAGATATGAAAGCGTTTGCACCGTTTTCTTGAATTTAAGGCTGCGAACTTCGTTCAATAGGATCGCAAGCACGATCGGCATCGTAAAACCGACGATAAGCTTCATCGCGCTGATGATCAGCGTGTTCCGGATCAGGTCGCCGGCCAAATAATAATCGAAGAATTGGCGAAAATATTTCAGTCCCGCCCACGGGCTGCCGGTAAAGCCGCCCGTAAACCGGAAATCGCGGAATGCGACCTGGATGCCGAAGAGCGGCACGTAGGAGAAGATAAAAAACCAGACAATGCCGGGCAGCAGAAACAGGTAAAACAGCCTGTGCCGCCAAATGCGTTTCCACAGCAGGGATGCCGTCACTTGCGGTTCCTCCTTCTTCGTCGTGTAGAAGACGGACGGCCGGAGCGGCGGCCCGGGCCGCGCCGCCCGTCCGGGGGCCTTACAATGCGGGAGCCTCGAAGCGGACCGTCTTGATCTCGAACGGTCCGAACGACAGCGGAATGTTCGCCCCGTCCGTCTCCAGCCGCTCGAGCTTCGTCTCCATCAAGTCGGCCAGCCATGCCTCCGCGAAAGAGAAGCCTGCCGCCAGCGTCGTCTGCAGCCGCGTACCGGCCGTTTCGTACAGCCGGACGACGAGGCCGCCGCCGTCCTCGGACCGCTTCACCGCCTCAACCATCACGTGCGGATGACCCGGCAGCAGGAAGGACCGGCCGGCCGGCCATGCGGCCGCGCCTTCGGCAGCCGCGGCCGTCTCGTATACGGCCGCTTGCGCTGCGGCCGGCGCCTCGGTACCGCTGCGCTCGCCTGCCGCCGCCCCGGCTGTCGCGGTCAGCGCTTCGGGCGCGCGCCGCTCATCCGGCCGCAAGCCGCCCGAATCCGCGCCGCCCGCCGTCCGCAGCGGCACGTTAAGCTCGCAGCCGCGCTTATACACCTCGGCCCGGACGTGATCTCCCGGATGCGGATATAGCGAGTACGTAAACGCATGCCCGGCGCGGTCCGCGTCCGGATCGGGGTAGGACGGGCTGCGCAGCAGGTTCAGGTCGAGCTCGCTTCCTTCGGCGCGATGCCCGTACTTGCAGTCGTTCAGCAGCGCCACCCCGTAATCCGGCTCGGACAGATCGACATAATGATGCGCGCAGATTTCGTCCTTTGCGTAATCCCACATCGTATTGCGGTGCGTCGGCCGTTTCAGGTACCCGAATTGAATGTCGCAGACGACGCTGTCCGCGCGGACGTCCGCCGGGAACGACGTGCGGAGCATTTTGCCCGATTCCTTCCAGTCCGCCGTCGTCTCGAAATCGATCCTGCGGCTGCCTGCGGTCAGAACGACGCGCTGCACAAGCTCGGACTCGCCGAAAGCGTAGCGCATGACGAAACCGGCCGTCGGTCCGTCCGCGATTTCGCTCATGTTCAGCAGCCGCAGCGGCATGCCGCCGGTCTCCCGGTAATCCTGACGGAAATCCCAGGCGTCGCCGTCGTCGGCGTAAACGCGCAAATTGTTCGCCCGCTTCCCCTGCGGCACGATTTCGCGCCCCTGCTCCTTGTCGAGAATCGATACGATGGCGCCCTTGTCGTCGAACGTGATCTTCAGCAGCTCGTTCTCGGCCTCGCGCTCGCCTGCCGACACGCGCAGCGTCTCGAATTTCTCCGCGGCCTCCTGCGCTGCAAGCCCCGAGGCCTGACCGGGAGCTGCATTCTCAGACACATCGGCGCCGGCGCCGGACGTCTCATCCAGCACGGTATACCCCATCGCCGGCACGCACACGCGCCGCCAGCGCCCGTCCAGCTTGAGCCATTCCTCCCGCTCCCACGGCAGCGAGTTGAACACGATCGTTCCGGTCTCCCGGCCGGCCGCCGCTGCATAGGCCTCGGTGATCATCCGGCCGGTCCGCTCCAGCAGCGCCGCGTAACGCTCCAGCGACTCGTCGTACACCCGCTTGATCGACGAGCCCGGCAAAATATCGTGGAACTGGTAAAGCAGCACTTCCTTCCACATATCCTCCAGCGCTTCGGCCGGATAAGGCCGTCCGCCCGCAAGCTCCGCCAGCACGGCGGCGAATTCGAGCTCCCGCAGCGCCTTCTCCAGCTTGCGGTTGTACCGCTTGTTCCGGGCCTGGCTCGTCAGCGTGCCCTGATGCTTCTCGAGATACAGCTCCCCGCTCCAGGTCCGGTAGCGGTCCGCGCCTTCGGCAAGCCGCTCGAAAAACCGCGCCGACGGCTCCTGCACGACCGGGCTTAAGCCCAGCAGATTGCGCTCGCGCGCCAGCCGTTCCAGGTGCTCCTCGCCCGGGCCGCCTCCGCCGTCGCCGATGCCGAACAGCATCAGGCATCGGTCGGATACGCCTTTGTCCAAATAATCCTGCTCCGCCTTCACAATCGAACGCGGCGCAGCCGGACTGTTGTACGTATCCTCGGGGGGCATATGCGTCAGCACCTTCGAGCCGTCGATTCCTTCCCACATGAACGTGTGGTGGGGATGGCGGTTGTATACGCTCCACGACAGCTTCTGCGTCATCATGTAATCGACGCCGGATTTTTTCAGAATTTGCGGCAGGCTCGCCGTATAGCCGAACACGTCGGGCATCCAGAGCGTCTTCATGTCCTGCCCGAACTCCGCTTGGAAAAACCGCTTGCCGTACAAAATTTGCCGGACGAGCGATTCCCCGCCGGGCACGTTCGTGTCGGACTCTACCCACATCGCCCCCTGCGGCTCCCAGCGGCCTTCCTTCACCCGCTCCTTGATCCGGCCGTACAGCTTCGGATAGCGGCTCTTCATCCAGTCGTACAGCTGCGGCTGGCTTGCCCCGAACACGTAATCGGGATACCGCTCCATCATGCGCAGCGCCGTCGAGAACGTCCGCGCTCCCTTGCGGATCGTCTCGCGAATCGGCCACAGCCACGCCAGGTCGATATGCGCATGACCGACGGCGCTGATCGTCAGCACCGGGTCGCCGCCTCGAAGGGCCAGCTGTCCGCCCAGCATTTCGCGGGCTTTCGCGACGCGCTCGTCGGTAATGGCCGTAAGCAGCAGCGACGCTTCATAAAGCGTGCGGAAAATGCGCTCCTTCCGCGCCGTGCCCGCCGGCAGCCGCTCCGCCGTCTCCAGCAGCACCTCCCAGTCGTAATACAGCTGCCGGACCTCCTCCCGGCAGACGGCGACGAGCGCCTCCTTCAGCGTGCCGCTGCGGAACCGGCCGAACAGATCGTTGCAGCCGGCGTCGCCCCACAGGTCGATCCGCTCCGCGCCTGTCGACGATTCGCTGACGTGCACGACGCGCTTGCCCGGCAGCCCGAGCGAATAATCGAATTCGGAATTGATATTCGTCAGCCCCTGCACGGGGGTTCCATCGTCGTCGACCAGGCACAGCTCGCCGTTTACATCGATCAGCAGGACGACCTTGCCGCCCTTCGCCCGCTCCGGCACCGCCCCGCTGAAATGAAACCAGGCGCAGTCCCACAGCTCGCCCCACTTGTCGCCGGGAGCAAGCTCCACCCGCCGTCCGGACATCCGTTCCGCGTAGGGCACCGGCTCCGGCGTCACCCAGGCGGTCACGGCCAGCTGCGCAACCGGCTCGTAAATGCTCGCCTGAAGCCGGTTCTGCACCGCTTTCAGTTGCTCGGGTCTAATCGTTTCGTATGGCATTTACAGCTCCGTCTCCTTTTTTGCAGGCCATATCGTCCAGGCTCTAATCTTCCGGCTGCCTGTTCTGTATGCCGTCTTCGGCTACCCATAATATAATATATGCATTGTATATATTCAATATATTTTTATTGAATAATATTTTCCTTGACAGCGAAGCTTGCTTTGCCGCTTCAGGCAGGGAAGTCACCTTGCCCTGGCCCGTTCAAGCCAGGGTATATGCGAGTCCCGAACGTTTTAAGCATGCAAAAAACCGGCTTCCGCCGCCGCTCAGGGGCGGCAAAGCCGGTTCCTATCGCAAACCGCGGATAACCGCGGACACATGCAAATAAACCTCCGGCTTCCTTAGCGGAAACCGGAGGTTTGCAGCCGTTCCTGCGCCGGACAGCCAGCCGCCGGACTATACCCTGGGAGGGCCGGACGTCTGCCGTCTACGCTCGAGGAGTCCGGACGTCTTGCGTTTATGCCCTGGAGACCGGTCGTCCGGCGGCCTACGCCCGGGGAGGGCCGGACGTCTGGCGGACGACAAGCTCGGGCTCGATCAGCGTCTTGACATACTTGATACCCCTGCCGCCGCCCTGCCGGATCACGTCCAGCAGATTCTCGGCCGCGCGGCAGCCCATCTCGTATTCGAACTGCTTGATATGCGTAAAAATGCTGAATTCCTCCACGATCGAGGTCGGATCGTCGAAGCTAACGATGGACAAGTCTTCGGGTACGCTGAGGCCCGCCTGACGCGCCATTTGATAAATTTGCACGCCGAGCCGTCCGTTCAGCGTAATGTACGCCGTCGCCATCCGGTTCTTGATATACCGGTACAGCGGATGGGATTCGGCATCCTTCAGGCTGTCCACGCTGAAGTCGGTGATGATGTGGGCCGGATTGATGAGCGCCTCTTTGTTCTTCAGCGCGTTCATGTAGCCCTCGATCCGCTCCTGAACCGTAACGGTCTGCAGCGGCGAATCGGAACAGATGGCGATTTCCCGGTGCCCCAGCTCCCACAGGTGGTCGACCGCAAGACTGGTGCCGAGCCGGCCGTCGGAGGCGATGTAGTTCGTCTCCACGCCCGGCAAATAACGGTCCATCAGGACGAACGGGAAGCCCGAGAACTTCATCGCAAGAATTTCCTCGTTATACTGCTCCTCGTCGACCGGGAAAACAAGCAGCCCCTCCGCCCCGATGTCCTTCAGCGTTTTGATCGCTTCCTTCTCCTTCTCCAGCACGCCGCCGGAGAGCAGAATGACGCTCCGATAGCCTTTTGCCTCCAGCGTCTTGCGGACTCCTTCAAGCAGCCGGATGGCGAAATAATCGTAGATCGAAGGCATGACGAGACCGATAATGCCCGTGCGGGCGCCGCTTTCCCCGCTCCGCGCTTCGGACGCCGATGCGGACGGTTGGGCCTGCGGCGCCGGCGCTTCGGCCGGCTCCTCCGCCTCCCGGCCGCTCACGAAGCTGCCGCGCCCCGGCACCCTTGTAATGATTTTCTCGTTGGCGAGACCCGACAAGGCGTTGACGACGGTAATTTTGCTGACGTTAAACCGTTCCATCAATTCTTTCTCCGTCGGGATGCGGTCGCCTTCCTTCAGCCCTTCGGTATCGATCAGCTCGCGGATATATTCCTGAACCTTCTGGTAAAGCGGTACCCGGTCTGTCGTGTTCATCTCAGATCACCAAATTTCGGTCGAATATTTAGTATATATATTATATTTTTAACCGGCATCGCGCAACCGCCTGCGTACAGCAGCAGTTTACATCTGACGGCAGGTTTCGCGGATTTCATAAGCTTCTTGTGCTTCGCTATGCGCCGAACGAACTTTTATTTAAACATTTTTTGTCGAAGTACTTGTAAAAACTATATCCAATATATTAAATATGTATTGTAGTATTAAAAATGGCGAGCAAAGGAGGAGGATCCGGAAAACGGAAAACGGACCATGCAATTGTGAGCGCCTTTTATCGGCGCCATTCGCAATTGAGCGGTCCGGTAACGGGCAGGTTTGATCGCCATAGGAAGACGTTCTCATGCTTCATCGTACGCGCTTTCCTATGAGGTGAATTTCGAAATCTCCAGCTCCACCATATCCGAGAAAACGAGGTGTTCAATTGTGATTCGAAAGCTGACCGCAATCGGTCTGGTAATAGCCGGCGCGGTAACGTTCTCCCTCGGGGCCTCCGCCGCGACAGTGCCGCAGCCGGTAACAAGCGCACAAGGCAGTTCCATCGTATGGCCGCAGCAGCAGCAGCTTCCCAGCTTCAAGAAGGTGAAGCAGCTCGACGTCGCGGATGTCTATAACGCGCCCGGCGACATCAAGCTGCTTATGGCGACGCTGCAAGGAATCGTCAACCGCGCGGAACCGCGCATTTATTTGCTCGAGGACGAAGAAGAAGGCGCTTACACGTGGCTGAACGATCTCGGCGTTCCTTACAAGGTCCAGAGCAGCGCCTGGGATATTCTGAGCAAGTACAAGAACGAGGTCAAAGGCGTTATCGTCTATGATCCGAAGGTGCCCGATTCGATCAACGTGGCGACCACGATGGCCGGCCTAAAGGATGCCGTCGTCGCCAGCCCCGAGCTGGCGCAGAAGCTGTCCGCCGCTCCGTATAACCTGCAGGTGCTGTACGATTTTCAAGGCAAGTTCAAGGATCGTATGGACGCTTATACCTGGCAGTACGAAAACCTGTGGCCGCAGGCGAACCACCGGATGCTGATCGGCCTCAGCCCCGATAAATCGATCCCGATTCCGGGCGGCATTCCCGCCTCGTTCCAGGTGATCGCGCAGGAAGCGTCCCAAATTCGCGACGCCAGCAACCGGAAGGTGTACGATTTCGACCTGACGCCGTACCTCGGCAGCGACTCGGTCTTTCTCCGGTTTGACGACGCTTTCCCGCAGGACGGCTGGGGACCCGCGGTTCACGAAGTGACGGTCAAAGCCGACGGGCAGACGATCGCGCAGTTCGTTCCCGGCACGCCGGAGGAGGAGCCGTTTTTGTACGACCGGCAGAACTCGCAGCTGTCCGACGGCAGCGGCGGCCACCGTTTTGCCGACAACGGCAGCTATTTCGTCTACAAGTTCACGCCGCCGGCCGGCACGAAGCAGCTGACCGCCTCCGTCGACATGTGGAACCAGTATAAAGTTTCCGCCGGCAACGTGCAGCCGCTGTCCTCCGAGCAGAAGGAGCCGTTTGGCTACCTGCGCGACTATGCCGTGGCGAACAAAGCGGTGGTATTTTGGCTCGACGCCAACGTACCCGAGCAGCGCGAGCTGTTCGAGCGCATCATGTCCGACGTGAAGCCGGGCACGCCGTATTTGGGCTGGTTCAGCAACGACGTGGCGGGCGAGTTCAACTCGACCGAAATCACCTCGAACCACGGCGTATACGTACTCGCCGCCGACTGGTTCAGCAACATGACCGTGTTCTCCGGCACGTCGATGAACGTCGCGCCGCCGAAGCCGGTACAAATGCCCAAGCTGGAAAATAAAATTTACGTCACCTACACGTTCAGCGAAGGCGACAATTTCCAATATAACGAGCACCGGATGCGGAATCTGTGGGATGACCCCGGCCGCGGGAAAGTGCCGCTGAACTGGACGACGAGCCCGCTGCTGTACGACGGCGCGCCGGCGATTTTGGGCCATTACCTGAACACCGCGACGGCCAACGATATGCTTATCGCAGGTCCTTCCGGAGCCGGGTACTTCTACCCGAACGCCTGGCCGGAGAATTCGTTCGCCGATTATTTGAAGAAAACATATCCGTATTTGAAAAAGACGGGACTGACGATTCCGTACGTCCTGAACCGCGTCGCCGGCAATAACGTTCCGCTCAGCGATTCGGTGGCCGCCGCTTATCTGAATCAATACCATGTGCCGGGTCTGTTCCTCAGCTGGGAAGACCATTCGGGCGTCGAAATCGTAAACGGGAAGCTGCCGGTCTCGACGATTCAAGGTATCAGCACGGTGCAGGACGGCCAGCGCATTCTGGCGGACGCCAAAGCGAATTGGGACGGCAAGTCGCCGCTCTTCGTCTCGCTCGGCATTCTCGCCTGGAACATGACGCCGACCGACGTCGCCGCGCTGAACGATTCGCTCGGGCCGGACTACCAGGCGGTCCGCGCCGATCAATACTTCTCGCTTATTCGCGAAGCGAACGGGCTTCCGGGAAATTAAGACGACAGACTCTGTCGGCAAGATCACAACGTCGTGAATAACGGGTGTCAAGTAGGAATTCCATTCTCACGGAAAGGCAAAAGGCCGCTGCTGCAGCGGCCTTTTGTCGTTCGTCCTTATTTTACTGCCGATTCCCACCCGGTCACCGTCTTCGTCTCCAGGCATTCCTCCAGGCCGAACACGCCGTATTCCCGCCCGATCCCGGACTGCTTGAAGCCTCCGAACGGCGCTTTCATCTCGAAGCCGGCCCCGTTGATCAGAATGACGCCCGCCTTGATTTGCGATGCCAGCCTGCCGGCCTTCTCCGCGTCGGATGAGCTGATATACGCCGCAAGCCCGTATGGCGTGTTGTTGGCGATCTCGACCGCTTCGTCTTCCGTCCGGTAGGTCATAATGGACAGCACGGGACCGAAAATTTCCTCCTGCGCGATCCGCATCGCTTCGGTCACGCCCGCGAAAACGGTTGGCTGCACGAAATAGCCCGTCTCCAGCCCTTCGGGGTGCCCTTCCCCTCCGGTCACGAGCTCCGCTCCCTCCTCGATGCCGAAGCGGATCAGCCGCTGCACATGCTCATACTGCCTCTCGCTGACGATCGGGCCGAGCACCGTATCGTCGTTCAGCGGATCGCCGACCTTCATCGATTCCGCGGCTTGCTTGGCCAGCCGCTTGACCTCCTCCAGCCGGTGCTCCGGCACAAGCAGTCTCGTCCCGGCTACGCACGACTGGCCGTTATTGCCGAAGCACGACTTAACCGCGGCGGGAACGGCTTCGGCAAAATCGGCGTCGTCCAAAATAAGAGTCGGGGACTTGCCGCCGAGCTCCAGCGTCACCCGCTTCATCGTCTCTGCGGCTCCCCGGTAAATCTCCTTGCCCGTGCGCGTGGAGCCCGTGAAGGAGATGAGGGCAATATCCGGATGACGCGTCATTTCCGCGCCGACCGTCGCGCCGAGCCCGTTCACCACGTTGATGACCCCGGCCGGCAATCCGGCCTCATGGAAGCATTCGGTCAGAATTTGCGTCTGGATTGCGCTCATCTCGCTCGGTTTGATAATAGCGGGGCAGCCGGCCGCGATGGCAGCCGCAAGCTTGCCCGTAATTTGCGAATAGCTCGCGTTCCATGGCGTGATGATGCCGACGATACCGACCGGCTCCAATACTACCTTCGCTTTCCCGATATACCGCACGAATTCAAACGATTCGAGCGCCTCTTTCGCGTCCAGAAAATTGTTCGCCGCCAAGGGAATCCGCCAAATCGCCGCCTGCCTCGGAGCGCCGTATTCGTCGATATTGGCGGCCGCCAGCTCGTCCTTTCGGGCCAGCACCGCATCATGCAGCCGCTGCAGCATAACGGCGCGTTCTTTTACCGTTGTCTGCGACAGCGTCCGGTAAGCTTCTTTTGCCGCTGTGACGGCATGCCGGACATCCTCCTCGTTCCCCAGGACGACGCGGCCGATGACCTCTTTGGTCGAGGGATTCACAAGATCCATTTCCTCCGTACCGTTCGGCCGGATAAACTGTCCGTTGATATAAATGCGATCGATTCGTTTCATTCTGTGATTCGCCTCTTTCTGCGAGAATTGAAAATGATGAAATTATGAAGCCTCTGCCGCCGAGCGCTGCTTCGCTCTTCCTCTTCCTACTATGAGCAGGGAAACGATAACGCAGACGCCCATCGCGGCAGCAAGAAACAGGTACATTTCCCGGCTCGCCGAGAAACGAAGCAGCTTCTGAACGCCGTTCATGAACACGGGGCACAAAAATTGAAAGACATAGATGTTTGCGAGAAGCACGGTAATACCCCCCGTTATCCGGTCCCTTGGCACGGCTTCGGCCGTTTTACTGAACGACAGCGGGAAGAAAATCCCCTGCCCGAAGCCGATCAGAAATACAGCAATGCCGACTGACGTAACCGAGTGCGCGGCGCCGACCAGCAAAAAGCCGAGTCCGTACAGCAGCAGGCCAAGCGGCACGACCGCGCCGCGAAGAAGTCTCGTCAGCAGCGGGAATACGAGCCCGGCGATAAAAATGCTGATCAGCGATACCGCCGTAAAATAACCGACCGCCTGTGCGGTGCCGATCCCGTTTTCCGAGAGGAATAAAGGCAGGCTCGTCGGAATGGTGAAATAGAGCATCACGTGAAGCCCGCTTAACAACGCAATCCCGTAAAATTTTGGGGGCAGCTTGCCGGCGGGAGCGCCGGTTTTCCTTGGAGCCGGCTTGACCCGGGGGATAAACAGCAGCGCCAGGATAAGCAGCACGACCGCGTACAAGTAGCTTAAGAAGACGCTTCTCCATCCGAACGAAGCGATGAAGCCGCCGATGGACAGGAAGACCGCGCCGCCGATCCCGTTCACCGCCGTGACGCGGCCCATCATTTTCGCCCGTTCCTGACCCTGGAAGTTCTCCGCAATCAGCGCGTTAAAGGTCGGCGCGACGAGTCCGATACTGAGACCGAGAATGGCCCTGAATACGAGAATCCACCCGACCGAGTTCACGAAGGACGGTCCGATGCCGCCGACGATATACACGACGAGACCGAAGATCAGGATGCTTTTCCGCGAAAATCTCCCCGATAAATAAGGGACCGCGAATAACGTCGGCAAAATAAAGATAGACGATAACGTCACGACCCACTGAATGAGCAGCGGATCGGTACCCGGAAAATCGGACATCAGCAGCTTGACCGCCGGCGCCGCGAGCATCGGGGCGAACGAGGCGGTAACCGCCAGACTTAACAATGCGATGCGAAAGCTTAATTTCATTTTGAGTTCATACCTCCTCCAGCAATCCTTTTATTCGGCCGCTCGCCCGTCAGATTTCGATTAGCTTCAACCTTTTTATGCACCCCTTTGTCCTTGATTGGCACAAGAATAGCACGTTTGATCGACAAAGTAAACATTATATATTTAAAATGTCTATTTTGATTATATCGTTTATTTCGTTAGGAAGGTTGTGTATAATAAACAAAGCGGCATTTTCGAAGGAGGAATCGGACATGAACGCCCGGCAAGAAAACAGTCAACTGCTCACGAAAACGAAATTGCTTAAGCGGCTTAATCCCTACGTGATGAAGGACGGGTTCCAGAGCCTGCGCATGGACGATATCGCCAAATATATGGATGTCAGCCGGGCGACGATGTACAAATATTTTTCGTCGAAAGAGGAAGTCGTCGAGGGAATCGTCGGCCTTTACGAGGATTATATAAAGGAGCTTGTCCTGCAGCCTGCCGGCCGGGACGATCTGGCTATCGGCGAGCGGTTTCTGAAGCTGTTCGAGCAGTCGATCCTGCTCGTTGGCAATATGACGGATGTCTTTCAAAAGGATTTGCAGGCCGCCTATCCCGATCTCCACGAACGGCTGATGGAGGCGCTGCACGGGCGCGACCAGGAAGCGGCGGCCTTTTACCGGGAAGGAATAGACAGCGGATATTTTAATCCCGTGAACGAGAAGCTGATCGTGCTGCAGGACAATCTGCTGCTGCGGGAAATCGTCGACGCGAAATATTTGCTGCTGAACGGAGTTTCGCTGGAGCAAATCCTCCACGACTATTTCAGCTTCAAAAAGACGCTCCTGTTCAAGCCGGAACATATGGCCGCCATCGACGATGCGAGAATCGAACCGGTCATCGATTACATCGTCAAAAAGTTCAACCGGATGCTGTAAGCGCAGATCCGGCCGGCGTTCGAGCCTTGCAAGCGATGCCGGGGCCGCCGAACCCCGGACGTAAAAAAACGGCTTTCGGGAAGCAACCTTCCTCGAAAGCCGTTTTTCGTTCGCCGTTTTACCGCTCCGGCACAGGTACGGACGAGTCGGAAGCCCGCGGCGAAAACCGGCTTTCGGGAGACACCTCCCTCGAAAGCCGTATTTGTTCGCCGCTTTACCGCCCCAGCATGCTGCGGGCGATCCAGACGCCCGCCGCGCCGGCTTGGGCAAGCCCGCGCGTAATGCCCGCTCCGTCGCCGCCGCAGTAGAGACCGCGGATTTCGGTCTCGAGCGTATCCGCCAGCTTCGGCCGCGCCGAATAAAATTTCGCCTCGACACCGTAAAATAACGTATGCTCGGACGCGATGCCCGGCGTCACCTTATCGAGCGCCTCCATCATCTCGATCAGGCTTTTCATCGTATTGTAGGGCAGCACGAGGCCGAGATCGCCCGGCACCGCCTCCTTCAGCGTCGGCTCCAGGAAGCCCTCCCGAATTCGGCTTTCCGTCGAACGCCGCCCGCGCAGAATGTCGCCGTATTTCTGCACGATGACGCCGCCGCCGGACAGGTCGTTGGCCCGTTTGCAAATTTCGCGGGCGTATTCGTTCGGCTTGTCGAACGGCTCGGTAAATTTGTGCGAGACGAGCAGCGCGAAATTCGTATTGGCCGAGCCGCGCGCCGGATCCTTGAAGGAATGGCCGTTCGCCGCCATGACGCCGCTGTGGTTTTCCACGACGACATGCCCTGAAGGATTGCTGCAAAACGTACGCACGCGCGTCCCGACCGACGTGTTGAAAATAAATTTCCCCTCATACAGATGCTCGTTGATCTCCCGCATGACGACATCCGACGTTTCGACGCGCACGCCGACATCGACCTGGTTGTTGAACATTTTCAACCGGCGCTTCTTGAGAAGCCCCGTCAGCCAGGCCGAGCCGTCGCGGCCCGGAGCGATCATAACGAGGCTTGCCTCGTGCCGTTCGCCGTTCTTCAGCTCGATGCCGGTCACCCGGTGCGCCCCCTCTTCCTTGACCGTTACGATATCCTCTACCTCGGTTTTGAACATCATATCGATGCGCGGCCGCAAATAAGCGTAAATCGATTTCAGGATTTCCAGGTTCTGCTCCGTGCCGAGATGCCGCACCTGCGCGCGCAGCAGCTTCAGGCCTGCGGCATAGCCGCGCTGCTCGATGCTGCGGATCGTCTCCGTCGTCGGATCGGTCACGGCCGTCGAGGCTCCGTGCTCCAGGTTGATTTGGTCGACGTACCGGATCAGATCCAGCACCTTCGAAGGCGGAATGTAATCGGTCAGCCACCCCCCGAATTCCGTCGTGATGTTGAATTTCCCGTCGCTGTAAGCGCCGGCGCCTCCGAAACCGGCCGTAATGGAACAGGCGGGCAGGCAGCCGGCGAATTCCTTTCGCCCTGCGGGCGGCGGGCACAGCTTGATTTTATTGTCCAAAATCGGGCAGCTGCGGCGGTCGATGTCATGCCCTTTGTCGACCAGAAGCACCTTCCAGTGCGGCGCCTTCAGCGTCAGCTCGTAACAAGCGAAAATGCCGGCCGGTCCGGCCCCGACCACGATTACATCGTATTGGCTCATGTCCGTATCTTCCTCCTACTGTGCTTGGCTTCTCGCGCAGCGCATGCCCCGTGCCATCCGTCTTCAACCTATCCGCGAGTCGGCGGCTTTATGCGCGCAAAAAAAATCCCGGCGCAAAACGGACATGCGAAGGCAGTCCGTTCGTAGCCAGGAATTTATGGTTCCTCGTAGAAACCCCCAAACCGTATTTTCGGGGTTATACGAACAGGTTACAATTCAATTGTTTCAGCACTTGAAATGTTACCGCATACAGCCGAATGTGTCAACAGACAACGGCGGAATTATTCGGGTTTTGGCTTGTCACACAGGTTGTTTCTATGGCTCGCCCGACATTCAGCCCGAAAAGACGAACATTATCTTACCTACTGTCGTTTTAACCCGCTGCAAACCGCTGCCGCCGCGCTGCAGCGATGCAGCGCTTTTTGTGCCGGAGCCTGAAGCGTCCTTTGACAGCTGCGATTAAGGATGGCGTCCCCGGCCGGCCAAGCTGATCACGCACCTCTCCAAAGGCGTCGATGCTCCGGTTTCCGCCGCGTAACTGCCTTTCCCGCACGTAACCGCATTACTCCGGCGTTACTGCCTTTCCCGTGCGTAACCGCATTACCGTCACGTTACAGCATTACTTCAAAGTGCGTACTTCCCATTCTGCGCAATCGCGATTAGTATAGGCGATGAAACGGGAGGCCAGCCTCCCGGCAAACCATTAAGCAAAGGGAGAGGTTGACGAATGGAGCTGCAATTGGCACTCGATCTGGTCGATATTAGTCGTGGAGGAAGTCGGCGTTTATGTCGATATCGTGGAGATCGGCACGCCGGTCGTCATTAACGAAGGTCTGCGCGCTGTCAAAGAAATGAAGAAGCAATTTCCGGACAAGAAGGTGCTGGCGGATCTGAAAATCATGGATGCCGGCGGCTACGAGGTCATGAAAGCGTCGGAAGCCGGCGCCGATATCATTACCGTGCTCGGCGCGTCGGACGATTCGACGATTCGCGGGGCCGTCACCGAAGCGCGGAAGCAGGGCCGCAAAATCATGGTCGATATGATCAACGTCCGCGATATCGAAGCCCGTGCCCGGGAAATCGACGCGCTCGGCGTCGATTACATTTGCGTTCATTCCGGCTACGACCATCAAGCCGACGGCAAAAATCCGTTTGAAGAGCTGGCCGCCATCAAGCGCGTCGTCAAAAACGCCAAAACGGCCGTCGCCGGCGGCATCAAGCTCGGCACGCTGCCCGAGGTCATCGGGGCGGGACCGGACCTTGTCATCGTCGGCGGCGGCATTACCGGCAGCGAGGACAAGAAAGCGGCGGCCGCGGAAATGCGCCGGCTGATCGGGCAGCAGGAGTAAGCCGGGATGACCGAATTCTCCTCGCATGCCGCCGGCATTCTGGACGAGCTGAAGCGGGTGCTGCTTGCGGTTTCCGGGGAAGAGGCCGAGCGGCTGGCCGCGTCCATCGGCGCCGCGGAAGCCGTCTTCGTCGCCGGAGCCGGCCGCTCCGGGCTCATGATGCGCGCCTTCGCCATGCGGCTTATGCATATGGGCGTCTGCGTCCATATCGCGGGCGATACCGTCGCACCGGCGCTGAAGCCGAGCGGCCTGCTTCTGATCGGCTCGGGCTCCGGCGAGACGAAGAGCCTCGCGGCGATGGCCGCCAAAGCGAAGCAGCTCGGCGCGGGAGTCGCGCTCGTCACCACCATGCCGGATTCGGCGATCGGCAGGCTCGCCGATACGGTCGTACGCATTCCGGCCGTGGCGAAGGATGCAGCGGACCGCGCGGAAATTTCCATCCAGCCGATGGGTTCGCTGTTCGAGCAGGCGCTGCTGCTCCTGCTCGACGGCGTCGTGCTCCGGCTGATGGAGCTGAAAGGCGTCGCCGCGCCGGACATGGCCGCGCGGCATGCCAACCTGGAATAAGCGTTCATCCGGCATCCGAATTGCGGATGAACAAAAAAAGAAGACGGGAGCGGTCAAGCCCCGTCTTCTTCCTGGTTGTCATAGCGATTGCCGATCAGCGAGTTCGGCACGATGCCGAGCACGTTTTTACTGTAATCGAGCCCCCAGGAACGGATGAGCTTCAGTACCGGCATCAGGCTTTCCCCGTACGGCGTAAGCGAATATTCCACCTTGGGCGGTACGACCGGGTAAACCGTTCGTTTGATCAGCCGGTCTTCCTCCAGCTCGCGAAGCTGGTTCGTCAAAATTTTATGGGAAATCTGCGGAATGATTTTCTTGAAATCGCCAAACCGCTTCGTTCCTTCCATGCCGAGAATCCAGAGGAGGACCATTTTCCACTTCCCGCCGATGACGGCAAGCGTCAGCTCCTTCTCGCAGTTGATTTCCGACAAATCGATCCGTTCGTTCAATGCGTTCGACAACCGCGTCACCTCCCTGCCTCTTCATTCTAGCCCGAACGGGGCTGCGGCGTCCATATCTATGGAACATTCGCAGCGCCCAAGGGGACAAACGATCGGCGGCCGGCTTCACGATTGTTTCTCTCGAACGGAAAATATCTGGCTCAAGGCATCGTTTCCTACAAGGTCAGGGTCGTATACAATCCGATGCCAAGCACGCCGGCGGATAGCGCGCAGCAAAGGCACGTATGCTTAGAGAACCCGCTCCGGTGCTTCCATGCGTGCGAGAGCTGCCTGACCGCATAATACATGCCGATGAGGTTGACAATAAAAACCGCCAGCATGATCGTATTCATGACGATAAAACCGGTTCCTCCGCCGCCCATGCCGGACATTGCGTGCCGGTGCGCCTTCATCTCGGCAGCCGCGCCAAGCAGCAGCGGCATCGACAGCCAATGCACGAGGTGCAGCAGCAGCATGCCGCCAAGTGATGCGGCGGAATAAACCGTGAACCGGTTTTCTTTGCGCATGTCGCGTATTTTCCGCACCATGGACTCCGCTCCTCTCCGATCGGCCGTTTTGCCGGACGCTCCCATACGGTCTTCATTATATGGCGCATTCCGCAAATCATGCCGGATGGAGCACGAACGGACCATTCCGCGAAGCGAATCTTCATGAATTCATTACATCCGATTGACACAGGCTTTAAACTGGCTTGGTATGCTGAATCCCGAACAAGGAGGTGAATGATGGATGTATTACGAGGAAGACCGGATTCCTTACGACGATCCGGATGAAGAATTCGAGTATACCCGCCCCGAAAAAACCGAGGAATAACACGCTCCCCATCCTGCATCAGCGGACGTACGCTTAACGACGCCGGCAGCGCTCCTCGCATTTTTGCCAGGCCGCGCTTTGCCGGTCATCCTCCGCACTTCGGCGTGCCCGTTATTCTCCATCCCCATAGACAAACGTCTCCAGCTGCGCCAGCTTCGCTTCGTCCAGCGGCCCGGAATTATCGAACCGGAGCACCGCCTCCCCGGGCAGTCCCCATTTCTGCTCCCGCGGCGCCAGCGACCGGCTGAAGGCGCTCCAGTTGTCCAGCTTCCACCGGTCCAGCTCCGAGCCCCGCAACCGGATGCGCGTCCGGTACAGCTCCGGATCCGCAAGCGTGACAAATACGACTTTCACGAAAGCCGTCTCCCGCGTCACGCCGAACCGCGACAGCTCCCGGTCCAGCCAATCCGGGTCGTCCGTCTCCCGAGTGAACGGCCCGATAACGAACGCGTCCGTGCCTACCGCGATATTTTCCAGCGCCGCGTCCATCGTGATCCGGTAGCCGAGGTCCCGGCACAGCTGCTTGTAGGCGTCGGAATCGCGGTCGCTCGGATCGAGGCCCGCCAGCGTCATAAGCGCTTCCGCCGCCGGGCGAAGCAGCGTGTCCATGTCGAAAACGGCCGCGCGGCGCCGTGCCGCCAGCGCTTTGGCCGCCGTCGTCTTGCCGGCCCCAGCGCCGCCGAGAAAAAAGACGAGCCGCGGCTTCATGACGGCGCATCTCCTTTTGCAGCCGCCGAAGCCGCAGCTTTCCGCTGCAGCTCCCGCCATACAGTCTTGTTGCTGTACGGCCGGCTGCGGCTGATATCCCGGCCAAACCATTCCGGCGGAACGAAAGCGGACGCCTCCACCTCGGAGCCGAACTCCACCTCAACGACCGTAAGCTCAAGCTGGTCGTAGCGGTCGATTTCGACCGTCCAGCCGTTCCATTTCGCGGTCGTCCGGTTTTTCGTGAGCGCCACCGCGTCGTGCGCCTCAGCGATTTGCTCGTAAATCCCTGCGGAAATTTCATATTCGATTTCCTCGCGGCTGAGGCCCGTGCCTTTTTTGAACGTATGCGTATAGGTCGTCCGGCCGCTGCGGACGTCCGTGATTTTGCGAATGCGCAGCTCCTCGTCCCCGTCGATAGCTAGGTAGGTCTGCTCGATTCGCTGCTCCATGAGCGGTTCCAGTTCCCCATCCCGGATCGGCGTTTCGGGAAATCCGTCCAGCAAAAATTTTCGTTCAATTTCAAGCGCCATCGGTACACCTTCCTTTCCGGCTGATGGAATCACCTGCGTCCTGTACTCATTCTAACGGTTTGGGCCGAATCCGCCAAACGCCAACGACAGGAACGCTGCCGGCGTTGCTGCAGGGGAGCGCTCAAATGGACAAAGGTCACCATATTCCCGAAATCAACAAATGGAAAATAGGAGTAAAAAGCATAATTGCATGCCTTTACAAGAATATTCTTACAATGGTATATTGGATTGCAGAGCAGGAATACGAACAAATGTTCAAAATAATAGGATGAGGTGATCCAAACAATGGCGTACCAGTCGAACTATACTTACCTGAACTTGCCAGTAAAAGATTTGAACCGGACGAAGGAATTTTTTAGCGCCATCGGCTTCGGGTTCAATTCCCAATTCTCCGACGATAACTCGGCCTGCATGGTTATTAACGATCATACGTTTGTTCAATTGCTCACGGAATCGTATTTCCAGACGTTCATCAATAAGCCGGTTGCCGATGTCGTCAGCGCTGCTGCTGGTATTATCGCACTCTCTGCCGATAGCAGGGAGCATGTCGACGAACTGGCTGACAAGGCATTGTCCGCGGGAGGCAAGCAGTTCAAAGATCCTGCGGATCATGGCTTCATGTACGTTAGAAGCTTTGAAGACTTGGACGGGCATCTGTGGGAAATCGCCTATATGGATATGAGCGCTGTATCACAGAATTAGGCATCCCTTGTTTTAACAAGGTCAACGCATGATTAAAGCTGCCGGTTCGCACCGGCAGCTTTCTGATGTTTAAAAGAGAAAATTCGGTTGGCGCAGCAAGTGCAAACCCTTGAGTTACCATCCGCGTCTACAGATTGTCTTCTGGCCAATTGGAATTCAAAAATTCATTCCAAATAGCAAAAAATAAAGGGACCGAACGGCAATCACGCGTTCAAGTCCCTCTCCTATAGGCACATCCGCAGCTCCCTCAGCTCGCGGATCGCGTAATCCGGCCGGTACTGGTCCGGCAGCGGGGCTTCCGCATACGCCGGGTTTTCCCGCGCGGCGAGCCGCTGCAGGAAGGCGGCGAACGGACCGGCGTTCGTCCGCTCCCCCGGGGGCAGCGCCGTTAACTCGTCCGGCATGCTGCGGTTTACGAGCACCGGCGTGATCCCGGCGGCGCGGGCGAGCGCCGCGTCGTGGTCGAGACGGTCGCCGACGTGCGCGGCAATCGTCCCCCGCCGCCGCAGTCCGTCCAGGATGCGCGTATCCGGCTTGGCGAAGCCGGCCCGCTCCGGCGTCACGATTTCGTCCAGCCTCTCGGCCAGTCCGAGCGACCGGAGCACCGGAAACTGATACGCGTAGTAACCGTTCGTTACCGCGGCCAGCTTATATCCTTCCCGTCTCAGCTCGTCCAGCGCGGGAATGACGGTATCGTCCAGCAAATAAATCTTGGGCGGCACGGCGTGCTTCAGCACCAGCTCTTCGATGGAGAACACGCGCTTCAATCCCAGTTCCCGCGCCAGCTCCGCCGCGAGGGCGTCCCAGTCGTAAGCGGCGACCGTTTGGCCGCTGTGCAGCAGCCTTTCATGCCGCTCGAGCAGCTTCATCTTCGCTTTGTACGGCGCGCCCAGCTCTTCCGATACAAGCGTCTCGATTTCCGGGAAAATCCAGGCGCCGAACGGGTTTTGCATGAGCGTGCCGTCCAGATCGAACGTAATCCAGCGCTCCACGCCCCCACCTCCCATCAAACATCCGAGCTTTCGTTTTCCGGCCGTTATTCCGGCACATTGACGAGCCGATTTCGACGCGTTCACGGCAGTGCACGATCGATACTCCCGTGAAGCCGTAAATCCGTACCGGGCAGCACGCTAGCGGAACAATTTCACGATATTCCGCCGTTTCTCCAAATAGTTCACCGATTGATCGTAATCCCGGCTCGCTACGCCCAGGTACAGGATGTCGATCACGTTCAGCTGCGTAATGCGCGACGAGGTGGAGCCGCTGCGGATTTCGTTTTCCGTCGACGAAATGAACAGCGGAATATCCGCGGCCTGGCTGAGCGACGTGTTGCCGTAACGGCTGATCGAGATCGTCGTCGCTCCCTGCTCCCTGGCTCTGCGGACGCATTCCACGGTCGAGCGGCTTTCCCCCGAATACGAAATGCCGACGGCGACGTCGTCCTTATCCGTCATCACCGACGAGATGAGCTGCGTATGCGGGTCCTCGAAGCAAAGGCTCGTCTTGTTGATGCACGTAAATTTGTATTGCGCGTCGGCCGCGATCAGATTGGAGGCGCCGATGCCGAAAAAGTAAATCCGCTTGGCGCGCTGCAGCGCTTCGACGGCTTTGGCCACATGGGCCGGCTTCAAAATTTTCATCGTATCCCGGATCGACTGAATATTGTTGTTCGAGACGTTCTCGATAATCCGGTCGATGGAATCGTTCGGGTTGATTTCCTGATAACCGCTATTTCCGCCGCTTTGCTGCAGATCGCCGGCCACCTTCAGCTTCAGCTCCTGATAGCCTTTGAAGCCCGCCGATTTGCACAGCCGGATGACGGCGGCCTGACTGCCCTCGCTGTGACGGGAAAGCTCGGCGACCGACATGGAGACGAGCTCTTCGGGATGCGCGATTATATATTCGGCCACCTTCCGTTCGGAGGGCGTGATATCGTTCATGATTTCCCTTAACCGCACAAGTCCGCCGTTCATGGCTTCGCTCCTTTGCCTGTTGATCGCGCATGCGCTCCGCATGGCTGTATTTATTTTACCGCACCGGCCGTGATACCGTCCATGAATTGGCGCGAGGCGAAGAAGAAGAGCAGAATCATCGGCAGCGAGGACAGCGTCAGACCCGCGAACAGCACGCTCCAGTCGGTCGTAAACTCGCTGAACAGCTTCAGCATCCCGACGGTGATCGTCTTTTTCGCTTCGTCCTGGATAAAGATCATCGGGAAGAAAAAGTCGTTCCACACGCCGATGAAATGGATGATCGTCACCGTCCCGATCGCCGGCTTCATGAGCGGAGCCAGCACCTTCAGCAGCATGCCCATATGGCCCGCCCCGTCGATGCGCGCCGCCTCCTCCAGCTCGTTCGGCAGCGTCCGGAAAAATCCGGTCAGAATGAGCACGGCCAGCGGAATGCTGCTCGCGAGCTGGATCAGGGTGATCGACCATAAAGAGTTCATCAGGTGCAGCTGCTTGACGAGCAGAAAGAGCGGCACGAGTCCGAGCTTGATCGGAAGCATCATGCCGATCAGGAAGTAAAAAAACAGCCCATTGTTCCATTTGTACGGAAACCGGGAAATATAGTACGAAGCCATGACGCTGAAGAGCAGGAGCAGCGCCAGCATGACCGCCGAGACGAACACGCTGTTTTTGATATACGAGGCGTAATGAAGCTTGACGAACAGCGTCTCGTAGGATACCGCGCTCCATTTTTTCGGCAGCGACAGCGGCTTCGTCAGAATATCGACGTTCGGCCGGAACGAGGAAACGATCATCAGCAGCATCGGAAATAAGGCGATGACCGCATATCCGACCGCGACGACATAGATCCCGCTTCGTTTGACCGCGGTTGTCAGCATAAGCCGGGCCCCTCCTTTCTACTCCGCCTGCCTGCGGTTCACGAAGGCCATGAACAGCCCCGAGATCGTCGCGATGATGAAAAACATGACGACCGCAACCGCCGAGCCTACACCCAGGTTGCCCGTATCGCCGGCGTTGCTGCCGAACGCGGTGCGGTAGAAGAAGACCGCCAGCAGATCCGTCGAATAATACGGCTCGCCGAGCGAGCCCTGCATCGCGAACACGAGCTCGAACGCTTCGAACGCCTGAAGGAAGGTCATGACGGCGACGATCACGAGCGGCTGAAACATCATCGGGAGAATGACCGACACGATGTATCCGAGCCCTCTGGAGCCGTCCAGCCTGGCGGCTTCGAGCACCTCCGGCGATATCGACTGCAGGCCCGCGAGCAGGATCAGCATGAAAAATCCGATGCCGAACCAGCAGTTGACCAGCGCGACGGCGGGCAGGGCGGTCGCGGGCTCGCCAAGCCAGGCGTGCGTCCAGGAGGAGAGACCGATTTTGTTCAGGAGCACGTTCAGCACGCCCATGTTGGGATTCAGAATCAGCTTCCACATGAAGCCGACGATAATGATCGAGAGCAGCCGCGGCAGGAAATAGGCGATTTTGAAAAACTGGGCGCCCTTTACCTTGCGGAAAATGATATACGCCAGCACGAAGGCGACGACATTCTGCACGACGAGCTCGACGGCGAAATAAAACAGATTGTGGCTGAAGGCGTTCCGGAACATCCGGTTGAACGGCTCCTGGGTGAACAGCGTGCGAAAATTACCGAAAAAGTTGAACCTGCCCATCACGAGGCCCTTCCAGTCGAACAGACTGTAGGTAAAAGCCGCGAAAATCGGATAGACGACAAAAAGGGTATAGACCGCAACGGCCGGAACGGGAAACAGGTGAATGAGCCGGTCGCCGCTTGTAAGCCATCGGCGCCGGGGCCGGTCGTGCTGCGTTTGCTCCATCTTGAGTCACCTCATCTTATGTCCGGAAAATGAGCCTCACCTTATTTGCCGGCGGCCTTAAACCAGGTATCGACGCTCTTCTGGACTTCTTTGGCCACTTGATCGGGCGTCAGCTTGCCCAGGAACATGCCCTGCAGCGAATTTTCGAGCGTCACCTTGGACGTCGGATCGCCGTAGCCGAGGTTCGTGACGGCGAAATACGGCGACGCGTTTCCGCCGGACAGCTTGGCCAGCTCGCTTACCAGCTCGTCATCCGACGCGGCTCCGGCAACCGGGGAAATCGACTTCGCCTTTTGCAGCACGATCGTGCCGAATTCCTTCGTGGTCATGAATTGCAGCACTTTTTTGGCGGCGTCGATCTGTTTGGAGCTTTTGTTGATCGCATAAGAGCCGTCGACCCAGGCGCTTACGGAAGGCTGGCCGCCGGACGGCGACGGAACCGGCGCGATGCCGATATGGATATCCGGGTTCAGCGCCTGAATGGCGGCGATTTCGAAGCTGCCGTCGAACACCATGGCGGCCTGGCCCGTCGCGAACATCGTGCGAATGTCGTCCATGCCGAGTCCTTCGAAATTGTTTGGAAAATACGGCGTCAGGCTTTTCAGCGCCTCGATGGATTTCACGAATTCGGGGCTGTCCACCTTCGCCTCTCCTTTGGCGAATTTGCCCGGAAAATCCGCGCCGAGGAACACGGGCGCGATGGCGCCGTGAGTCAGGGAGAGCACCCAGCCTTCTTTCGACCCGAACGCAAACGGCGTCACCTTGTTTTTCTTCAGCGTCTCCGCCGCAGCGATCAGCTCGTCCCACGTCGCCGGAGCCTTCAGGCCGTATTTGTCGAAAATGTCCTTATTATAAAACAGCTGCGTCGAGCTTAGCATGATCGGCACGCCGTACTGCTTGCCGTCGGAGCCCTGCGCCGCCGCAAGCTGGTCCGGCTTGAAGCCGTCCAGCCCCTGCAGGCCGTCGATGGGCTCGAGATAGCCCGCATCCGCGATCGCCTGCCCCGCTCCGTACGGGCGAAGCTGGATAATATCGGCCGCCGAATTCGTACGCAGCGCGGTGTTGAGCGCCGTATTGTATTCGGTCGATTTGACGGGCTGGTAGTCCAGCTCGATGCCCGGATATACTTTGTTCAGCGCATCCTGGACATCCTTCCACATGTCGACGAAATTTTGGTCGGAATTCCACGAGGCTACGGTCAGCTTGACCGTTTCGTTCCCGGCGGGCGGCGCCGAAGCGCCGCTGCCGGAGGATGCGTTATTCTGCGCGCCGTTTTCGCCTCCGCCTCCTCCGCCGCAGCCTGCGGCCAGCAAAAACAGCGACAATGCGGCAAAAGCGCCCGTTCTTCTCAACTTCATCCTGATACCCTCCCGAAAAATAGAAATGGTGTTTCGGCGGTCAATCGGCCGCCGGCAAAACGCCCGCAGCCGCATCGTGAAAATCGGTGCGCAGCCGGGTAATATCGCGGCCGCGTCCGTAATGGACGCGGTTCGTAAGCAGCACGGCCGCCGTCTTCCGGACGGGATCGATCATCAGGCTCGTCCCGGTAAACCCGGTATGCCCGAACGCCCTTGCGGACGACCGGGTTCCGGTCACATCCGCACGGTCGTCTTTCAGCACCCAGCCCAGCCCCCGGTTCATGCCCGGCAAAGCCGGCGTCTGGGCCGCAAGCGCCTCCGCCCGCAGCCGCTGCGGCAGGAAGCCGCTTGATTCGGCGCCTTCCAGCCACCGGGCCGCGTACCGGAGCAGGTCGTCCGCCGCGGCGAACAGTCCCGCATGGCCCGAAACGCCCCCGAACGCCCGGGCGTTCTCGTCATGCACGATGCCGCGCCAGCAATCGCCCAGCGCTTCGGAGTATTCGGTCGCAGCGATGCCGCCTGCAAGAGCGGGGTCCGGGACAAATCGGCAGCTCGCCATGCCGAGCGGCCCCCAAATGTACTGCCGGGCCGCTTCTTCCAGCGGCATGCCTGCAGCCTGCGGGATCAGCTGCCCCAGCACGATGTACCCGAGATCGGAATACACGCAGCTCGTTCCCGGCCGGTATTCGAGCGGCATGGCCGCAATGCGCGACAGCGCTTCGTCCGCGCCGCAGGGCACGCTGTAAAAATCGGCGCTCGCCCGGAAACCGGCCGTATGCGCAAGCAGCTGACGGATCGTAATCGCTTTCTTGTCCGGCGAATCGAAGGCCGGAAAATACCGGGCGATCGGGTCCTCCAGATGGAGCCGGCCCTCGCCGGTCAGCTTCAGCACGAGCGGCAGCGTAACCGTCACCTTCGTCAGCGATGCACAGTCGTACAGGGTATCTAACCGGGCGGGGATTTGCAGCTCGGCCGTATCCACGGCGAGCCCAGCCGCATAACGAATCGTCCGCCCTTCCGCCCGGATCGCCGCCGAAGCGCCGGGAATGAGCCGCTCGCGGATCGCCCGGCGAATCGGCTCCAGCACCGGAAGAACAGCCGCTTCGCTTATTCCGGACGGAAGCTCGAGCCGCTCATGCATGGCTTCCCGATCCGTTCGCACCGTCCGCTCCGTACAGCAGGTAAGGCTTGCGGAGCTCCCTCCAGCTCTCGGCGTCCCGCTGCCATTCCGTCAGGATGGCGTCGATGCCGCCCGGTTCCGTCAGCGATTGGCGTACCCTGTCGCTGCCGCTTAAAATATCGATGAACGGAAGGCCGTCCCCGTTTTCGAATTTCCATTCGAACCGCTCGGGGTAGAGGGAAGCGATGCCGTGCAGGAGCCGGAGGCCCGTTTCGGCGCTCTTGTAAACCTTTTGATCGGTGACGAAAATCATAAGTCCGCGGCAAAGCTCCCCGGGATATTTCTTGAAGGTGGGGGTGAAGGTGACGGGATGAAAATGGACGCCCGGAAGCCCGAGTCCGTTCATCCGGCCGCACAGCTCCGGGCCGTCGATCCAGGGAGCGCCGATGATTTCGAAAGGCCGCGTCGTGCCGCGCCCTTCGGATACGTTGGTCCCCTCGAACAGGCAGGTGCCCGGATATACCCTTACCGTATCCATCGAAGGAATATTGGGCGACGGCATCATCCACGGCAGGCCGGTTTCACCGTACTCCATCGACCTGTTCCACCCGGCCAGCGGAACGACCTGCAGCCTGCACAAGGTGCTCATCTCTCCGGCGACCAGCCTCGCAATCTCGCCGATCGTCATGCCCGTCACCGCCGGCATCCGCCACGCGCCGACCATGGATTGAAAGCCTTCCTTCAGGAAGCCGCCCTCGATCCGGTTTCCGCCGAGCGGGTTCGGCCGGTCCAGCACGATCACTTCAACGCCCTGGGCGGCGCATGCTTCCATCACGTACACGAGCGTGGTCAGATACGTATAGAACCGGACGCCGACATCCTGAAGGTCGACGACGACCGCGTCTATGTTCTCCAGCATATAAGGCGCCGGCCGGCTGCGGCTGCCGTATAGGCTGAAGATGGGCAGGCCGGTTGCCGGATCGGTTTCGTCTTCGAATTTGACGCCCGCCTGCCGTTCGTTGCGCAAACCGTGCTCGCAGGCGAAAAAGGCGGCCAACTCGGCGCCTTCCAGCCCCCTGCACAGCTCGATGGTCGACCGGAACAAAGAATCGATGCCGGTCGGATTGGTGAGCAGAATAAACCGTTTGCCCTTCAGCAGCGCGGCTCCGGCTGAAGCCAGCCGGTCCGCTCCGCTCTTTACGCCTCCGTTCAATTCCATCCCCCCTGCTTGAAATCTCGCCAAATGTCAACTTCCTTCTCAGCAAGTATTATAACATTGTAAAATTAAGTTTCAATATAAAAATTTATTTTAAAGTTGCCCTGAATTCAATTGACTCCTTTCGACTTTAAACCCTCTGTTTCACCCTTTATAATTCGAGTATTATCTCAATATTTCAATATGTAAAAGCAGTTTCATCCCTACAGAGGCAGTTCGGGAAAATTAAAATTTTATTTTACAAAGTGATTCCCATCGGGTATTCTATAGCTACTCTCCCCATTCAGACATTCAGCAAACGATAAATCGGAGCAGGTGGATCCCATGCAATATGTATTAGGGTTGGACGGAGGCGGCACCAAGACCGAGCTGATCGCGGCCGATCCGGACGGGAACGAGCTCCTGCTGCTGCAGGGCGGGGCAAGCAACCCGAAAGCGGTCGCATTCGAAGAGGCGATGCGGCACGTGACCGGGCTGCTGGACCAGGTTCCGCTCGATCCGCGGGATTGCCGGGGCGTCGTCATGGGGCTGGCCGGCATTTATACCGAAGCGGAACGCAGCCGCGCCATGTCGCATGTCGCCGATCATTACGCCAAGCGATGCGGGCTGCGCATGCCCGTTTATTTGACGAACGATGCCGAAATCGCGCTGACGGCCGGGCTCGGCGTTAACGAAGGACTGGTGGCGATCGCCGGCACGGGGTCGGCCGTGTTCGGTTTTACGCCGTCCGGCACGCATTACCGGGCCGGAGGCTGGGGGCATATTCTGGGGGATACAGGCAGCGGCTACGATATCGGGCTGCATACGCTCCAAGCCGTCATGCTCAGCTTTGACGGCGTATGCCCGCCTACGGCGATAACCCGGCTCGTGCTGGACCACAGCGGAATCGGTTCGCCTGCCGACTTGCGGTCGATCGTTTATGAACCGCACATCGGCAAACAGCATATTGCGGATTATGCCCGCTTCGCAATTGAAGCCGCGATGCACGGCGATCCCGCGGCGGCGGAGCTGATCCGGAAGGCGGCCGCCGGTTTGGCGGAGTTGGCCTGCGCCGTCTGCGGCCGCGACGAATGGTTCGCCGGCACCCGCATCGCCGTAACGGGCTCGATATTCGCCCATTCGGAGCTTTACTGCGACGCCTTTTGCGAGAGGCTGCACGAACGCCTTCCCCGTCTCGCCGTTGTCAAATCGCAGCGGAAGAGCGCGTACGGGGCGGCTTTGCTTGCCCTGCGAAAATTCGTTTAGCAGATGCGGCAAACCGGTGCTCCCGCCCCTTCATTTTAGAGGAGGAACAGAAGTTGAACTTATCTACCCGTCATTTGATCTCCGAACAGCAGAACGAGCGGACGCGGCATATCGACGAGAAATCCACGGAAGACATTTTGCGGCTCATTAATGAAGAAGACCATCGCGTCCCGGAGGTCGTGAAGGCATGCATTCCGGCTATTGCGCTGGCCGTGGACGCCATTGTCGCCGGCCTTAAGCAGGGCGGACGCCTGATTTATATCGGCGCGGGAACAAGCGGGCGACTCGGCATCCTGGATGCGTCGGAATGCCCGCCTACGTACGGGACCGATCCCGGCCAGGTGATCGGCATCATCGCCGGCGGCGAGCGCGCGATCCGGCATCCGGTCGAAGGAATGGAGGACGATGAGGAATCGGGACGTCAGGAAGTGGAGCGGCTTCACCCCGGCCCCCGCGACGTGGTCGTGGGCATCGCCGCCAGCGGCCGGACCCCGTATGTTCTCGCCGCCATGAAGCGGGCCCGGGAGCTTGGCGCGACTGTGGTCGGGATCAGCAACAATTCCCCTTCCGCCATGCGGGAGGCGGCATCGATCATGATCGAAGCCGTCGTCGGCCCCGAGGTCGTGCTCGGCTCCACGCGGATGAAGGCCGGAACGGCGCAGAAGCTGATTCTGAACATGCTGACGACCGCTTCCATGATCCGGATCGGCAAAGTCTACGACAATCTGATGGTCGATATGCAGACCTCGAACCGGAAGCTGGTGGAACGGGGAAAACGGCTGATTGAAATGGCGACCGGCGCGGACCGCGAAACGGTCGAGCGCGCGTACCTGGAAGCGGACGGTCACGTCAAAACCGCCATCATCATGGTGCTGCTGAACGCCGGAGCCGACGAAGCGCGCGACCTGCTGCTGCGGACGGACGGCTACATCCGCAAGGCGATCGAGCTTGCGGGGGCAGGAGGGAGCTAGCGGCGATCTGTCCGGCTGCATACGAGAAACCGCACGAGAAAAGGGAGCGCCTGGTTGAGGCACTCCCTTTTCTCGTGTGCGGCATGCGATTTACCGCTCCGCGATTCGCTCGTCGATCCATTGCAAAATCGACGCAAACACCTCGTCGCGCCCACGCTCGTTATGCAGCTCGTGCAGAAACCCGGGCCACTCCCGAAAGGAGCACAGCCCGCCCGCGTTCTCGGCAAATCTTCTGCTGGCGTGAATCGAGGTCACATGGTCGACGCCGCCGTGCAGCAGCAGCAGCGGAACCGTCAGCTCATGCGCATGGGCGATCGCCCATAAGCCGGCCCGCTGCACGCCGAAGAAAAAGCCGGCCGTGATCTGACCGTGGCCGAGCGGGTCTTCCACGTAACGCCGGACCATGTCCGGGTCGGACGTCAATTTCTCCGCCGCCAGCGGGCGGGCGTTCGTATAGCGCGGGTAAAAGCGCTCGACGACGCGGCCGATGACCGCCTGCAGCTTCGGGGGCTGGAAAGCCAGCTTCAGCCACGGTCCCGTCACGACCGCACCATTAAGCCGCGGCTTGCGGCGCAGCACATAATTGACCGTTACGTTTCCGCCCATGCTGTGCCCGTACAGAAAACGCGGCAGCGCCGGAAACCTCCGCTCCGCCTCCTCGAGCAGCCAGTCGACGCCCTCGAGCAGCGCGTCGTAAAACGGCGCATGCCCCCGCTTCCCTTCCGTCCGGCCGTGGCCGCGCTGATCGAACATGAGCACGGCGCAGCCGCCCGCCGTCAGCGCTTCCGCCACGTGCGCATACCGCCCGGCGTGCTCGCCCATGCCGTGCACGATGCCGACGACGGCTCTTGCCGCCGCCGCGCCGCCGTCCGGCAGCCACTGGCAGCCGAACATCCGCGTGCCGTCGGCGCAGCGCCTCTCCATTTCCGTGTAAAGCATGTCGGGGTTGTCACCTCATCGAACAAATCGAATGGAATAGCCGGCCGTTAAGGCCGGCCGGTCTGTTTCCTATTTTACAGCGGTACGCCCGATTTTATGGCCTCGATTACGCCTTGTACGGCTTCCTCGACCGTTGCCGCCTTCAGTTCGATTTGTGCCGCTCCTTCATACTGCTCGGCCGTATGCGAATACCTCGGGTCGTAATAATGCTCGAGCAGCATCCGGATAGCGGGCTCGAACCGTTCCTTCTCGAGACAGGATTCGATTTCGGCGGCGATCGGAGTGTGGATTCGCGATTTGATTTGGCGGAATGCCTCCAAATACGCTTCCGGATGCTCGTATGGCCGGTAATCCGCCATGATCTGCCGCACCCGCTCGTCCACCGGCAATTCGAGCCGGATGGCGGTTCCCGCTTCTTTCTTGCGCACCAGAAATTCCGGCATCACCACTTTGCCGATCCGTTTGCTTTCCGCCTCAAAAAGGATATACGGCGCATGCTGCAGCGCATGCAGTTCCTCCAGCAGCAGGGAGTCGAACGTTTTCTGGTTGTTCGCCTTCAATCCGACGTGGCCGAAGATCGAGCCGCGGTGCCCGGCCAGCGCTTCCAGGTCGAGCACGGGATAGCCCTCTTCCTTGAGCCGGCGCAGCACCTCTGTTTTACCCGTGCCCGTATGGCCATGGATGACATAGGCTGGAGGATTAAGCTCAAACGTCTCCAGCGTCTCGACGACCCATTTCCGGTACGCCCGAAAGCCTCCGGCCAGCCTGTACACATGGATGCCCATAAGCGACAGCACGGTCGCCGTCGTCTTGCTTCGCATTCCGCCGCGCCAGCAAAATACCGCTTTGCGCCCTTTGATTTGCCCGAACTGCTTCACGAACGCCGGCAGCTTCGCCGAGGCAATCTCAAGCCCCCGCTCCTTCGCCGCCTCGACGCTCGTCTGTTTGTACAGCGTGCCGATCTCCGCCCGTTCCCGGTCGTCGAAGAACGGAATGTTCAAGCTGCCGGGGACGGTCGAATCTTCAAATTCGGAAGGGGAGCGCACGTCGATCATGGTGATTTCGTTTTTCGCGCGCAGCTCCCGCAGCTCTTCAATCGTAATGTCCTGAAACAATCGCTTTCGCTCCCTTGCGGTCCGATTACCGGACGGTTACCTCGATTTGTCCCGGATGCTCGTCCAGCGCTTCGCCGATCAGGCTTGCCTCGACGCCCGCCTTCCGCATATCGTCCAGCAGCGCTTCCGCCTGGTCTGCCGGCGCGGCAATGAGCAGTCCGCCGGACGTGACCGCGTCGCACAAGATCCACCGGTCGATCTGGTCGAGCTCCGGCGCGAACGTGACGGAAGGCTCGACATGGGCGAAGTTGTTTTTCGTCCCGCCCGGAACGAAGCCGTTCTCCGCCAGCTCCCTGACGCGCGGCAGGACCGGCACTTGCTCCTTCGCGATGCGCAGTCCGACGCCGCTGCCTTTGGCCATTTCGAGCGAATGGCCCATGAGGCCGAAGCCGGTCACGTCGGTGCACGCATTCACCTCATAGCGGCTCATCACTTCCGCAGCCGTCTTGTTCAGCGTCGCCATCACGGACGTGACCCGCGCCACCTCCGCATCGGACAGCTGGTCCTTCTTGATCGAGGTCGTCAGGATGCCGACGCCGATCGGTTTGGTCAGAATGAGCTTGTCGCCCGGCTTCGCGCCCGCGTTGGTCCGCACCTTGCCCGGATGGACCAGCCCGGTGACGGCCATGCCGAACTTCGGCTCCTTGTCGTCGATCGAATGACCCCCTACGAGTGTCGCGCCCGCTTCCTTCACCTTGTCCGCCGCCCCGAGCAAAATATCCGCGAGAATCTGCTTGTCCAGCGTCGAGATCGGAAAAGCGACGATATTGAGCACGGTCAGCGGCGTCCCGCCCATGGCGTAAATGTCGCTGATCGCGTTCGCCGCGGCGATTTGGCCGAAGGAGTAAGGGTCGTCGACGATCGGCGTGAAGAAATCGACCGTTTGCACGAGCGCCAGCTCATCGCTCAGCCGGTACACCCCCGCGTCGTCGCTCGTGTCCAGTCCGACAAGCAGGTCCGGGTTCGGAGCCGTCTGGGGCAGCGCGCGAATGACCTGCGCCAGATCGGCCGGTCCGATTTTGCAGCCGCAGCCGCCTTTGGACGATAAAGAGGTCAGCTTGATTTTATCCGCTTGCATAAAGGTTCACGTTCCTTTCCGTTTCGCTTCCGGCCGGAGCCGGCCGCCTCATAGTTAAATAGTACACGAAAATCAATATCGTACGCAAAAGGTTGTATGCTATAATAATAACATTTGAATTTCATCGTACCGGAGGTTTTTTTAATCATGGCTCATCCTGAAGCGTCAACGATGCGCGCCCCGGAAGGCCGCGGCAGAACGATGCTGCTCGTCCTGCTGTTCGTCCTCGTCGCGGCCGCCGGCCTATCCTATGTCAAATGGTGGCCGTATTACCACAAGGCGTTAATAGCCATCGCGAACCACACGATCGGCTCGTCCATCATTACCGGGACGGAAGCCGCCGCTCCCGATCCTTCGTGGAGCGCGGCCTGGAATTATGCGCTTGCCTATTATAAATCGGTCTGGCAGGCGGCGGTGCTCGGCATTGTGCTCGGCTCGCTCGTTCAGGTGCTGCTCCCTTCCGGGTGGCTGCTCCGCGTGCTCGGCAAAAGCTCGTTCGGCAGCACCGCGCTTGGCGGCCTTGCAGCCGTCCCCGGCATGATGTGCACCTGCTGCGCGGCGCCGATAGCCGTCGGCCTGCGCAAAAAAAACGTTTCCGCCGGAGCGGCGCTCGCCTTCTGGCTCGGCAATCCGCTTATTAACCCGGCGACACTCATCTTCATGACCTTCGTGCTGTCGTGGAAGTTCACGCTGCTGCGCCTTGTGTTCGGACTGCTGCTGACGTTCGGCGTCAGCTACTGGGCGAACCGGCTCGCCGGCGACAAGCAAATCCCGAAAAACGCGGTCGATCCGTCCGTACCTTCTGAGCGGCCGGAGGGCACGTTTGCTATCCGCTGGCTGAAGGCCGTCGGGTCGATGACGCTCCACCTGGTGCCCGCCTACATTATCGCCGTGCTTGCGCTCGGCGCAGTACGAGCCTGGCTGTTCCCGGCGCTTGGGGAAGGCGCGGCCGAAGGCATCCTGACGCTGATCATTTTCGCGGTGGCCGGGGCGCTGTTCGTCATTCCGACCGCGGCCGAAATCCCGGTCATCCAAACGTTCCTGTCATACGGCATCGGATCCGGCTCCGCCGCCGCGCTGCTCATTACGCTGCCGGCGATCAGCCTGCCGTCGATACTGATGATCCGCAAGTCGTTTTCGGCAAAAGTCGTCGGGTTCGTTTTCGCGGCGGTCGTCGTCACGGGACTCGTAAGCGGCGTCATTGGCAGTTTAGTTCTATAGACGATCGTGGAGACGCGGCGATCCCTGTACGGAACACGACACGAAACACGGAATGGTCGGATAATACCGAATGTCTGAGCGATAACGCTGAAACGAAGCAGGGTTATTTCAGCAATTTTGATTCCATTGTTAAATCCGTGCAGCACATATCAATACCCGTAAAATAAAGAGCAGCAGGCCGAGCCCCCGGGGCTCGACCTGCTGCTCTTTAATTGGATATTTTCTCAGCCTTTACGCATCGCCTGCTCCAGCTCCCCGGCGATTCGTTGAATAAACCCGTCGAACCACGGCTTGCCCTGCGGATACCAGCGGCGTGCGGCCTGCGCGAACCAGGCGATGTGCAGAAAATGATACAGCTGCACGATCCCGGCCGGAACCAGGCGCAGCGGATCGAAGCCGAGCGAGATGAGCAGAGTCGCGGTATCCAGCGCAACCGGGCCGCGGATCGGCCGCTGCCAATCGAGGATCCGGTAATCGCCCTGCGCCGCGACGAGTACGTTGTCCGCTTTCAGATCCGCGTGAACAAATCCGGCCGGCAAGCGGATCGCGTCCAGTACCGATGGCGCTTCGCTCCACTCTTCGAGACGGTCCGCAAGTGCGGAATCGACCCGGCTGAAGCCACCCTCCGCGATCAGCACGCGAATATCGTCCAGGGCGGCGCCGATGTGCTGAAGCCAGCCGTCCTCCGACGCGATATCGAACAAAATCGGCGGCCGGCCTTCGATCTCCGCAATCTGCCGGACCAAATCGCCGGCAATTGCCGCCGCTTCCGCTTCGCCAGGCCGAAAATCGGCCAGCCGCGGCGCCTCAACCTCCACCAGAATGAGGGCGCTCGTCTCGCCCTCCCCCTCCAGCAAACGCGCGGGCACCAGCAGCGGCGAACGCGCACGGGCATAGAACCCCGCCTCCAGCGTCGGCGGCGCCTGCACTTTATAAATGAATTTGCCGCCGCCGGCGGTGCGAACGCGCTGAACACAAGACAGAGGCCATTCGTGAATCGTGGCACGCTCCGTCAGCGGACTGCCGAGCGCTTCCGCCAGCTCGCCGTCGTCATGCAGCATCAGATCGAATTCGGGATGTCGGCGCACTGTTTCGCCTCCCTTCAGGACTTCGGGCGGTCTCCGCCGCGCGCGAAAAAGCCGTTTCCGCCCGCAATCGTCAAGCCGTGCTCGCCGTGCGTACCGTTTGTACAATTTCTGCTCGTATGGACGTACGCTTTCGCAATCACTTGCCCGTATGTCCTGTTGTTCGGCAAACGGGCGCAGTTCTCCTGCCGCGGCTTTCGACGATTTACCGGTTCATCGTGCGAGCAGCGCAGCCAGCCGTGCCGGATAATCGGTAATAATCCCCGATACGCCGCTTGCGATCAGCCTGTTCAGCTCCTCTTCGCCGTTTGCCGTGTACGGATAAACCTCAAGCCCCCGCCGCCGCGCTTCGGCAGTGTCATCGGGGCCGATCAGCATATGCTGGGGATGCAGCGAGTATACGTCAACACCGAGCGATGCCGCATAGGCCGCATGGTCAACCAGATCGGCCGCATAGAGCAGACCGATTCGGACGGCGGGCTCCGCTTTCTTTATCGCAGCCAACAGCTTATGGTCGAACGAGGAGACGACCGTGCTTCCCAGCCGGTCCGTCCTGCGCAGGAGCTCCAGCAGAACGGGCGCCAGTTTGCCGCCGTACGCATGCTTCACCTCGACGTTGATCATCATGCCCGCCGGCAGCAGCTCGAACACTTCGTCAAGAAACGGCACCTTCTCCCCGGCATAAGCTTCCGAGAACCTCACGCCGGCGTCCGCCTCCCGGATTTCGTACGCCTGCATCCGGCCAATCCAGCCCGAACGATCGGTCGTCCGGTCCAGCGTCGCATCGTGGCAAACCATCAGCCTCCCGTCCGCGGACAAATGCGCGTCCAGCTCAACGGCGTGCGCCCCCTGCTCCGCGGCCAGCCGGAACGAGCCCAGCGTATTTTCCGGCGCTTCCCCTGCCGCCCCGCGATGACCGATGATGATCGGCTTGTTCGTATCCATCGTTATAGCTCCTTTCGCTTCTTTTTCCACCTTCATCATAAAAGACGGCTCGCTTCGCTGTATACAGGGAGCAGCAAAATATACAAATTCTTATCGTTTCGAAAAAAACATTCGGCTAACATTCCATGCTTATCCTAACGGAGGAAGACGCAAGGAGGGTCAGTTCACGGCCTCGTCCGAGACCGCAATGGGATCGAATCCGATCGGTGGACTTCATCCCGGTCCGGTGATACAATGTGCTAAAACTGAGGTATCATGGACCAGGAGGGGATCGGACCTTTGGCATTCGGCATTGACAGACAAGAGCTGCAGCAGTGGAAACGGAACGTTCTGAAGGGCGAGATCGCCTTCCTGACCCATTATTGGCTGGACCCGCGGTTTGCGGATTGCAAAACCGTCACCAAAGTCGGCTGCGCCGACCTCGCCCGGCTTTCCGCCTGGTGCGAAAAGCACGGTCTCGAGCCGCGCTATATTCACCGCCGCGACCGTTATCCGCATTTCGACCTGATCGGCCGCAAGCAGACAGAAGTGCTGATCCGAGAAGGACAATGGGATCAGCTTCGCCGGTTTGGCCTGGGCGATAGGCGGGAGCAAGCGCAGGAGCGTACGCGCCCGCTGCCGTCGCCGGCCGCCATGTCCGGCGGCTCGGCCGGTTGAGGGAGGACCGAACGGGTACGCCGACGGTACGTTCAAGCCGGACGCTGCGATCAGCCGTGCCGAGATGGCGGTTATGATCGCCAAGGCATTGAAGCTGGATGCAAGCGCGTCCGGATTAACCGGATTCGCGGACGATGCCGATATTCCGGCCTGGGCCAAAGGCGCCGTCCATGCGGTTAAGGATCGAGCCCTAATCGCCGGCCGCGGCGACGGATTATTCGCCCCGGGTGACGCGGTTACCCGCGCAGAGGCCGTAACGGTCCTCGTCAAGTTCCCGGCCGCCGCCTGACCGGCGCGAATAGTCTCCGATGTAACGGCAAAGGAGCTGTCTTACGGCATGCTCCCTTACAGAAGCATGGATTTGATCCTGCTTCTGCAAGGGGAGCTTGACCGTGAAAGACAGCTCCTTTTTCTTTCGTCCCGGTTGGCGAGGAAGCCGCAGACAACGCCTCGTTAAATGATATCCAGCGGCACCTTTCGCGCCGGCCGCGGAAACGCGGCGTCCAGCGCTTTCAGATCCGCTTCCGTCAGCTCGAGCTCGAACGCGGCGGCATTCTGTTTCACATGCTCGGCCGTCGATGCCTTCGGCAGCGCGAGCACGCTCCCGCTGCGAACCGACCAGGCGAGCAGCACCTGCAGCGGCTGAACGCCGTGCTTCTGCGCCACTTCCCGCACCGTCCCGTCGGTGAGCAGGCCCTTTCTCAGCGCTCCCGCCTGCGCCAGCGGGGAATACGCCATGACCGGGATGCCGCGCTCCAACTGCCAGGGCAGAAGGTCGACCTCGATGCCGCGCGAGCCCAAATGGTACAGCACCTGGTTGACGGCGCAGCGGGAGCCGGCAGCCGTTCCGGTCAGCTCTTTCATATCGGCGGTGTCCAGGTTGGAAACGCCCCAGCGCAAAATTTTCCCCGCCTCCACAAGCCGTTCCATCTCCTCCGCCGTTTCGCTGAGGGGGATGCTGCCGCGCCAATGGAGCAAATACAGGTCGAGGCGGTCCGTCCCGAGACGCCGCAGGCTATGCTCGCAGCTGCGGGTGATGCGCCCTCTTCCCGCGTTGTGCGGATACACCTTGGAAACGAGGAACGTCTTGTCCCGGACGCCCGCTACCGCTTCGCCGATCAGAGACTCGGACAAGCCTTCCCCGTACATCTCCGCAGTATCGATCACCGTCATGCCGAGCTCGATACCCAGCCGTATGGCCGCGATTTCCTGCTTTCTGCGGGACGGATCGTCCCCGATCCGCCAGGTTCCCTGGCCGATCGCCGGCAGCTCCATGCCGTCCGGCAGCGTAACCGTACGCTTTGCCACTTGGTATCCCTCCTTCAGCTCAGCTTCGCCATCACCGCGTCGACCAACGTATCGAACAGCTCGTCGTCTTCCTCCAGCGCCGCTTCCATGGCATGAATCTGCTCCTCGGGACCGGATTCGCGGCCGAAGCTCAGGCTGTAATCCCAGCTGCTGCCGTTCTTGCTGAGCAGCGTCACCTCGTACGGCCGCTTGTGCCCCTCCGCCTCAAACAAAACGCGTCCCCGGTACCCGCCTTCCGGCTCCCGGGTAATCTCCGCACGCTGAATGACAATGTTCATCGGTTTACGCCTCCGTTAAAGCTTGTATCGTTTGCCTTCCTCCATCCTATCAAGGGCGGGGAAGCAAGGCAACAGGCAGGACATATGCGGCGGGAAAACGAAGCGCAGCAGGCCGAAGGGCGGTAAAAAATCCACCGCTTGCGACGAAGGGAAGCACAATAATCGGCCGCTTCGTGCATAGGAAAAAAAGGGAATTCTCGCCGGCAGCAGCGAGGATTCCCCATAAATCTTCTATTTATTTCCACCTAAGCAGACTGACTTCCGAGTTCCGGCTGTTACCGTGCCGTTCGCCTTCTGCGGACTGCCTTCCGGGTGCCGAGCCGTCACCGTTCCGTTCGCCTTCTGCAGACTGACTTCCGGGTGCAGGCCGTCACCGTGCCGTTCGCTTGGAGTGGGACGGAATGTGAGTCACCTGCCGCTCAGCCTAAGCCCGGGGCTTGATGTTCAGATTCACGCCCAAATCGTCCTCGGTGTCGACAATCGTCCAGCTGCTGCCCGGATAATAGCCGATCGTACGCATTTCGTAGCCCATCTCTTCGAGCTCGCCGATAATGGCGTCGCGCTTTTCGCCGACCTGGAAGCCGAGATGATGAACGCCGTTGCCGTGCTTGTCCAGAAATTCGCGGAACGTGCTGTCATGCTCGTCGGGCTCGTGCAGCTCGATGACGAAGCTGCCGACCCGGATGACCGCCAGCTTCAGGCCGTAGAAAGCGGGTTTTCCGCGGTATGTCAGGTCAGGGTTATGAGCAGGCGGATTATCGCGGATCTCGGGCACGGGAACATTAAACATTTTCGCCCATGTCTCGGCGGCCTTCTGAATATCCTTTACAACAATCGCAATCTGGATAAAACCGTCGAAGCTGATGTTATTTTCCATTTCAAAATGCACCTTCCTCTTTTTCGGATTTAAGCGGCGATTACAATTCCAAGGTGCTCAGGTACCGAAGATGATCCTTCATGTACTCGTCCGCCTTGAAAGCAAACCCAAACGTGTTTTGGATTTCCGAGACGTCGATCGGCCTGTCGCCGGGGTCGGGACGCCCCTTGTCCTTCAGTACAATTTGGCTTTTGGAGCCGAGGAGATCGACCGCCATTTGCGCGATCTGCGCCCACGTGCGGAATTCGGTGCTGACGGCGGTGTAGTAATTGCGGTTCAAGCTGTCCGAGTGAAGCAGCTCCGTGTATACCTTCACCAGGTCGCCGGCCCAAATGAACTGCGTGCCGTCGTTCTTCACGAAGGTCATGGACTCGCCGGCGCGGGCGCTCCGGACCATATTGACCAGCTTCTGGTCAGGATAAAGCGGTCCGCCCTCGACGCAGGGATTGCCGAACGTATAGCCCGGCCTGACGATATTGGCTTGAATGCGGTATTCATGCGCAATCGACATCAGATAGGCCTCCGAGGCGGCTTTGGTGGCGCTGTAATAGGTAGACGGCTTGATGTAGCCCATGTCGTGGTGGGGCGCCGTGCCGAAGCTGGCGATGGACGACGTGTAAATGATTTTACGGACCCCTGCGTCCGCGGCTGCTTGGAACAGACGGACCGAGGGCACCGTTTCATGCATCATGTTTTCCATCGCCGTCCCGCCCAGCCACGAGAGCGCGACATGCACGCAGGCGTCCTGATTCTTCAGCCCTTCGGCGATTGCGTCCGCGTCGTCCATCCCTCCCGCGACGAACCGAATTCGCTCATGGCCGACAAACCCGGGCACCTTGTCCGGATTCCGGGCAAGGAGCGTGAGCGTGTGGCCGTGATCGAGCAGTTCCTTGACGACATACGAGCCGATAAACCCGGTTCCTCCGGTTACGAATACATTCATTGTACCACTCCTTCCATATTATTCCTTGACGCTGCCCATCACAAGACCGGTCGTAAAATACTTTTGCAGGTACGGATAGATAAGCAGAATCGGGATCATGGCCAGGAACATTTGCGCGGCACCCGTCGTGCGGGCGCTGACCAGCGACAAATATTTGGACAGGTTGCCGCTGAGATCGGTGTTGTTGCGCATAAATTCCTGCGGATTTACGACAACCGTCTGCAGGTAGGTCTGCAGCGGATAGTTCTCGATATGGTTCATATAAATCATGCCGTCGAACCAGCTGTTCCAATGATCGACGACCGAGAACAGCGTTACGGTCGCAATCGTGGGCAGCGACACCGGCAGCACGACGCGGAGCAGCGTCTGCACATGGCCCGCGCCGTCGATATACGCCGCTTCCAGCAGCTCCTTCGGCAGGCTGCGCATATAGTTCATCACGACCAGCATGCTGAATACGGGAAGCGCGCCCGGCAGCACGAGCGACCAGACGGAATCGATCAGCCCGGTCGTCCGGACTACCATATACGTCGGGATCAGCCCGGCATTGAACAGGATGGTCACGACAAAAAACCAGGAAAAAATGTTCCGTGCGCCAAAATCCGTCTTCGACTTGGAGAGCGGATATGCCGTAATGATGATCAGCAGCAAATTAAGCGGCACGCCGATCGCCACCCGCTTCAGCGAGATCAGCAGCGAAACGAAAAATTTCGAGGTATTCGTAATGAATTCATACGAAACCGTCGTAAAGCCGATCGGAAAAAACGTCACCTCGCCCGCTTCGACCGCAACTTTGTCCGAAAAAGAAACCGCCAGCAGGTTAATGAACGGCGCCACGCATACAAATGCGATCAGCAGCAGGAAAACGGTATTGCACACCAGAAATATTTTGCGCGGCAGGGACGCCTTGATCGTCATGGTTTCTGTCCTCCTTTCAGAAGACTCGATATCCGGTGAATTTATCGGCCAAATAATAGGAAACGATAATGAAAATCATCGACACGCCGGACTTGAACAGGCCAGCGGCCGTGGACAGCGCGTATTGCGCCTGCTCGATTCCGAGCCGGAACACGAAGGTATCCAAAATATCGCCCGTGGAATATACGACGGGACTGTACATATTGTAAATTTGGTCGAACCCGCCGTTCAAAATGTTGGCCAGGCCGAGCACCGTCATCAGCACGATCATCGACGAGATGCCGGGCAGCGTAATGTGCAGAGTTTGCTTCCAGCGGTTCGCGCCGTCGATGACGGCGGCTTCGTAAAGCGCCGGATTGATGCTCGTCAGAGAAGCCAAATAAATGACCGATCCGAAGCCGAAGCCCTTCCAAATATCGGTCACGACCATCGTAATGGGAAACGCGGTCGGGCTGCCGAGAAAATAAATCGGCTGGATGCCGACCTTGCCAAGGAGAACGTTGACGAATCCCCCGGTCGGCGACAGCACATTGATCAGAATGCCGGATAAAATGACCCAGGACAGGAAATGCGGCAAATAGACCAAAGTCTGAAACATACGCTTCGTCAGCACATGCCGGACTTCGTTGAGCAGCAGCGCGAACACGACCGGCACCACGATTCCCGCGATCATTTTGCAAAAGGCGATAATAACGGTATTGCGGATAACCGGCCCGATGTTGGGCATCGCGAACAGCGTATGAAAATTTTGAAGGCCGATCCACTGCTGGTCGCCGAACATCCCTTTCGCCGGAACGAATTTCTGAAAAGCGATAATAACGCCCCCCATGGAGCCGTAGCTGAAGATCGCCACCAGCACAACCGCGGGGATCAGCATGATGTACAAGGGAAGCTCCCTGATCAGCTTGTCCTTCCGTTTCAAAGCTGCAAACATCCGTTTTCCACCACCTGTAGCTTAAAATAGGACCGGCGGGCCTGCGGCGAAGCGAATCCGCCGCAGGCCGCTTTAGGAATCGCTTAGCTGCCGGCCGGGTAAAGCTTGTCCATCTCGTCGAGCGTTTGCTGGCCGCCCGCCTTAAGCCACTGCTGCACGAAGGTGTCGAAGTAATCGACGGGCTTGGCGCCGGTGATGATGTCGGTGAAAGCCGTGATCGTGAGCGTATCCAGTGAAGCCACGTTGGTCAGCCACACGTCGGGCCGCTGAATGCCCAGAATGCTCTGCACGATCGCCTTGTCCGGGATATATTTGTTCAGGACGATCGGCAGCGAGCCCTCTTTGGACATCTGCCCCCAGGTTCCGAAGGCGTTGTCGTCGTTTTTCATCGTCCCGTTCTCGAAGCCCACGGTGTAGTCGTACAGTGGTTTTGCGGCTGGCGGCAGGCCGTCGGACGATTTTTTGTCAAGCGCCTTCTGGATATCGGATGCGAAAACCTCACCCGGCATGTCGATATACACCGGGGAGAGCCTGTACTGCTCGTCCGCCCAATATTTCTTGTAATCGTCGGCCGTGGAGTAATTGACCGTTTTGTCGTACAAATTCAAAATTTCGATCGCCGCTTCGGGATGCTTGTAGTTCGCGCTCACCATCGTCATCTGGCCGACTGCGTTGCTCTCGATGCCGATTTTGTAATCGATGCCGGACTCGGTCGGAATCGGGTACGGATGGACGATCACGCCGTCTTTCTTGTACACGTTGTTGTAAGGATACCAGGTGCCCCAGTTGCTGCCGTACGCCATGCCGATTTTGCCGCTCGTAATGTCTTCGACCAGCGCCGATTCGTCCTTGCTCGTAAATTCCTTGTTGATCAGGCCTTTCTTGTACATATCCGCGAGCAGGGCAAGCGCCTTCTTCATGTTCGGCTGGATCCAGGCGAACGTCATTTTGCCGTTCTCGTCGCGGTAGAACATGCTTTCGTCGCGTCCGGGGACGCCGAAGGCCGAGACGAGACCGAGAATGCTGCCGTGGTTTTGACGGATGAGATCCTTGTTGAGCGCCAGACCGTACGTGTCGCCGTTGATGCCGTCACCGTCCGGATCGCCTTTGGCGAATTTCTCGGCGAGCGCGACCATTTCTTCGACGGTTTTCGGCGGCTGGGAATGGGTCCGCTTCAGCCAGTCTTCGCGAATCCAGAGGAACGGCGCCTCATGGAAGTTGTCGTTCATGCGCGGGATGGCATAAAGCTTCCCGTTGACCGTTGCGCCCTTGAACGAATCGGGGAACCGTTTCTGGTATTCCTTGATCGAATCGGATGCATATTTGTTAAAAACGTCGGTGAGATCGGCCAGCTGCCCGTTCTGCGCCAGCTGCAGGAACACGTTCGCATCCTGCGTTTTGAAAATGTCGGGAAGGTCGCCGGAAGCGATGACGGCGTTCAGCTTGTTTTTGTAGGCGTCGGTGCTGCTGTCGGCGGAAAAGGCGACCTTGAGATCGATGTTGAGCTTGTCCTTGATTAGGCGGCTCCAGCGGTTGTCATCGTAGGTTTCGTTGTCGAGCAGCTTCGAAGCCGCCGCGGTCTGGACGGCCCAGTTCATCGTGACCGGCTGCGCGTATTTGCCGTTTGCGTCCGGCAATTCGGCGCTGTCCGAGCCCGAATTCGAGCCCTTGTCATTGCCGCCGCCCGTACAAGCGGCGACGCTGGTCAAAAGCGCTGCACTGACAAAAAGCGGTACTGCCCGTTTGGTGATCGTCTTGTTCACTTGCAATTACCTCCCTTTTTTTGCGGTACGACACACCCTTTGAAGCTTAAACAAAAAGACGGCGGACGGCATCTATATGAAAGCGATTACAGCGTGTGGTTGCGTCCGCCGTAAACGCGCGTTTTCAGTCAGTACGGCGGGACGGCGATCCACTGCCTGCTTGCCGCCGACCGCTCGACCGCTTCCAGCAGCAGCTGATTGCGGTAGCCGTCCTCGAAATTCGGGGACGGGCTGACGCCCCGGTACAGACCTTCCATGAACGCGGCCATCATGTTGATGAACGTATGCTCGTAACCGATAATGTGTCCGGCCGGCCAATAGCTGCCCGCCAGCGGGTGAACCGCCTCCGTGCACGAAATCGTGCGAAACCCCTGAACCCCTTGGGGATCGTCTTCGAGGTACAATTGCAGCACGTTCATGTTTTCCATATCCCAGCGGAGCGAGCCTTTGGAGCCGTTGATCTCGAACCGGTTGCCGTTGCGGTTTCCTCTCGCGAACCGGCTTGCCTCGAATACGCCGAGGGCGCCGCACGCGAATTTGGCCAGAAACGACGAGGAGTCGTCGACGTCGACCCGCCCCTTCTCGCCCGGCCTGCCGTCAATCGGCCTCTCCTGCACGAACGTATGCAGCATGCCGGACACTTCGGCGATTTCGCCGACAAGGTACCGCGCCAGATCGACCACGTGCGACATCAAATCCCCGTGCGCTCCGGACCCGCTGTCCGCCTTGCGAAGGCGCCAGTTAAGCGGCAGGCTCGGATCCGCGAGCCAGTCCTGCAAATATTCGCCGCGAAAATGGTAAATCGTCCCGAGACGCCCTTCCGCGATCAGCTTGCGAGCCATCTGCACCGCCGGAGCGAACCGGTAATTGTGGCACACCATATGCACGACGCCGGCTTTCCGGACGGCGTCCAGCATTTCGGCCGCCTTGTCCGCGCTGACCGCCAGCGGCTTCTCGCAGATGACGTGCTTGCCCGCTTCCGCGGCCGCAATCGCGATTTCCGCATGCAGATGGTTCGGCGCGCCGATATCGATGACGTCGATATCCGGCCGCTCCAGCAGCCGCCGCCAGTCCGTTTCCCAGGACAGCCAGCCCAATTTATCGGCCGCCCTGCCGACTTCCGCCTCGCTGCGGCCCGCGACCGCCTGCAGCACCGGCTCCACCGGCGTATCGAAGTAGAAGGGCAGATCGCGATAGGCGTGGCTGTGCGCCTTTCCCATAAACCTGTAGCCGATCATGCCGATCCGGGCTTTCTTCTTCACGTTCACGCTGCATCCCCCTTTCGACCGCCTGCCGGACCGCATCGTTCACGGGCAAGCGTCTGACGCTGAGTTAGCCCTTCACCTTATAGCTGACAAAAGCGATCCGCCTGCTGTCGGGCGACCACGAGTTGACGTTGATCGTCCCTTGTCCGCCGAACAGCTCAGCCAAGGTCCGAAACGGACCGCCGGCGCTGTCCATCAGCCGGAGCTCGACGTTCTTGTTTGCGGGATGATCATTCGGCGCGACGTCGCCTTTGCGGTAGGCGAGAAAAACAACCTTGCCGCCGTCGGGCGAAACGTGCGGAAACCAGTTGTTGCTCTCGTCAAACGTCATCTGCTTCTGCTCGCTGCCGTCCGCGTTCATGCGCCACACCTGCATGAGCCCTGAGCGCGTAGAGTTGAACCAGATGTGACGGCCGTCCGGCGAATATTCGGGCCCGTCGTCCAGCCCCTCCGTATCGGTCAGCTGCGTCTCGACGCCGCCGTCCGCCGGAATGGTATAAATGTCGTACTGTCCGTTGCGTTCCGCGCAGTACGACAGCGTTTTCCCGTCGGGAGACCAGCCGTGCAGGTAGCTCGGCGCCATCGGCGTCACGAGAACCGGCTGCCCGCCTGCCAGCGGGAAAATGTAAATGCGCGACTGGGCGTCTTCCCTCGTATGATGGCTGACCGCGATACGCTTATTGTCCGGCGAGAGCACATGGTCGTTATTGCACTGATTCGCGAATCCCGAATCGATCGCCGTGCCGGCTTTTGTCGCCAAATCGAACGAATAGAGCAGGCCGCCGCTGTTGTAAATGAGCCTCTTGCCGTCCGCGGTCCAGTTCGGCGCTTCGATCAGATCGTCGAACTCGGCCAGAAGCTCGCGCTCCCCGCTTTCGACGTCCATCGTCTCCAGATAGCTGATGACGTTCCGTTTCTCCACCTTGCGCGGTTCTTTAAGCGTTTTCAATCGTTCGCCCTCCATCCGTAATGTTGATGCGTCCACGGAAGGCCGAATCCTCATTCCTTCCGACCCTTCCGATCCTTCCGAAGTCTGCGAATCGGCGATGCCGCGTCCGTGCCATCCGGCCGCCTTCTTCGCGGGCCGTTCGCAGGAAACGGCCGCCGGCGGCAGCGCCGATCCTATGAACGCGTGTTTATATTTGCCGAAATAAAGCTAGATTCTTCTGCACGAATCGCGGATAACCAAACTGCAGTCCAGCGTGATTTCTTTGTCGATGTCCTCCGCATCCTCGATTTTGGCGATCAGGATCGAGGTCAGGTGCTTCAGCATGTCGCTGAAATCGACCCGGATCGTCGTCAAAGCGGGATGATGCAGCCGGCTCAGCGCATGGTCGTCGAAGCCGATGACGGACATATCCTCCGGCACCTTCAGCCCCTGCTCTTTCAGCGCCCGGATTGCGCCGAACGCGACGCTGTCGTTGGCCGCAATGACGGCGGTGGGCAGCTCGCACCCGCTGCGGAGCATCAGGTGGATGGCCTCATAGCCGCTTTCCTCGTGAAAATCGCCGGGCAGCACCCAATCCGGGTTGACGCCGATGCCGCACATGCGCATGGCATTGCGGAAGCCCTCGTATTTGGTCACGCCGGAGAGCCGGTTCAAGTCCCCGTTAATAATGCCGATCCGGGTATGGCCGAGACCCGCCAAATAAGCGACCGCCTGCTTCATGCCCGAATCGTTGTTGAAATTGGCGACGATCCGGTTCGGTTTCGGACCGGCCGGCTGCTGGTCCACGACGCCGACCATAAAGCCCTGCTCGACCAGCGCTTCGATGAGCGGCTCGCCGTTCGCCGCGCCGATAAAGATCCCCCCGTCGATTCTGTGCTGGTAAAAAATTTCCTTGACGTCCTTCGCCGTGCGACTGTCCTTGGCGTCGCGAATGATATGCGTCAGGACGTAATAGCCGCAGGCCGAAGCGTGTTCAATGACGCTGACGATCAGCCCGTTCGTCAGAACGTCGCCGGACACCCTGCGCGGCTCGATCAGAAAAAGGCCGATCGTGCACGCCCGTTTGCCGGCCAGGACCCGGGCAGACACGTTGGGAAAATAATTGTGCTGCTCGATCACTTTCAACACTTTGTCACGCGTTTCCGCGGGAACGTTGGCGTAATTGTTGATCACCCGGCTGACCGTGCTTCTGGAAACGCCGGCGAGCCGGGCGATCTCGGCGCTGTTTATAGGATTGGTTTTCAAAAGTTGCCTACCTCTTTCGTAAACGCGCGTTTACGGTTTCAATATACCACACGCCGATAAAGCGCTGTCAAGCGCTATTTTAAAAACTTTTTTTTGCGGTCCACCGAAAAACGCCCTTGAATAAACACGCGTTTATGATATACTGGGGGCAACCAGGGCTTTCCATCTATGACTGACGGAGGGAACATCGCTTATGACATCCGGGCGTTCGCTGGACGAGCTGATTCGGGAAGAAGAAGAGCTGCAGTTCGATTCGTTCACCCATGACACAGCACTGCAGATCGGACTGACGATTATCGAGCTGGCCAAGGCGCAGGGCAAAGCCGTGACCATCGAAATCCGCAAGGGCGCTCAGCAGCTGTTTCATTATGCGTTCGAGGGCACTTCCGCCGACAACGACGATTGGGCCGCCCGCAAGGCGCGGGTCGTGGAGCGCTTCGGGCGCAGCTCGTTTTATCTGGAAACGGAGCTGCGAGGCTCCGGCAAAACGATTGCGGAGCGTTATTTTCTCGATCCTTCGCAGTATGCCCCGTACAACGGCGCGTTTCCGATCCGCGTGCGCGGCGCCGGCGTCATCGGAGCCGTTGCGGTTTCCGGCCTGCCCGGCGATCAGGACCACACGCTGGTGACATCGGCGCTGAAACGATATTTCGCTTCGCTTTTGTAAACGGCTGCCGCCGTATAGCGAAAGTCAGCCGAAAAGTTAACCTTGCCTTTGATTGAAAAATAGGAGGGAGCTTGGCGTGTTGATGAATGTAAAAGGAAGATGGGCACTTCTTACCGGCGCAAGCCGGGGCGTCGGATATCAGACAGCCATCTTTATGGCCAAACAAGGCTGCAATCTGATTCTGCACAGCCGGAAGCTGGAGCATACACAGCAGGTGGAGCGGGAAGTTAAAGCGCTGGGGGTCGATGCGTACTGCGCCCAGGCGGATCTGGCGAGCCGCGAGGAAGTCACCGCGATGCTGGACGAAATCGAAGCGAGAGGAACGGTCGTCGATATCGTGTTCAATAACGCGGCCGTGCAAATCGCTTACCGGACCGACTACTACAAGACGCCTGTGGAAGATTTCGAGACGAGCTTCCGGATCAATTTCATCGCGCCAGCGGTTATTTGTAACCGCTTTATTCCGAAAATGATCGAGCGAGGCTTCGGACGCATTGTCAATACGACGAGCGGCATCAAGAACGAGCCGGAGCAGTCGGGCTATGCGGCCAGCAAGGCGGCGCTCGACAAATACACGAAGGATCTGGCTTCGCGGCTGGACGGCACGAACGTCATCATTAGTCTGACGGATCCCGGCTGGTGCAGAACCGACATGGGCGGACCCAAAGCGCCGAATGCGGTGGAAAGCGTCATCCCCGGCATCGCCGTCGGTGCATTCGTGAACGATAAGAAAAGCGGACGTTTCCTGCATGCGCAGCATTTTGCCGGAATGACGCTGGAAGAGGCTGTCAGCGAAGCAGAGAAAATGGAAGCGCATCCGTACGTGATTTAGCAGCGCGTTTTGCGGCGATCGGGCAGGTGACGACCTTCATCCTTCACCCGGCTCCTTTGCAAATCGGAATCGGTATATGCCGAAATCCTTCACCGTCGACGATAGAATGGCATTGCGAAGCGGATGCAGATCGGGCGTGAACCGCAGCTCCGCCCCGGTCTCCAGGATGCGTTCGATCAGCCCGTTCACCGGCTCGACATCGACAGGCCGCACCGTTTCGCGCGAAATATAATAGCCCGCCGAACGGTCGAAGCATGCGAAGCCCGCCTCCGGCAGCGCGTAACGATAGAGTGTGCATCCTTTTATCGCTTCGTACCAGCCGGCTTCGACCGTCACGACGGTATGTGCGCCCGTAAATCCAAAGAAGTTCCGCTCGTCCCCGGCGCTTATGCCTGCCGACCGCCGGTAAACGATCCGCGGACAATTGCGCGGGAAATAATAGGTAATTTGATGCTCGTCGTCAATCGCCCAAACAACCGGAGGAAAGCCAATGCGGGCGGGCTGCTCACGCGGCACGAACATGTCGATGCCGGGATTTTCGCTAAAATGATACAGCATCCGCAGACTCCGCATAATCCAGAACTTTTGCCGTCCAAACAGTCAGGCCGTCTTCGTCATCATCCCATACGCGCGTCTTACTCAGGTCGTCATGCTTGCTGTCCCAATTGCCTTTGCTCATGTCGCAGCTCCCATCGTCCGATTTACGTTGTTGACCTTCAATTTACCATAAGGACGCGATTCACGCACGGATGAATCTTGCGCCGTCCGCTCGACTGTTTACAACAGCTTCTCGATCAGAGATCGATAGGCGGTTGCCGGCCGGAGGCCGCCCAGCTTCTCCACAGGCTCGCCGTTATGGAAAACAATCACGGTCGGCAGCGACATGACGCCGAAATCGGCCGCCGTTTTCGGCGATTCGTCGCAGTTGACCGCCACGACCGCTGCCCGGTTCCCGAATTCGCCGGCCAGCTCTTCGATGACCGGCTCCAGCGCCCGGCAGGGCGGGCACCACGGGGCGCCGAAATCGGCCAGCGTTACGCCTTCGGCGCGAATCGCCCCGCGAAACGTCGCATCATTGACAGCTTGAACACTCATCTTCTTCCTCCTCTTCGACGATCGAACGGATGCGATCCTCAAGATTTGTTTTAATGTTTTGCAGCAGGCGGATCTGCTCGTCGATTTCCCCCAGCTTCTGCTTATAGATCGGGAGCACCTCCGAGCAGAACCTTTCCTTGCGCTGGAGCACGCAGTGCAGGAAGCCGGCGATTTGAACGGTCGATATCCCGAGCGAGAGGTAAAACTGGATGACGCGCACCTGTTCCTCGGCAAGCGGCGAATATTCCCGGTAGCCGTTGTCCTGCCGAACCGGCGCGAGCAGCCCCTGCTGCTCGTAATAGCGGAGCGAGCGGATGCTGACCCCCGTCCGCGCCGACAGCTCTCCGATTTTCATAAGTCCCGTCCCCTTCCGTTATATGCGGTACAGGCGCACGTTTATTTTAAACGATGACATCGATGTGAGGGTCAAGACAAAAGAAACGGCCGCTGCCATCAAGGCAAGAACGGCCGGCTTGTTTACGGGCGTGCTTTTCGCCCGGCTGCCCGGAACGCCCAGCCCCGCAGCAGCAGTTGGCGCGGATCAACCGGCGTTATACGGCGGTGCAGCCCGATCCCCGTGATAATTAAGCCTTTCGCCAGAAGTGGGTCGTTAAATCCCGATAACCCGCCTCGGTCAAGATGGAATCCATGACGTTCCTTAACGTTCGATATACGGGGTTCCCGGCGATCCATTGTTCACAAAGCGTTACAATTTCCGCCCCTTGCTCGTGGCTGTTGTTGAGCCAAAACCTTTTCCACTTCGGGTAAGGATAAGGCTCGTTGCGTACAAGAAAAGGTAAGGCCAGCGCGGATTCGATTGTTCGGTTCATCATAATCGATTTGCCTAGAGGTTCCCGTGCCGCCTCAACGGTAACTCCCGTGCGAAAGTCTTTGTAAGCCTGTTTGATTAAATCGGGCAGCGTGAGATGAAATCGCTTGGCTGCATCATGGAGCAGCTGCGGCAGCACCTGCTCGCGATCCTGGATCGCAACCGCGTGACGGTATATCCATAGAACCTCCGGATCGCTTCCATTCAGCCGGGCTTGAAGCCAGCTCAAGGGCCGCATTTTAATATCCATTAAGGGCCGATGATCCCCGTCGTGAACCCACAAGTGCTGGACCCCGCCCGCCCGGTCGACCAAAGCGAGGTATCGCTCGTCAGGCAGGATCAATTCCAAATCGAGATCCGATGTTTCGTTAAACGTTCCGATTGAATAGCTTCCGGTAACCGCGATCAATGCGGTGCCCAAAGCCTCCGCAACGAAGGGAAATGCGCTTTGAAGCTTCAGCGGGCCGTTAAAATAATCTGAAACCACCTGTTGGACATGGGTGTTCATGTCACACCACCTTTGCCGATGACTCGTTTACGAGCTGCTCCTCCGTATATTTTGCGGGCTGCGATGCAGGTGCATATTCCTTTTTTCAATTACAGACCGGCATTCTTTTTATCATTGTAACAAAAACAGCGCACAAGAGGCGTGTAGCATCCATTTCGTAGAAAAAGGAGCGGCCGCGCATTTTGCGCAAGCTCGCTCCCCCGGTGCAGCAAACGTCCCTTACGCGCGGGCATTCAGCTCGAACGCATCGGCAAGCAGCTCGTACGACCGCCGCTTCGCTTCGTAGTCGTACATGATTGTGGCGATCATGATTTCGTCCGTGCCGTACGCCTCGCTCATGGCCAGCAGACGCTCCCGCACCGCCGCCGGCGAGCCGACGACCATCCGCTTGCGGTTCTCCCGCAGGCGCATCCGCTCGACGGGCGAATAAGCGTACGCCAGCGCCTGCTCCGGCGGCACGACGCCGTCCGTCAGTCGGCCCTGCTCCAGCATGACAAACTGATAATCGATGCTGGCCGCGAGCCGCTCCGCCTCTTCGTCCGTGTCGGCGCAGACGGCGAAAATGGCAACCATCGACTTCGGCGCCGTCCCCTGCGCGGACGGCTCGAACCGTTCGCGGAAATAGCGGACGGCCGACTCCCCGCCGGCGCCGTTGATGAACTGGGCGAACGCGAACGACAGTCCGCGCTCCGCGGCCAGCATCGCGCTGTCGCCGCTGGAGCCGAGCAGCCAAATTTCCGGCGCCCCTTCAACCTCGGGCAGCGCCTGCAGGCCGGGGAAGCGATGCTCCGCGCGGCGCGCCAGGTTTAAATAATGCATCAGGTCGTCGATCTGCTGCGGATACCGGTCGATGCCGCCGATCCGCCCTTCCTGCATCGCCCGCGTGACGATCGGCATGCCGCCCGGCGCCCGGCCGAGGCCAAGGTCGATGCGTCCCGGATACAGCGCTTCGAGCAGGCGGAAATTTTCGGCCACTTTATACGCGCTGTAATGCGGCAGCATGACCCCGCCCGAGCCGACGCGGATCGAATCCGTCCGCGCGGCGATATGCGATAGGAACACTTCCGGGCTGGAATGCGCCAGACTCGGCATATTATGATGCTCGGCCACCCAGAACCGGGTATAGCCGAGCCGTTCCGCCAGCTGCGCCAGCTTCACCGTCTCCTGCAGCGCCTCCGCGGCCGTGCCGCCCTGCGGCACCGGCGTCTGATCGAGCACGCTCAGCCTGATCTTCGTCACCCGAACCCCTCCGTTTTATCCAATGATGAAATGCGACTGAAGCGCACCGTTCCCGTTCTCGTCCGCCAATGGGACGAAACCGGTTCTTTCAGCATCATAACGCAAGCACGCCCCCGGCCGCAAACAGCCGGAGGCGCGGGAAAAGCGCGGAAACGGGCGATAACCCGAGCAAATATCACTTCACTTATTATAGCCGCTTACTTTAATGCATGAAACCAACCTTCCACCGTATCGAGAATACCGCTTTGGCCTCGCAGTAAGCAGGCAGACGCAGCCGACTGCAAACCGGCGTGCTTGCCGGACACATGACAATCGATACGTCTATGCCCGGCAAAATGTTTCGTCAAGCATGACAAAAAAAGAAGCCGCGCGGTCGCGGCAGGTTGATGCAACCCGCTGCCCGCACGGCTTTATACAGCAAGCCGAAAGGTCAGTTAAAGCTGACGGTTTGAACGTTCAATTGAAGCGCCGCCGTCCAGTCCGATACGGATACGACCAGATCGTTGTTCGCCGGAAGCTGGACACCGGCGACCCGGCCGTTGAGCGGAACCTCCGCCCCCTTGTGAACCGCGAACGCGCGGACGTCGACGGTTTTAGAGCCGCTGCGGTTGCCGACACGGACAAGCGACATTTCCGGGGACAGCGTAATGTCGAGCCCGGACGACGGTCCGCCGCCGATCCCCATAATCGCGACGGCCCGCACCTGATCCTCCACCTGCCGCGCAAGCGTCAGGGTGAAGTTCTTCTCCGCGCCCGGCGTAAAACGAAGCTGGGTGCAGTCGGCATTGGCGGCCAGAACATCCTCCTGCCCTTTGTGCGTGGCGACGTCCGAAATGACGATCGAGACGCCGTTTGGCAAAATCGAATTGTAGGTGTAGGTGCCGTCACCGGTGCCGACGATTTTGCGCGTAAGCGGGACATTTTCCGGCAGCATATAGGCGCCGGGGACGAGGTAGCACGGGAGGCTGCCCGGAATGTTCGCCTGCAGCTGCGAACCGAACCGCCCCGTCGTCAGACCATTCTCGTCGGTAATCTGCATATCGGCCGGCGACAGCAGGAAATCGATAACGAAGCGGGTCAGGCCGAACGGACCGCTGAACGGAAGATCATGGTCGGCCAGCAAATATTGTCCGTTCGTCATCATGCCGAGCGTAATGCCGTCCTCGCTGCGGAATTTCGTAGCGCCGTCGCCCCCGATGTAATCGAAGGCGAAATCGCTGCCGCTGCGCCGGAAGACGAGCCGGCAGTTCGGTCCGTTGTCTTCCGCCGAATCCGTCGGGAAATTACAGTCCCAGACGAACATCTGGACGCCGTCCAGATCGGTGACGGTCGTGCTGCCGTCGGGCGACAGCTGCGGTCCCGGATGCTCGGGAGGATAGACGAATTTATAAGGCATGACGCAGTGCGAATCCTTCAGCTTCTCCTGGTAGCCCGCATCCCACACCTCGCCGGCGGGAATGAAGAACAGAAGCGGCGCATTGTCGCGGTCGCAGCCGCGCAGGAACGTGCGCTCGATCTCCCGGTACGTCTTCGCCACCCGCTTGATTCCTTCGAGACCCTGGTCGTGAAAATGAAGAAGGCTTTCGCGGCTCAGCAGCCGGCCGTGGACCGCCGTCAGCTGCTCATGCAGGCTTTCTTTAGTCAGCGTGTGCGTGTCGTTGCGCCCCGTCCAGTAATTGTCGGCCACGATCGCGGCCATCGACGTGCAGAAGCCCGTGGCAAGGCCGCCGTTATCTTCGCCTTTCAGAAAATGTTGATAGAAGCCGTAAAATGCCGCCGTTAATATCGGATGGCCGAAGATCGGATCGAGCTGCTCGTGCCAAATTTCCGCCGCGCCGAACGTATCCTGGTACGTGCCCCAGCTCGGGACGCCGTCCGAGAAATTGCGGAACGGCAGGTTATGCACGCCGTATTTGAACGGCACCTCAAGCACTGAGGCCTTCTTGGCCGTTCGGCTGTTGCTGACGAGACCGTCCGGATTGCGGACCTGCACCGTCGCGCTTCCGCCGGAGCTGCCTCCGCCGCCGGTTCCCGGCATGACGTACGTCAGCTGCGTCGGACCGGTCACATTCGCCGGTACCGCGGCGCCGTTCACCAGGACCGCCGCGCCGCTCAGAAACGCGCGGCCGGTCAGCGTGACGGTCGCGCCGGGAACGAGCCCGCCGCTCAGCGCGTTCAGCTGCGGCTTGATGCGCAGCGTCAGCCGGTTGCTCTCCGTCCCGTCCTCCCGCCGGACGCTGATCGATTTCTCGCCCCCCGCCGAGCCGGCCGGGATCGTTACCGTCAGGCTCTCGTCGGCGTTCACGGCCGGCACGAGCACCGCGCCGTCCAGCAGGACGCGGTCGTGACTTGTGAAATGGCTCCCGCGCAGGATGACGGCGTCGCCGGGAAACGCCTGCGACGGCGTAATTTCTGAGACCCACGGGCGCGTCAGCAAATCCTCCCATGCGTCCTCCGAAAATTCGAAGAAACGAATGCTGCCGTCGAGACCTGCGTAAGCGCCGTCGATCCCCGCCCGTCCGGGCTGGCCTTGGTCGCCTTTCCGGCCGTTGCGCGCGTCTTTGCACGTTTCGCCGACGCCGCTGATGCCTCCCGCTCCCGGCGCTCCGCCGGGACCGCCGTCGCCGCCGCGTCCGATTGCGCCTCCTTGATTTTTCAGCTTGAACGCTTTGTTCGTGACCGTCGATTCCAGCGTTCCGTCCAGGACGCCGATCGTAATATTGCCGCCTGCGCCGCCGTTGCCGCCGCGTCCGCCTCTCCCGCCGTCGCCTCCGTCGCCGCCGTCGCCCCCGTCGCCGGGGTCGGCGCTGCAGTGCCAGCCGAACAACCACCAGCGTTCGCCGACATGGCCGTCCGCGCCGTCGCCGCCGCGTCCGCCGCGCTGGCCGGTTCCGCCTTTTCGCCCTTCTTCGCCGCTGAAGTCGATATTCGGCATGGCGCTCATTTCCTTGACCCATATTTCCAGATGAGGCGCATTCTGACCTTTCGCGCCGTTAATGCCCGACTCGCCTGCACGGCCGTCTTCGCCGTCCAGCCCGTCCCGCGAATTCGGCTTCGTATGCACGCCGGACCATCCGCGTCCGTTCAAATCCGGGTTATCAAGCCGCGGAGGCGTGCTTCCGCCCGGCTTGCGCCAGGTGATTTTTGCATTGGCTCCGCAAATGACTTTCTCTGCAATCAAATAAAAGGTCGTGACGTCCGGTTCGATGACGAGCTCCGTATTCGTCAGGTCGATCGTCTGCGCGATCATAACCGCGGAAGTAACGGGAATTTTCGTCAGCGAATAGACGTGCACCGGCTGCTCCGAGGTGATCGGCCACTGTGCGGGGTTGCCCGCTTCGAGCTTGGCGATCAGCGAGCTGTCGTTCAGCCGGATCGCGTCCTTGTCGATGGTGAACACCCCCGACATGACGCTCGGTTCGGCCGGCTTGCGAAGCGCCGGGCTTTCGCGCAGCACGATCGTCGGCATCACCGCGCCGGTACGTTTAGCGATAAGCGGCGAGCCGAGCGCCGAGGCCGAGAGCGTCGTGCGCAACGGCGGCGTCACAGGCGATGCCGGGTTGATTCCCGCTGCCGGGGCTGTGTTAACCGAACCGGCAGAAGGCGCGGAAATGACCGGCGGAGAAGCGGTGATCCGGCGCAAGGTCGGCACGCTGTTCCGGTTGGCCAAATACTTGGCGAGGTTTTCGCGTATGATGCCACCGCTTGTCGCTATCCCCAGCGCGGCTGCAACCGCTTTCCAATCGATAGCCACCGCAATGCTTTTGCGCGGAGCGACGACGACTTTGCCGGGCGTCATCACCGTCTTGGTCGTCAGCTTCAGCGTTTCCAGATCGGACAGCCGTTCCACGCCCGCGGCATTCATCAAATCCTTGATCGGCTGCAGCCGCGAGCGGCTCACGTCCGGAATCAGGTTGACGGCGATGTCCTGGATGCCGGTGGCGCTGCGGACCGATTGCTCGATCGCCGACGATCGCTGCTGCAGGCCTGCGTTGAATGCGCCGTCTACCGCGCCGCTCCGGACCGCGACGTTGCTGATTCTGCCGGCATACGCGTACGCCTTGCCGTCAATGCCTGCGCCGATCTTGAAGCCGAGCTCGCCTACGTTCTGAATCGGGCCGGGCACCGAGCTGCTGCCGACCGTCTTGTCGTCGATCTGCAGCTCCATCTGTCCGTTATCGCCGCGGGTCAACCGGACGCGAGACGTTCGTCCCGCCTGCACAAGCGTGCTGCCGCTGTCGACGCTCACCCAGCCGGCCGCCGTATGTACGGAACCGACGAGCTTGCCGTTCGCTTCGATAAACAAAGCGACCGAAGGGCTTTGTGCCTCCAAAATGTTTTGGCGTTTTCCGCCGACCCGGTCGGGTTCGATCGTCGCCTCAAGCGTAAAGGACTGCAGCTGCCCCAGCTCCCTGCTCCGGGCAAGCTCGATAAAGCCGCCGTCCAGACGAAAGCCCATTTCCATCTCGAGCGGCTTCGCATTGACCGCGCCCGTAATTGAAATGCCGATGACCGATCCGTCAAACGCACCCGTCCGGTCGTTTTTGAGCAAAAACAGCGTCGTGCCTCGTTCCATCTCTTTACCTCCCTCAAAGTTTTGCGAACCTCTGTGATTAACCTTTTTCGCGAGCAAAACCTGCTTCGGAAGCATTTGCTTTCATGGTTGATCCGTCTGTCCGCAGTTGGACGCCGCTTCGAGCGCCCGGAACCCACCCCATTTTCTGCTATTTATTACTAAGGACTAATTTATTTTACAGGAAGAATATAGCATAACTGTCATTTCGGAAATATCCATCCTACGGACTGTAGTTTCATAATCGGTCCTCCTACCCGGCTCATGCGCCGACCGGCATCCCATTCGACGGCAGCAAACATAAAAACGCGCAATCGACAGCGCGATTCTCGTTTGGAGAGGGAGCGAAGTCCCGGAAGCATGGGAGGGATGGCCAATTTGTAAGGAAGAGAAAGGGAGCCGGCATCGCGTTCGACGCCAGGCCGGGAGCGGTTCCGCTTCGTGTCCGGCCATTTCGTCACCTGCGCCAGCGCGGGGAAAATCGCCAGCCCGTCCGGATTGGACCGGGCCTGTCATGACTTTCGCGGCTCGACACTAATCCAATCCGCACGCTTCGGCCAGCACCTCGACGAGATGCACCGCTTCCATGTCGTGATCCCCGGGTTTGCGGCGCACGCCAAGCCGCATCTGCAGCAGGCAGCCCGGGTTCGTGGTGACGATTACATCGGCCTTCGTCGCATTCGCGTTGTCCATTTTGGCGTCCAGGATGCTCATCGACTCCCGGTAATGCAGCAGATTATAGATGCCGCCCGACGCGCAGCACCGGTCGCTGCCTTCCATCTCGATGAACGTGGCGCCTGGGATCGACTTCAGCAGCTCGCGCGGCGCGGTGCGCACGCCCTGCACATGCAGCAGGTGGCACGAATCCTGATAGGTCATGACGCCGTTCCACGGCTTGACAAAAGGCAGCGGTCCGTACGTGTGCAGCATTTCCGTCACATCGCGCGACTTTTCCGCAAAACGCCGCGCCCGTTCCGCCCACGCCGCATCCCCCGCGAGCAGATGGCCGTATTCGTGGAGCATCGCGCCGCAGCCGCCGGCGTTATTGACGTAGAAATCGGCCCCGGACAGCTCGAAGGCGGCGATATTCGATTTGGCCAGCTCCTGCGCCTGCGCTTTCAGCCCTTGATGGGCGTGCAGCGCCCCGCAGCAGGATTGTCCCGCGGGAATCACGACCTCGCAGCCGGCCAGCGACAGCAGCTCGACGGTGAGCCGGTTGGTGCGGCTCATCATCGCGTCCATCAGGCAGCCGGCGAAAAAAGCGACGCGCGCTTTTTTCGCACCCATGGCGGGGATGACGCTCCCCCATTCGTACCGCATGCGAGGCGGCTCGACCTCGGGCAGCGCCTGCTCGAACGCGGCGGCCGGTTCGGACAGGGCGTGCAGCAGCTTCGTCCGGCGAAGCAGCTTCCCCGCGCCGCTCTTCTGATACAGCCAAAGCAGATTGCCAGCGGTGCGGAGCCTGCGCGGATAAGGAAGCAGCTGCCGCATCGCGAGCCGTTTCAGCCGGTCCCGTCCGCGCTCCTTCCACGAGACGCGCTTCCGCAGGCTGCCCTGCGCCGTATGCGCCGCAGCGGACTGCGGCCCTGACGGCGCCGCCGGCCCACCCGTGGACGGCTGCCGCTGAGGCGGCATGGCCTGCCGATCCGCAATCGCTTCTTTGGCCGACTCGAGGATATGCCCGTACGGAACGCCGACCGGGCAGGCCGTCTCGCAGGCTCGGCAGCCCAGGCACAGATCGATCGGCTGCGTCAAATGGCCGCCGATATCGATTTTCCCCTCCGCAGCCAGCTTCACCAAATTAATGCGCCCTCTCGGCGAAGCCGATTCCTTGCCCATCGAAATATACGTCGGGCACACCGGCAGACAGTAGCCGCACTGCACGCACTGGTTGGCCTCGTTATACGCCGCTTCGAACAGCTTTTGCCGCGGCTCCGTTTTGCTCATGTCAGCACCGCCTTCGTCCGGCCCGGCTGCGGAAAGATTTTGCCCGGGTTCATGATGTTGTTGGGATCCCACGCTTCCTTGATCCTTCTCATCATCGCCAGGCCCGCCTCTCCAAGCTCCATTTCCATATAAGGCGCCTTGAGGAGCCCGATGCCGTGCTCTCCGGAAAGCGTTCCGCCGAGCGCCACCGCCGCTTTGAAAATGTCGCCGACCGCGTCCTCGACGCGCCTCATCTCTTCCTTGTTGCGTTTATCGGTAATGATGTTCGGATGCAGGTTCCCGTCCCCGGCATGCCCGAATACGACCAGATTTAATCGATACTTGTCGCGGATTTGCTTCAGCCGTTCCATCATCTCCGGAATTTTGCTGCGCGGCACGGTTGCGTCCTCGGAAATTTTCGTCGGCCCCATCTGGGTAATCGCCGGCGACACCATCCTGCGGGCGCGCCACAGCTCCTCCCGCTCCTTCTCGTCTCCGGCCACCTTCACCAGGCTCGCCCCCTGCTCGCGGCAAATCGCTTCACAGCTGCGAATTTCTTCCTCGATCGCCGCCGGATGCCCGTCCACTTCCACCAAAATGAGCGCTTCTTTGTCGACCGGCAAGCCGCTCGGCTGAAACTGCTCCACCGCCCGAATACAGGCGTTGTCCATCAGCTCCATGGCGGCGGGCAAAATGCCGGACGATAAAATGTTCGTGATCGCGTGTCCCGAGTCTTGGATGCGGTCAAACGCGGCAAGCAGCGTTTTTCGCGCTTTCGGCTTCGGAATGAGCCTCAGGATGATCTCCGTAATGATCCCAAGCGTCCCTTCCGAGCCAACGATGAGGCGGGTCAAGTCGTAGCCGGTCACATTTTTCACCGTTTTGCCGCCGGTGCGAATCAGGTCTCCAAGCGGCGTCACCACTTCCAGCCCGATGACGTATTCCTTGGTCGTGCCGTATTTCAGGCCTTTGGGGCCGCTCGAATTCTCCGCCATATTGCCGCCGATCGTCGACACATGCGAAGAGCTCGGGTCGGGCGGATAAAACAATCCGGCCTCCTCGGCCTTTTTGTGAATATCCGCCGTAATGACTCCCGGCGATACGACAGCGAGCAAATTTTCGCGGTCGATGATCAGCTTGCGCGCAAAGCGGGTCATATCCAATACGACGCCGCCTTCAACCGGAAGCGGACCGCCGCTCAGCGAGGTGGCGGCCCCTCTCGGATACAGAGGGATCCGGCGGCGATTGGCGAGCTTGACGATCCGGCAAATTTCCTCCGCGTTCAGCGGCTGTACGACCGCCTCCGGCAAATATTCACCGAAGGACGCATCGAAGCTGTACGAATAGCGCTCCGCCAAGTCGAGAAATACCCGTTCCTCCGGCACGATGGCGAGCAGCTCCTGCAGAGCGTTCTCTTCCATTCCCTTCACCTCGTTTGGTTGATTCCGATCGTCGTCCCGACCGCGTCCTGCGCGGCGCCATCCCTCTATTTAGCGATGACAAGGTCTGCATGCCGGGCTCTATAGGTTCAACTTTATGCCCTTCGGCCGTTTCTGTCAAAACGCGGCTCCCTAGGGCTTCAACGCATCCGGCCCCAAAAGCAAACAACCAGCCTCCTTAAGATCCAGGGACTGGTTGTCGGCCGGCTTGACAGGCGAGCCGGTTTTGCTTAGGTTGTGCGCTTAATTGATTTTATCCAGCAGCGACTTGAAGTTCGCTTCCGAATAGACCTCGATGCCGCTGCGCCGGAGCAGGGCGGACGTTACTCCGAACCCCGGCTGTTTCCGCTTGGAATACGTGCCGTCGTAGATAAGCGTGCTGCCGCAAGAAGGGCTGGACTCCTTCAAAATCGCGTATTTCGCGTTCACGGTCCGGGCAATTTTCAACGTTTGCTCGGCCCCCCGGATAAACTCCGCGGTCACGTCCCGATGGTCGTTCGTCAAGACCTTCGCTTTGCCGTCCAGAACATCGGCCCCGCTGCCCCCGACGATTTCGGCCGGCGGGCGGGGAGTCGGCAGGCCGCCCAATTGCTCCGGGCAGACCAAAACGGCCTTCCCCTGCTGCAGGAGCGCGGCGATTTCTTCACGGTAGTTGTCCCGGCCGTCGTAAGTTGTCGCAAGCCCCGCCAAACAGGAACTGATCAGGATCATGGATGTCCCTCCCCAATTGTTGAATTTCTCTTCAACTTCACAATCAACAAATCCAGGACAAAACCAACTATAAACCAGAATGCGATATTTGAAAAATAGACGACCGAAATCGAAGGCCGATTTCCTGCAGTATTCCCGGAAAGTCGAATGCACACCTTCCCGTGCCCGCAAAAAATCCGCGATCGCTCGCGGATTCTCCCATTGATTCGCTACACATGCACTGTCACCGCTTCGGGCGCGGCGCTTCTCGACTTGCTTCGCACCCGCGTCCAGTCGAGCGTTAAATATCGCCAGCAATTGCAGACGGCGAATAATACGATCAGGGTGCACAGGGCCGACCACGCGCCCACCTGCCCGAGATCCATCACCCGCGTGAACACAATCGTGCACGGGATAAATAACGCCCAGTTGAGCAGCAGCGCCGTTCGGGACAAATACGTCGTATCGCCCGCCCCGCGCAGTCCTCCGGCAAAAATAATGTTCGCGCCGGTAAACAGCTGGATATACGAGGCGAGATGGATGAGCGAGACCGCCTTCTCGTACACGTCCGCTTCGGACGTATACAGCTTCGCGATCGGCAGGGCGAATAAAATGAACGCAACCGACATTAAAGCCATAAACCCGACGCCAAGATATACCGTCACAAGCCCGAATTTCCTCGCCTCTTTCGCCCGGCCTTTCCCGATTTCCTGGCCGATGCCGATCGTCGACGCGGCGCCGAAGCCGTTGGAAGGCATGAACCCGAACGACAAAATGTTGAGGGCGATTTCGTTGGCGGCAATGGCCGCCGTTCCGAGCCGCGTGATACAGCTGGTGAAGACCAGCATTCCGAGGCTGTTGGACAATTCGGTAATGCCCAGCTTCACGCTTTCGAACAGGACCAGACGGACCTGCTGCAGCTCGATGCGCACCCAGGTGCGGGTCAGATACAGCCCGTTCAGGAAGCGGTAATACACAAACAGGTTCAGCAAAAAGGCCGACAGCTCCGCGGTGAACATGCCCCATGCCGCCCCCTGCAGCCCCAAATCCGGAAAACCGAGCTTTCCGTAAGCGAGCAGATATGTCAGGCTGACGACAAGCCCGCTGTTGATCAGGGAAATCGTCATCGGCGTCCGCGTATCCCCGGTAGCCCGCATATAAGCGTAGAAAACCGTGTTGAACATCGTGAACATGAGCGCCAGCATCCGGACCTGCACATACGGCGCCCCGAGGTCCAAAATGGATTCGTTCGCGCCCATCAGCTTGAGCATCAGATAAGGGACCGTTAAACCGCCGATCAGCAGCAGCACGGCCTGACCGGCGGAACCGAGCAGCGCGACCTGCATCCGCTGATTGCCGAGCCGCATGTCGCCGGACCCGTAGCACTGGGCGACCAGGTAGTTGATCGCGCTTTGCAGTCCCGAGAACATGGCCCACAGGTTATACATCAAAATATTGGTGATGCCGACCACCGCAATGGCGGCAGCCCCCAATTTTCCTACAATCATAAGGACAAGCAAGCCGGTAAAGGTCATGGAGGAGAAGGTTGCGATCGAAGGAATGGCCAATCGAAGAATTTGTTTAATCAGCTGCATCATGCACCGCCGCATTCGTATTAAAATGGAAACTCATCAAACTTTACACGAAAACGGCGCAACGTACAAGGAGAATTTTTTATGAAGTTCTGGACGCCCGAAAGGGGCTTATCATCGGCGTTCGTCCATTCATTTTACGGATCCCCTTTTATTCCATATTCCGATTAAATCGGACATTCCAGCAGCAATGCCGCCAGCATCAACGACAGCAGGATCGCCGATATCGCGACCGTTTTTGCGCTTGCAAGCGCAACGCGGACGGGTTGATCCGGATTTACGATTTGCTCGATCCGGTAATTCACCGCCGTATCGGCAAAATGAACCGTTCCCCCTGCCCCAACCCCGGCATACTGCCCGTTGTGACGAACAAGCTTGAGCAGGACGGAGCCGATTTCGTAGGAAGAGTTCATTTGGTCCATGGCATACCGGTCCGCTGACAGCTCGATGCCGATAAAATAATGCCGCCCCAGAGAGCGGATGATCGGAATATACCCGATGCCGTCCATCATCAGCTGCACGGCAAATTTTTTGACCGTATGCCGCTGGCGGCAGTGGTAGCGCTCATGCAGCAGCACGGCTTCGAGTTCCTCCGCCGACAGCAGCCGGATAAGGCCGGTCGACAGCACGATCCGCGGGCGGATAAACCCCGTCGTCAGCGCAAGGACGGACGGATCGCGAACGATCGTAATCGGGATGTTCCACTTCCGGTAGGCGGCGTTCAACCTCTCCATCTTGCCCGCATCGGCATGCTCCGCAAAATAGCGGGTCCATTTCCGGCCGGCGACGGCCTGCCGGGCGCTTCGCCCGACGATTTGATAGAAGGTATAACCGGTCGCCGCCAGAAAAACGACTTCGAGCGGATGATGCTGCGTCAGCAGGTCGCTCAGGAACTGCCACGCAGTACGATAAAAAGTCGACTCGTACCGCGCGTTCCCCAAATGATGGATCAAGAGAAAGTTCATTTCCAGCAGCACGCCGAAACCGATCAGAAAGACGGCCCCGAGGACGACATTGGGACTGGGATTCCCTTTTCCCGTCATGGTCAGCTCCTCTGCTTCAGCTCCATCAGTTTTCGTTCCAGCTTCTGGATGAGCGCGGGGTCCGCTTCCTCCATCGCGTCCACCATATGCGCGACGACGAGGTCGCCGAATTCCCGGATTAAGCCGTGCGTCACCGTTTTCGCCTGCTCCGCCAAAAACTGCTCCTTCGATTGGACCGCCGAATAGAGCGTCAGCCTGTTTTTTCCCCGGCCGGTGGTCGACTTCCGCAAAATGCCTCTCTCCTCCAGGCGGTTCATGACCGTCATGACCGTGTTCAACGCGATCGGGCTTTCATCGTTCAGCCGGGCGTGCACCTCTTTGATGCTCAACTGGTCGGAAGCCCATATCGTTTCCATGATCCGGGCCTGGAGCGACCCGAAAAAACGCTGCAGTCCTTCTTCATTCAAATGGTAGTTGTTAATTCCCGACATAAGCACACAACTTTCCGTCTGGTAATCAGCACGTTCAGACCTAAAGCGGCTGTCTCTCCTATTATACCAGAATGGGAGCCGTTCAGCGGATTATTGGAAGGCTCTTTCAACAAACCGGATCAGTCCGGCAGCCAAAACGCAGGCACGCCCGAGACCGTCCGAAACGCGGTCAAGACGCCGGAGACCGTTCGAAACGCAGGTCGAGACGCCCGAGACCGTCCGTCCGGCCGGCCGGCTTTTCCGGAGCGGCAGCAGAAGCGCCTTAAGCGTCAAACGGCATGTCCCGCAGCTCCTCGTCCGCGATGTTCTGGACGTCCTCCGCCGTTATGACGATGCAGCGGTAACCGTCCTCGTCGCGCTTTTGGAACGCGCGCCGTTTCATAAATTTCGGGCTGGCTTCGCCGTTCTCCTCATCGTAGAACAGAATGATGCCGTCCGTCTTGCGCATCAGGAGATCGTCCCTGGCAGTAAGCTGCCAAACGCCGTTATACGGCTGATGGCTTACGGTCGCGTAATAGTCGACGCCGCCGAGAATTTCGCGGTAATAGGTTTGCTTGTCTTCTTTCCATTTCTCCTCGGGGTTCAAATAAGCAGCTATAATCGACAGCTTCAGGTGCGGATACCGCGCCTTAAGTCCGATGACCGCCTCGCACGCCCACAGGTCGACGCCGTATTGACCGGGTGTGAGCACCCACTCCAACCCTTCCTCTTCGATCAGCGGCACGAGCCGGGCTTCGATCGCTCTCTTGATGTACGGGATTCCCTTGTGCTTCTGATCGAAAATGCCAAGCTCGTGCGCGCGGTAGCCCGTGACGAGAACGCTCTTCATAAAGCGCTCCAGCGGTGCCTGTACCGCTCCAGGTTCGGATGCGGCGAGGCGGGCTCCGATGCCAGCAGCAGCCGCAGCTTCACGATCCATTCCTCGAAGGAAGCGAACGAGGCGAACATATTGGCCGTTTCCGGCGTGAGGTAGAGGAAATGGGGGGCGTCGTACTTTTCGGTCAAAAACCGGAGGGCCGTGTCGACCGGCGTATATTTCTTTCGTTTGCCGTCCCAGCTCTCGATGGCGACCGCAGGCAAGCCCCGCTCCCGCTTCCAGTCGTGCAGCCGGTCCTCCCGTTTGTAGAACGGGCTCGCCTTCTCCCGGGTCATCCGCTTCACCGTTTCCTCGTGCAGCGGGTACAGCACCAGCTTCGCGAACGAGCGCTCCTCCGCATTCGACGCGGCCCGGTCCAGCTCCTCGTCCGATGTATGCTCGAACGAATCGTAATAAATCAAGGTGCCCCTCTGCCGCTCCGTCTCCGACTCGTAGCCGTAGGGAACGGATCCTGCGGTTTTTGGCATCGTTGACTGCTCCTTTTTCGATTAATGTTCGGAATTCATGTGGATTAGTTTACCGCATTTCGGCGTGGACCACAAAAAGAAGAGGCCCGCTAAGGCCTCTTACGTTTCATTCAGCGATTCGAATCGTCCCATTTCAGAATGACCTTTTTGCGGAGCTTCGGGTCGTACCATTGGAATTCGAACCCGTTCCCCGCCCGCTTGACGAACAGGAGCCCGTCTCCCTGATAGCCGTTCGCACCGTTTGGCGCCGCCGTGGCTTCCAGCCATTTCTGCTGGTCGTCGGGCAGAAGCTTTTTATACAGAGCGGTCGTCTGCTTCGTCTCCAAATCGACCGCCGTCAGCATCGAAGTGGAGAAAGGCCGGATCAGCAAAATATCGTCCGATACGTATTCCAAGTCGTAGCTGTCCTTCGGATTGCCGCCGGTCAGCGCCGCCATGTCGTAGGTTTTCACCGTCCTGCCGGTGTCCGGATCGACCCGCTTGGCGGAGGAGCCGTCGATCATGACGGGGTCTCCTTCGTAGGATTTGACATTGTTGATGTTGAAGCTGCCGGTGTAATTTACTTTCGATTCGGTCAGAACGCGGTTGTTCAGCAGCAGCGCCTGGTACACGTCAGTGTGCGCACCCATAATATCCTCTCCGTAGTTATCTCTGACGGTGAGCAGAATGGAATGCTTGCCCGTTTTTTCAACGCTGATGCCCCCTAGGCCCTGGATGCGCATATCCAGCTTTCCGATCCGCGCCGGTGCAGTCGTGCCGTTGGAGTAATACAAGTCCCCGCCGGCATTGTTCATCCAGTACGTCTCGCTGCCGAATTGACCCTCGGAATAGGGATTGCGAAACGTCATGATATACTGCGAATCCCGTTTGCCAAGCGGGTACCCGAACGTTTGCGCGAGGAAACGAAAAGGGACGTACAGGCTGCCGTTCACGATGACCGGCGCCATGTCCAGCCCGGCCTTCTTCCCGTCCACGACGGCCGTCCGGACGCCCGGCTGAAAGACGATCCGATGTACGGGATTCAGCAGTGTGACCGTATGCGCGGCGGCATTCCGGTAAAGACCCATTTGAAGCTGCAGCGCCGCAGTCCGAACCGGCACTAAAATTTTCCCCTGCCGGATGATCGAACCGTCTTTCGCCGCCGGATCCGCGTACCAAACGTTTTGCGGGAGAACCGTCTCGTTATCGGCCGCGGCGGCGATGCCGTTGGTTCCCCAGGCTCCGCACAAAGCTTGCGCGCCCCCTAACAGCAACACGGCCAATCCAAGCTTCAGACCGGCCCGCTTCCAAATTGCCCTCATATAGCGCAATCTCCTTTTCGCCGGATGGTCATCCATTTCGTTCCAGCCTTTTTTTTATATAGACGCGAAAAAAAGATTTTAGTTGCGCGGCTGAATCGGCAGTGCTGCATTAACGGTTCAAGCAAGGAACCTGCAAGGCAAAAGTTAAATTCACCCATAAAATTGATAAATTTTTGCGAATCCTCCACAAAACAGGAGATCTGCTGCGAATGGTATGAATAAGCCTCGATACTACAGCATGTTATTTTAAAGACGAGTTTAAAGGGGGGAGAGGAGCGAGGTTCCCGAGTCGGCTTAAAGTCAAACAAAAAATAAAAATCGAGGAGAATCCGAAATGAAGCGACGATTCCATCCTTACGTATGGGCCGTGATGCTGTCGGTCCTGCTGGTTCTTCCTTTCCAGGGCGCGGCCGCCGCGGACGCGAATGACGAAGCCGCTCAGCTGCTGCTGAACAAGTTTGGCGGACCGATCCGAGATTTTGATGCAGCCCGCGTGATTTGGGAAACGGCCGACAACAAAGTCCTCTGGCTGTACAACCGGGCGGACGGAAGCCAGATGAAGGTGTACGACGCCGCCGGCACAAGCGACATCATCCGGGAAGCAAAGCTGTCTGCGGAAGGCGTCGTGTACGAACTGAATACCGACCCAAGTACGGATATATGGCCGAGGCTGCAGTCGGTTTACAGCTGGAAGAACGGCCAAGCCGAGCCAATTGCAAACGGCGAACAGCTTTTCGCCGTCCGGGGAAACGGAAATTTTGCGGTGCTCACGCGCCATACCGTGGATCTGACGACCGGACAGTCCCGCGAGCCGGGCTACGATAAGACGGATATTACTGCGGATAAAACCGTGATTTATACGGCACCGAGCGCACCGGTGAATGCGCTTGCGCTTTACGAGGCGCTTCCGGACGGCACCGTGACAAAGCTCGCTTCGCCTTCCGCCAAGGTGCAGCAATGGAACGGCTGGACGTTAGGCTATTATGGGCCTTTGACGGATGGAAACAACATCGTTTACCGGGAACTGGTGGTGCAGAACAATTATTCCGAGATGAAGTGGGCGCTCCGTTTGCGCAGTGCCGATCAAACCGTGACCACATTGGCGGTAAACCCATGGGCCAAAGGCAATTATTATGTTCCGGACAGCGATTACCGGATCAATAACGGATGGGTCGCTTACACGGAATACAACAAGGAACAAAACAGCTGGGTCGTCAACGTGCGGTCGCCGCAGGGCACGGTCAAGCAAGTTTTCGACTGTCCCGCAGGCTGGTCGTTCTATACGACGCCACTTTCCATTAACGAGCTGGGACCGGACGGGACGGTCGCCTTTACGTACAACGATAAATCGTATTTGCACTTCACAAGCGCCGGCAAAACAGTCGCCATCTCCAGGAGCCCGTCCGTTTTCAAATACCGCGAGCAGGAGCTACCGGGACCCGGAGGTACTACATACCGGCTTGTCGCCTGGTACCGGGTTGCCGGAGATTCGCTGTACGCCGTTCGATACTGATGCGATAGCTCTCGGAAGAAGCCCGGAGATCGTTCCGGGCTTCAAGGTCCGGGCAGAAGACCGCGTTCAGGAAAGCAGCTTATAATACAAAATCGTGGCGTCGAGTTCGCCGTTTGCGGAAAGGGCGAACTGCGGAATGCGGCCCGCCTGAATATAGCCGAGCGAGGCGTACAGAAGGTTTGAGGGGTCCCCTTCGCGCGTATCGAGCGTAAGCAGCGTCCGGCCTTCCGCTCTTCCTCTCGCTTCAACCTCCTGCATCAGCCTGCGGGCGATTCCCCTGCGGCGGAAGTCCGGATGCGTCATCAGCTTGGCGACCTCGGCCCGGTGTTTGCCGTTCGGCTTCACGCACAGCTGCAGCTGCACCGTTCCGGCGATCCGGCCTTCGACCTTCGCGATGTACAAGATCACGCCGGGTTCGAGGACGCGCTTCCAATACTCCTCCGCTTCCGCGATGTCCAGCGGAGGCAAAAAGTTAATGGACGCGCCTCCGTCCACGACCCGCACGAGCAGCTCCGACAGCTCGCCGATCGTCTCCTCGACCGTATGCAATCGTTCGATTTCCAGCATGATTCCCGCCGTCCTTCCATTGGTAAATTTTCGACCGACAGCCGTTCACGGCCGGTTACAGCTTTCATTGAATATCCGCTCAACCCAGGAATAACACTGCGACAGCTGATCTTCCGTGATCCGGTCGGACCGGTGCTCAAACATGATTTTCACATCGGGGCTCTCTTCCAGAATGGCCTGCAAATACGCTTCGATCGGCGCCCATCCGTCTTCGGTTTGCTGGTCCGGCAATACGGGATGATGGTGAAGGACGATCCCATCCTTGTACTGTAAGTTGGACAGATGCACCAGATACGCATACTTGGCATATTTATGAATGACCCGGCCGGCATCGAAATAGGGATCCAGCTTCTCCTGCAAAAACATTCTCCCCGTATCCAGACACAAACGCACCGACCGGTAACGCTGCAGCAGCTCCTCCAGCATATCGGTGTCGTAAATATACCGGCTCAACGCGTCGAATTCGAGCACGGGAATAAAGCGGTACGCTTTGCCTTTTTCACTCAGCCACTGCAGAAGATGCTCGGTCCCCGCTCTTAATTCGTCGATCGTAATACTGCTCTCGCTGATGTATTCCGCCGGATCGGCGAAGCGCCACCCGCTCCAGTCCACCCGCTCGTCCAAAATAACCGGCTTCGGATAATGGAACAGGATATAAAGCGGCTGCACCGCCCGAAGAAACTCCAGCTCGCGCTCGATCAAACCGTACGCTTCCGCTCTGATCCGGTTGTCCGGAGACAGAACAAGCGCATCCCGAAGCTTGGACATTCCCGCCCGAAACGGAAAATGGACCCCGACGCAAAAGTCCCTCCGCCTCGATTCCAGGACCAGCTTGGCCGTATCCTCCTCAGCCGCGAACAAGCAGGCCTCGATGCCGAAAAAATCGTCCCGGAAATCCCGCTCGTATTTCCGGCTGTCAAACGAGCCGTACTGCCCGATCATGAACCGCTTCACGCCGCCCGCCTCCAAAATGTACAGTTGGTATCATACAGTTCATCCAAAACGTTACGATGTGAATGCTGACGTAGATGATACAACTGCATCTCAAGTGTTCAAAGTTTAAACTTTCATTTTGGTTTTCTTTACTTGGAAATGAGCGTCGGGGACACGTCAATGCCGTACAGGCTAACGAGATGGTCTTGAATCCCCCGCGTGCTGACGCCTTTCGCGTAGAGCGCCACGATCTGATCTTCGATGCCGGTGACATTCGACTGATGCTTCTTCACGACCAACGGCTAGAATCGCTCTGCCGATCGCGCGGCACTTCAATCTTCTTTTTCGCCATACTCGCTGGTGATCGTCTTCCGGCTCCTGCCATTGCGGCTATTTGTCGTCTTCTTGCTCTTCGCATCATGCTTCTCATAGCCCAGATGGGTATCCATCTCGGCTTCCAGCATTTCTTGAATCGTTTCAGCAAACAAATCCTTCAGCGCATTCTGAGCGTCTTGAGTCGTAACCAGTTTATTCGAAATAAAGTACGTTAAGCTCGTCGATGTGTCCAGTTAGGTTCATAGAACCGGTGAATTAGCCGTCAGAATAAAAGTGAAATCGACCCTATCCAGACGATTTTGAGACTGTGGTTAGACGCCAATAATAAGTACACTTCAACCTGACACATTGAACAGTCGATGTCCGCAAACGGAGGACGGGCAAGGCTTACCCACTCGTTAGCGTACGATTATTATTTTCGTTTCGTGAGGTGGCCCCAATATGGACTATAATATAAACTCTCTTTGACATTTCTTTGTATCTAACAATAACAAAAAAACGACCTTTGCACACACGATGTGAACAAAGGCCGCTTTTATGTTTCCCAAAGCAAGGCTCTTCTATGTTGCATTAATAAAGAATTGCCCTTTTGCAGCTTTGAGCTCAAAGTAATATTGTTTATCTTTATTTAAACCACTTAATTCCTTGAAATGTCCGGGAGACACCTGAAACTCATCGATCACAATATCTCCCTTTCCATCCTTAACTCTGATAACCACATTACCTGTACTGTTTCCATCATTTGTGATTGTCTTATCCCAAAAAACGCTATCAAATTTAACGGAATCTTGACCATTAAATTTAATACTGCTCCATTCATCAGTTTCATTATCAATAGTTAGAAATGAGGTCATTTTAGGGGAAAAGTAATCATGAACGGTCCCTACGTTTTGATAAACTTGATAAAAACAAACAAAAATAATGGTTAATGTAACGAAAATCGCACTAATCCAACCAATTTTCTTAAGTTGACCATTAACCATATTTCTCACAACTCCTTAATCAATAGAAATATAATATGTCCCAGATACGCTTCCTTTTCCCTGCAGTGTATAAGTCCCACTATTCCAAGGTATCTGGTCAAGTCTTACGGATTTACCTGCAGCAATTGTTTTGGTACTCCCTACTTGAGCACCTTTGGAGTCTAAAATTCTTACAGTAATAGTTCCTGGGCTGTTTGCACTGTTTGTAACAAGAGGAGAATCATTGAAAAAATTGTTAGAAGATGTAATGTTACTATACGCATTTGTAGTTATGTAAGCTGAACCAGTCCAATTTACATACGGAACAATTTCTGTTTCAGTACTCGGACTCACGTTTTCAACCGGAGCAGCCATTGCACCGGCTGAGCCTCCTATTGCAAGGGCCAAAACACAGGCAGAAGAAAATAATGCTACTTTGTTTACTAGTTTCAAATTAAAACACCTCTTTTTTTAAATTATTAGTACGGTGCCTTAAGATTTTGTGCCCAAAGTAACTTTATCCTATTTTTCCAAATATATCAATCCCATATCCTCACGTTTACTCATCGGTAAAGACATATGTCCAAAACCCCATATTTTGTACTAATGTAGCTTTAAAGCTATTCTGCTTAAATTTCTTTTGGTTGCAAGGCCGCCGCGCGTGGAAAGGGAGGCCTAAACGGCCTCCCCTATTGAGTTAATATATCAGTCCATTAAGCCTTATTTTTGAATAACGATTACTGATCTTGTTCCTCATCGAATGATTTAACTTACGAGTATTGAAGTTCCATACAAATGAGGGAAATGGTAATTATTGAAACAGCCGAACCTATGTTATAATGAGTTATCAAGTGACGATGGAGGGATAACGATGATCCCCAAAAAAATGGATCCACAAGCCGCGAGTGCGATAAAATCCATCCTTCAAAAACTCAACATAAATAACTCTCGTGTATTGATTGATCTTGAAAAGCAAACTGTGGAAGCTCAAGAAGACGACTATTCCGTCGATGATCTTTTGGAAGCGGCCGGTACTTTAACGCCTGAACGAGGGAAAGAGCTCCTTGAAGAAGTGGGCAAATCGCGTGAGGAATGGAATGCATGAGTAGAGGGTATCTCCTGGACACGAATATTGCGATTGCAATTCTTACTAACGAGAGTAATGTTATCGATTTTGTTCAACAGGCGTCCCGTGATAAAATGCCGATTTATTTTTGCAATTACAGTTTCTGAGGTGTTTGCAGGGTTAAAACACGAGGAACAACTTCGTGCAGAAAAGCTGTTTACATCAAAAAGATGTATAGATGTTACGTCAGATATTGCAAAATTGGCTGGGACGGTTCGTAGGGATCTTAAACGTAAGGGACGTAAGTTAAAAACTCCGGATGCGCTTATTATTGCGACAGCGTCAGTTTATGAACTATGAACTTACATTAATTTCTAGAGATTCTGACATGAACTTCGTCGAGCAAGAATTGGATATCCCACGAATATATATAGATTTTGAAGCTTAACCGTCTCTTCTACTATAAGTTGGAGAGTCGGTTTTTTTATTTCAGGAGACAGTGCAACCGGAATGTCCTACTCCTTGTATTCTCGCATTTCGAAATCAAACGAAACTAAAAACCAGTCACCGGCTGAATATCGGCAACTGGCTGTTTAATAAAGGTGTTTTGATCCCTGTCTCACAAATGGGGGTCAGTCCCTCTAGACCGCTTGGGATTCATTTTTTTTAAGATTTCAATTCATTAAGAACTGAGATATCACAAAACTTTAAATGTTCTTGAATTATAGCAACTTCACTTGTAACTACCAAGTATCCTTTTGTGGATAAACAAAAAGCATGCCCTGACCAATTTAAAAAGGAGTCCCCTTCTATTTCAACTGTTCCCGATGGAATAAGTCGAACAAACTTTGGAAGCTTTCGATCAGGATAAAGTTCTTTAAAATTTTCCGATGTGGTTACTAAACATTCTTCTACTTTGAAATCGGCTAATTTTCTTTTTTTAAAAATTTCATTCAATTCACTTGCGATTATAAAACAGGGTGTAGATTCAACAAGTTGTCACCTAACCAACCATCAAATTCATAATGTAAAAATCCTACTCTATCCGACGTGAATGCACTATTATGGTAATATATAGTTTTCTCACCTAGTTGCCCGCTGACTTCGGGCTCAAGTAAATACAGTTTAGTCAAACTGGCTTCTTCCCTTCGAATAGGAGCGATGACGATGATTTTGTTACCGCATCGCTTTCGCAAAATACATACCTCTTCCGCCGATTCCCTTCGGGTCGTGCTCCGCCTCAAGCCCCGCTTCCCGAAAAGCGGACATCATTTCGCCGACCGTGAACAAGCCGAGCTCGTGTTTCTCGGAAATATGGGTAATGCCGTCCGTCGTGCCGATCAAATAGTCGAAATTCAGGATGGAGATCTTATCCGCCCGGCTGGAATGCGACATGCGGCTCACCTTCAGTTCCTTGTTACCGCCGTTCAAAATCGAAACATTACCGGGACTCCACGTATCCGGCGTAAACCAAGGCTCGATGAACAGGTAGCCGCCCGGCTTCGTATGCTTTTTCATCTGCTTGAGCGTCCGGGTCAACGACTCGCCGGAGCTGGCGTAGGCAATCGCGCTGAACAAACAGATCACCGCATCGTATTGGCGGTCCAATTCGAACGACGTCATATCCTTGCACCAAAAAGCCGAAGCGGGGTTCCGGGCTTGGGCAATTTCGACAAAACGCGGGCTGATATCGATGCCGTCCACCTGAAAATTGGCATTTAAATACTGGGCGTGCTTTCCCGTCCCGCATGCCACGTCGAGAATGGTTCGGGCTTTCGGACACCGGGCGAGAATATATTCCTTGATCTCTCCGGCTTCCCGCTCGTAATTCTTGAAGCTGTAAAGCAAATCGTATACGTCTTCCGTGGACTTATGCATGATCAACTGGCCCCCAATCGAAGTTGTACTGCAAACGGTCTGATTGCTACTCATTCTGCACCCGTCCCCATTTTTCCTACTTTAGGGAAAAGCGGATTCGGTCCTTTGCATCCATTTCCCCTTCATCACCAAGCCTGCCGGCCGTATACTCTATGTATCGTCGAACGATGATCGTCAACCGGTAAAACGATGATAGCTGCGATAAAGGAGCCGTGTCATGCCATGAACCTTTCTGCCTCTCAGCTTCTCGCATTGAAAAACGTGACCGCATATGCCCGAAGCCATGCGCCTGAAGCCCGCTCCGTCATGGAGGAAGTTCTTCGCATGTCCGATATCTCGCGCCTAACGTTTGAAACGGCCGTCTCCAAGCTGAAGGCGCATGCCCGGATTGCCCTGCATTTTCACCCCGACCGGCTCGTTCCGCAAACCATGCGCAGCGTTGCCGAATCGCTGCTCGAGCAAGGCGCGTACAAAAGTCAGTTCGAGACGCATTTATCCAGCGGCAGCTTGTCGGCTTACCCCGGCGGGCAGCGCGATTTGTGGGAAAAGCGCTTGTTCGGGGGCGCTTATCACCGGGAGGATCTGGCCGCGGGCGAACGTCCCAAATACGGCGCGCTGGACGTGATGCGGCATCCGGACGGGCCGGCCCCGCGGTTCGGATCGTGCTATTTGCTGCTGTCGCCGGAGGTTTCAAAACGCTCGACCTACACCTACCTGGACTCGCATCAGAACCCGAAGGAAAAGGGGACGTACGAGGCGTTCGAGCTCATTTTGGCGGCATTGCTCAAGGATGCGTTTTTCAGCGACTTCGCGATCGGCGAACGAAGTCTGACACCGCGAAAATGGGTCGATCATCTCCTCGCCAATCTCGAGAAGCCGTATTCAAATCCGGCATGCAAGGAACCGGTGCGCAACCTGAACCACTATATCGAAGCCCAGGTACATGGCGCCGTATCGCTTTGGGATGACGCCGAGCTGCTTGTTGCCGATCCCTCATTCAAAGGGACGGATACGGGCCGGACGCTGGAGCGGCTGTGCCGGAAATATTCGATCGGGCTCTACTGGCACATGGGGTTTGTCCTTTCGGCCGACGAGGTGCCTTCGGATTTCAGAGGTCCGGCGATGCCCTCGCTGGCCAAACGCATCGCACGTCATAATCGGATCGACGCATGCCGGATCGGCGCCGCCGCAGCGGATCTCAGCCGCAGCCCCCGGGCGTGGAGCGACCTGGGAACCGCTGCCGAGGTTCTTCAGGAGCTCAAGCTGCTGTGGCACGTGCTGGTGCGTTACGGAAAACCGTTATCCGAGGCATAACCGCATGAGGCCAATTACACAGCGAAAGGAAATTCGTTAGCCGGCATCCCTGCATGAGTCTCGGCTATAAACAGGGAACTTACAGGGTGTAGCTAAAGATACGCTTAAGTTTACGAAATCGGCAAATCTCGACAGGATCAAGGTTACTTCGACATACGGAATATGCTATATTAAGCACCGCAAGGAAAACATTACATTTTATAGGAGGCGTTTGATGTGAAAGCTTTACCGAATCTGAAGGTGAAGAAAGCCGCCGTAATGTTTACCGCCGCCGTATTTGCGCTGGCGATTCCGTTCTCGTCGGCATTTGCCAAAGGAACGGACGGAAGCAGCGACAGGAAGGCGAGCCCGCCCAATGGGGGAGCGGTGTCGGCCGGCAGCGTTACGATTACGCACGCCAATCAAATCACGCCGTTTGGCGCCGGGGAATGGGATTATTTAGGGACGCATAATTCGGATTCCAGCGAAAACCCTTCGAATTATGTCTATTCCGGCGGAGGCAATTTTAAATACAAAATCTCCTCCGGTCCGAGCGGCGGTGCCTGGTACGAATTGATGGAATACGATCCCGATAATGCGGACGATCCCGTTTATGCAGGCGGCTACAACTGGTTTTATCTGTATCCCGGCGATACCATCACGTATTACAACATCGGTTCGTACGTCGACGGCTCCAACAAAAAAGCGGAGTTTTACGTGTATGAAACGTTTAGCGGTCATGCGTCCATTCAATTTTGGGATTGATTCGGCTTTGCCAGGCAAGTTAAAATAAAAACCAGCCGTCAGGAATTCGATCAAAGAACTCCTGACGGCTATTTTCGATTTTCGATTCATCCCTCCGGAAAGGCGGAACTGGTTATTTTTTCTTCGGCGCTGTCGTTCTGATGGCTGTCGCACTACCCGTTTCAAGCTTTCTGCGTTAAAATCCATTTGTACAAGGAGGAACGTGATGCTGCCGGACAATGTAAACGTCACCGTGGAAGCCTTATGCTCGGCTCTGACGAAACGGCTTGGGGACCGTCTGCAAAACGTTTACCTGTATGGCTCGGTCGCGCTCGGCGATTATATCGAAGGCTCAAGCGATATCGACTTCCTCGCGGTCGTCGATCAGCCGCTGAGCGGCTCCGAAATCAAGGTCGTAGCGGCGGCGCACGATGAGGTCGAGCAGTCGCTTCCCGGCACGAATATGATGGGGGCCTACTTGCTCCGAAGCGAGCTGGGCCAATCGTTACACGACACTTCTTCGGTCGTGACCTATTTCGAGAAACGTCTCCGCACGGACGGAACGGGCGCCGATCTGAATCCCGTGACCTGGTGGGTGCTGAAGCATCACGGCATCCGGGTATACGGCCCGGAGGTCCTTTTAACCTATGAAATTGCAGAGGATACGATGACCGATTATGTCATCGGCAACATGAACACATACTGGACAGACTGGATCGGCCGTTTGGAGCAGCATGCCCGTACATCCGGTCCGTCCGGGCCGCAGCTCAAGCCGGCCGAGCTGGATTTTGCCGTCGAATGGTGCGTGCTTGGCATGCTGAGACAGCTGTATACGATCCGGGAGCGCAAGGTGACCAGTAAAACGGAGGCGGGGCGCTACGGTCTGGAGCTGCTGCACGCAAGATGGCACGGGCTGATCCGGGAAGCGATCGCCATTAAGCGTCTGCAGCCGGAGCGAACATACGATTCGCAGCTCCATCGCCTGAACGAGCTGATCGAATTGCTGCGCCTCATCCATGCGGACAGCAACCGTGCTTATAGCGGTTAAGGCGGCAAAATCAGCCGCCGGCCACCGTGTTAAAAAAATCGTTATACTGCCACAGATAATAATCGGCGCCGGGCGTATCGTTTTGAAACAAACAGGTTCGAATGCCAAGCGCCTTCCCGGGCAAAATGTCGATTTCGCGGTCGCCGATGATGAGATCGAGCCTGTTCCGTTCATGAAGATACCGGTACGCGGCAGGGTCCGGTTTTCGGGGGAAGCCGTCGTCAGGCGTCACAATGTCGGCAAAATACCGCGTCCATCCGTAATACTCGAGAATAGGCATGAGCTCCGCCCTCGGTTTGTGGGTCATGATCACATTCGCGTCCGCGGTCTGCAGCACCTGTTCAACTCCCGGAAAGGTCGAGAAATGCTCCGGCAGGAGCAGATCGCCCCTTCGCTTGGTCTCCAGCAGCTGTTCCGCGTTCAGACCCAACCGATCGATTGCGCTGGAAAACGAAATTTTCAGCTCGCGCAGCACCTCATCCGCCGTATACTTCCCGCCCAGCACATCCGTGAAAATCTTCGTATACGCCGGGTACGTATCAAACAACGTGCCGTCGAAATCCCATAAAATGTTCATGCTTCCGCTCCTTAAAGATCGATGAGCTTCCCGTCCCGATCGTAATATCGATAGTCGTCGAACCGGTAATCGCTGCGCGAAATCATCCCGTCCCTCCCAATCGGCCGGATACCTCATCTCCGGTATCGGTTATAATGACATTATCCGGTATAAAAGGGGTTTCGTTCAAGATGCGATCCGATCCATCAACCGCCTATTTACGATCCGTTCAACTGCTGAGGGACGAAGTGCCCGGGTTCGACCGGTATCCGTTCAACCTGCCGCCGATTCGCGAGCTGGATAAGCTGCCCCTTCATCCGAAGGTAACCTATATCGTGGGGGAAAACGGCATGGGCAAATCCACGCTTCTGGAAGCGATTGCGATTGCCTGGGGATTTAATGCGGAAGGCGGCAGCCTGAATTTTTCGTTCTCAACATACGCTTCCCATTCGGAGCTTCACCGCTATCTGCGCCTGGCCCGGGGAGCGTATAAGCCGAGGGACGGCTTTTTCTTCCGCGCCGAAAGCTATTACAACCTGGCCAGCAATATCGAGGAGCTGGACCGCGAACCGTTAAGCGGCCCCAAAATCATCGACAGCTTCGGAGGCAAGTCCCTGCACGAGCAATCGCACGGGGAATCGTTCTTCACCGCGTTCATGAACCGCCTGAGAGGGAACGGGCTGTACGTGATGGACGAGCCGGAGGCGGCCCTCTCTCCTTTTCGTCAGCTGTCCATGCTGTCGAGGCTGCATGACCTTGTCCGAAACCGCTCGCAGTTTATCATCTCCACCCATTCTCCGATTTTGATGGCTTACCCGGACTCTGTCATCTTTCAGCTCGGCGCGGACGGACTGGAGAAAGTGACGCTTGAGGAAACGGAGCATTTCAGCCTGACGCGCGAGTTTCTGAACAACCGGCAGCGGATGCTGCGGGAGCTGTTTCGGGACGAGGACTAGCTCGTGAGCTATTACCGGTAAACAGGTTTACTCGCCCCAAACGCCAATCGTGATGATCCCCCCGGTAATCAATAAAGAAGTGAGGATTCGCCTCCTGCCTTGTTTTTCGCGAAGAATAAAAATCCCCATCACCGTCCCGAAGACGGTGCCGATTTCCCGCATCGGCGCAAGCTGCGCGACCGGCGCAAGCGACAAGGCGAACAGGAAAAGCAGATACCCTCCCGGAGCAAGTACTCCGCCAAGCAGGATGACGCTCCAGTTCAGTTGCAGCTCACGCCGCATTTCGCCCGACTTGAGAGCCACCAAGGAAAGTGCCAATAAATTGCTCACGTTCATCGCTTCGTTCAAAGGGACCGCCGGCAAATACTGAAGCGCGATTTTGTCCGTCACGATGTAGCCGGCGATGCAAACGCCCACCGCCAACGCCAATAGTGGCGCTGCGAATGACGTTGACGTCCGGCGCTTGAACTTGATATCGCTCAGCAGAGCAATACCCAGCACAATCGTGACGACGCCCAGCCAGCCGGCAATCATCAGCCTTTCCTGAAGCAGCGTTACCCCGAGAAGCGGTACCAGCAGCGGGCTCGTGCCCCTCATAATCGGATAAACCTGCGATAAATCCCCTATGGAGTACACGGAAGCCAGCAAAAAGATATACAACCCATGCAGAAACATGGACGCGAGCACGACCATAAGCCCTGTTTCGGTTAAGGAACCGCCGTCCCATTCCGCAATCGCCCACGGCAGAAAGAGCAGAACGGCAGCGAGCTGGCAGTACCAGAGAAAAACATGTTTGTTCCGGCTTCGCTTCGTAAATAGGTTCCAGACCGAATGAAAAAATCCCGAACCGAGCACCAACAGAATGGCAAAGCTGTACATCCCGCACCTGCTTTTATCCCGGTCAAAATCGATGACCTCATTGTAGCACCCCCTTGTCGATCCTGAAATGCCCTTCTTTCCAGAACATGAAAAAAACCTTTTTGATTCTGTTTCAGGCGGGAGCGCGCCTTTCCGAAACCGAAACAAAAAGGTTCATTTGAATGAAGATGAAGCCGCTTGCAAGGCGAAACGATTCGCTGTCCGTCCAGTTCTTAATCCGCCGCCGGATCGGACAACCGAACGGTATTCTATTCCCGGGGATCAGTTTTGGCCGGGCACCCCGGATGCATGAATATTTTCCAGCCCGGCATTGACGTCCTTCATGATATTGACCATCTCCGTATAGGGCTGATCCTGTTGGTTCAGCAGGCCGGTATTGAAGTTTTCGCCGTCTCTGCGCCCTGTCACCGCCTCGTCGTAATACGTAAACCAGCCCGAGCCGACAAACAACGGATTCGCGGCTTCGCTTTCAACGACCGACTTGAAGGCCGTCCCTCTGTCCGCCGTGCTTGCCGCCGAGGCAGCCGCATTCACGGGGGCCAAACCGCGGCCGGACGTGCCGAAGGAAAACTCCAGATTAAGCAGAGGCTTTCCGAATGCTTCGTATTTGGAAATCCAGCTCGCATCCTTCGTATAGCTATCGACGGAAAAGGCATCGACGATCTCCATCGCCCCCTCGTCCCAGTCCAGGCTGGTCCGCCACGTGGGAACGATGGACGAACCGAGGAACAGATGGCGGGTATCGTATTTTTTGATGATATCCTTGATCGTAGAGTAGTAAGTTTTGGAAGCCAGCTTGATATAATCCGATACATCGGCGGCGGGAACCTTGGCAATATCGATCGGGATGTCCTTCAAGTCGGCGAACGATCCGGCGCTCGTACCCAACAGCAGATTGACGGCGTCAAGGTTATTGTCGTGCCTTGGCGCAAGAAAATCCACGAATGCGCTTTTCGCCGGAGAATCCGCACGATACGTCAGGATTTCTTTTACGATATCGGTGGTCCAGCCGGCTTCATTATCGTAGGTATAGCCGATTAACCACCGGTCGTCCTTCGCGCTTTGGAGCTGAGTGCGGATCGAGGATTCGATAATGGACTCGTTCTGCGGGTCAAAAACGTCATAGGTCCATTGAATTCTTCTTAAGTTTGAAGGGTCCTGCAGGACGAAAATATAGGGGAACGACAGATGATTGGGCCTGGACCATTTGCTGAAGGCGTTAAAGCCCCATTGGGTCAGACGCTTTTTGGTGATGTCCTCCCATTTCGATTCGTAGTTGCTTCCGTATTTTTTCATCACATTGGCGGTGACGAAGCTCACTCTTTCGCCATTGATATCGTTGGAATAAGCGGCGGCGTACTTATTCGGATCGGGAAGCTCCTCAAATACCCGTCTCGGGGTACCGTCCGTTTTATGGTACGGCGTGCCGTATCCCCATTCCCATATGCTTGCGGCGTCGACTCCTTTCAGAAAAAATTTGTATCCGTCCGGGGTGATGAACCACCATTTGCCGTCGATTTGCTGAAGTCGGAAAAAACCGGTGCTGTCATACAGCCCCCCGCTTTTGATCCCGCCGTATTGATCGTATTTCTGACGGTTCAGCTTCACTTTCGCCAGCGCAGCGGCTTCATTCGCATATTCCTGCCGCAGCTGGTCGTCGGACGTCACCTTTCCCGTCCAGTTCTCATAGATCCACTGGCCGTATTTATCCGCCATCAGGGCATCTTTCTTCAGCTCGGCCTTCATCTCTTCCGCGGTCAGCGCCGGCCCCGGATTTTGCCCTTCTTCGCCCGTGCCCCGATAAATTTCGATTTCCGTCAAGGGGATATGCTGATAAGGCTGAGTGCGCTTCATATCCAAGACGATAAACCTGGCCGACTTGTCCGACATCGGTACGGTCAGCGAATAGTTCAGGTCGGTTCCCGTTCTGGCTTGTTTGGCGGCAATGTAATAATAATCCGGGGTCGCCTCCGAACGATACTTGACGGTCAGCTCTTTAAAGCCCCAATATTGGTTGGGAGAGTTCATGACGACGCGAATCCGGTCCAGCGGATAATCCTTGAGCAGATCGATGACCACTTGGACCGTCCCCGGGGAGGATGGGCCTCCCATCCAACCGGCGTACGTTGACGTTAATCCGTCAAAAAGCACGCCATCAGCCGAGGATACCAGCCCGGCCATGCCCTTGTCGGGCAAGCTGCCGCCATCCGGCGGCGTGCTGTAGAGATAATTCCCCGTTTTGAGCAGGGTGTCTTCCCCGCTGGCCCCTCCCGGGGGAATAAGCGCCGACAGCATCGTGAAGGCCAAAAAAAGCGTCAAAAGACGACTTCGTGACAATTTAAACCGTCTCACCATTATAAACCTCCTTTTACCTCTTGTACCAATGGATGCGCTTACATTTTTTCGTGCAGGTTTACGCGAACCATCGGCATACTTCTATATATGCTTTTGCGATGCGGATGATTCGTCTTTTCTCTGAATAAGTCGTGAACAACTCAAAAAAAAGCGGCTGAATCGATCAGCCGCTTCGTAAATCGTATTCATTTATGTGTGCAGAAAGCAACTCGGGATCCATATCAGCAGCTCAGGAATCTCGCTTCATCTTATAAAATGCCCGGTAGAGCTGCAGCAGCTCGGCCTCTTTTTCTAGGATGAGCAGAGACAGCTCCTCAATGCTTGGCTCTGCATTTTGGCTGCCGCTTGTTTCTTCGCTGCCGGACAAACGGTTTTCCGTATCCGGAGGTATCGTAGGCATTTCCGGTCCGGTTACAGGCTCGGTCTCCTTTTTCGTGTCAAAGCGGAACCCGAACGTGAGCGATACCCATTCATCCGCACTGTGCCGCCCGAGCTCCCGAAAAATATGCATATACTTTTCAAATATGGCGTTTACGGTTTGCCTGCGTTCCCAGCCCAAAATTCCCACCGTATCCTTGGCGTGAAAAAAAGCCTGCATGAGCTGAAACTCGTTGACCTTCCCGCGCGTGCGCTCAATCTGATCCATCTCGTGAATGAATACGGAAAAAATGTTAAAAAACAACTCCGCTTCTTTCATCATTTCGTCTTCCGAAACGATAGGCTGTTCCATGCGTATTCCTCCCTCCCCGTGCCCATCCATAGTTTTCGCAGCATCCGGACGATTTGAGGTCATGTTCACATGCCGTTTGTTCGCTTATGGGGCGGGAGCCGGGAAAATACCGCGGATGGAGAAACGGGTTCACGCAGCCGGTCGAATCATAAGCTCCATAACTGCAGCTGCGGCCGGCTGCGTTCGTTAGCCGGACTTAGGCCGATATAAAAGGATTCGCAAATTTCCTCGCCGCCGTTCGGATAAGACCGGCTGAGGGCCGTAACAAAACCTCCGCCCGTTTCCAGCCTGACGACGGTTTGTTCACTAACAACCGAGACAAAAGCTTCCCCCGCTGCCGCTGCAAGGACGCGGTGTCCGCCCAGGCAAACGACCTGAACCTCCTTCGCTTCCGTTACCGGAACCGGCAGCGTCACGGTGAATGTATGATGGCCGTCCTCCGATGAAAGCAGCAGCCTGCCGTTTTCCGGGTGAAGAGCAGCAGAATAACCTTTCCACGTATCCCATGCAAGCGCGTTTCGAACGGGTTCGAACCCTCCGCGCTCATCGTAACGATAGACCGTTCCGGATTCGGACAAGGTCCACAGCGACGATCCGTCCGCGATCAATGACCGGCTCGGCTCCGGGAGCGGGGCGTACGGTTCGGCGGCGAGGGCCGCCCGGTCCGGTGAGCCGCTCATACTCAGGAGCTCCAGCCCAGCTGCCGCCCAGATCCCGCCGTCCGGTCGGGCGGCGATGGCGGTCGCGCCGTTTTTCAGCCGCTCCTTCACGAGCGGCCAAGGCCCGTTCGCGTCCCGCACAAACCTCCACGGGCTCCGCCGGTCGCTCAGGCCGACCTCGCTGCCCCAGGCCATCCAGACGCAATCCCCGGAAACGGCGGCGCCCGTTAAAGCGGGGCCGATGTGGAGGGTGCCGAACACCGCTTCTACCCGCGGTTCGACCTCCCAAGTAAACCCGTCCTGCGTCGAAACGAGGCAGCGGTCGGGAGACAAAGGGACAAGCCCGCCCCTCGCGGCCGGGGATTCCCCGACGGAAACGGCGTGAACGCATTTGGGGGACAGCACGGTCGGGTTCACCAAGCGCTTCAAGGGACCTCCAAACGTCCATCCTCCCTCTTCCGTGACCGAGCGTTCGCTATGGTCGAGCGTCAGCACCTTTACCGAGTTTTCCTCGAGCTCCAATATGCGGGACTGCCGGTTCCCGTCCCTCGTGAAAGAGGCGCCGTGTACGCCCGTTATAAAAAAATGAGTGCCGAAGCGGTACGTATGCGAGTCCGGATGAACGTGGCTCAGGTGATAGTGGGCCGAAAACCACATGACAATTTCCGGCGTATGTTTAAACAAGCGGTACCACCGGTACGGATCGTGATTTTCGTCCAGGTACGCATTGGTCGAACGCACATGAACCCGCGGCACCGTCCGCAGTCCCGCCCCGACCGGCGGAGCGTGCGTAAAGAAAATAACGGGAATATTCGGCCGCTCCTTCAGCTTGCTCTTCAGCCAGTCGAATTGCTCGTCCGTCGCGAACACTTCCTGGACGTCGTAGCAGGAATTCTCGTCCTGCGGTTCCGTGGATGCGAAAAAGAACCGGAAACGATCGAATTCCATGACCCCGTAAGGTTTATCCAGGCCGAACATCCGGACAAACCGTTCCTGCATCGTCCCTTTCCGCTGCTCCCCTGCGCCGGATTCACGCTCCAAATCGTGATTGCCGAGAATCGGTCGAAGCGGCACTCCCGGCATCCGCAGGAAGCGCTGCGCTTCCTCAAGCCCTTCAACGGTTCCGATCTTCATCCGGCTTCCGAAATCCCCCAGCGGAATGACGAGATCAGCCCGGCAGCGCCGGATATCTTCCATGGCGGCCTGCGTCGCCTCATATTGTTCGGGGTTTAAATGAAAATCACCCAGGATTACGATTCTCATTGCCGGTCACTTCCTTCGCTATGCGTTTGCCGCCCTATGCCGCCTTCCGCTTCTCAACGTCTAAGCGGGACTTCGCCGGTCAGAATCGGATCGCCCGTCGCTTCCATCCATTCGTCCAAAGATGAAGCCATGGAGCGCTTCATCGGCGCAAAGCGGCTCTCCTCCGCCAAATTGACGCGTTCCATAGGATCCAGATACAGATCGAACAGCATCTCCCGCGGCTTCTCCGTATCCAAAAATTCGTTTTCCAGCAGAAACGTACGATATTCGCTGGCATCCAGATTCGGCTCGAAATAGGACGGCCCGCCGTAATTGCGGATATATTTGTACCGTTCGTCGCGGACGCATCGCATCGGCTCATAGACGACATGATGATTGATCTCGGCGAAAATCGCTTCGCGAACCGCTTCCGAGCTACCCTCCAAAATCGGAAGCAAGGAATGCCCCTGCAGCCATCCGGGCTTCAGAAGACCGGCAAGCTCGCAGATCGTCGGGAAAAGGTCGACCTGGGAGACCAGCGCGTCCGTCGCCTCCCCGCTCCGATGTCTGTGCGGCGTGCGAACGATAAGCGAAACGCCGATCCCGGTGTCGAACAGGCTGCATTTCATCCGCGGAAACGGCAGGCCGTGGTCCGTCGTGAAGATCACGAGCGTATTCGACTCAAGTCCCGCTTCGCGGATCGCATCCAATACGATTCCGGCGCATTCGTCCGCGATTTTGGCGGAAGTCAAATACGCCGCCCACTGCTCCCGGTTGATGCGATGATCGCTTAAAGGAAACGGCGGCATCACGTAATCCGGGTTCAATTCGTCCGCCGTCTTCGGAAAATTAAGGTGCGTGTTGAACATCCCGTAAGACAAAAAAAACGGCTTATCGCGGCTCTCGCGGATAAAGCCGGAGGCAGCAAGGGCATTATGCCGGTCCCAGCCGGCCGAATCGAAATCAAACACGCTCATATCATAGTCGGGATTCCCGACAATTTTGCTGTAACCGATCATCTCGGCACGAGGCGCTTCGTGCTGAATGCCGCAGAGCGCGGTTTCATAGTTATGACGGTTCAGATGTGAAACCAGATGCTTGCTGTAATCGTCCAACTGCGCCCCCAAATGCGCCAGTCCGAACATGCCCGCCGAATGCGGCGCCATCCCGGTCATCAGCGCGGCCCGGCTTGGCGAGCAGGTCGGCCCTGCGCAATACGCCTGCCGGAACAGCAGGCTTTCCCGGGCAAACCGCGACAAATGGGGCGTGTCGACGGCATAGCCGTAGGGCTGAATGAAGCGGCCGGTATCGTGGGTGTGAATCAGCACGATATTCATTTTACCGCCCCCGCTGCGATCCCTTTAATAATATATTTCTGTGCGAATACATAAAAGACGACAACCGGTATAATCGTCAGCGTAAGCCCGGCCATCGCGAGGTTCCACACGATCGTGAATTCGCCGAAGAAATAGAACGTCGACAGCGGGATCGTGCGCAGCGACTTATCGGACAATACGAGGGAAGGCAGCAAATAATCGTTCCACATGGCCATGACGTCCAAAATCGCGATCGTTACTGTAATCGTGGTCAGCATCGGAAAAACGATTTTCCAAAACAGGCCGAATTTGCTGCAGCCGTCCAAGGTGGCGGCTTCCTCCAGGGCGACCGGAATCGACTTGACGAAGCCGTGATAGAGAAATACCGCCATACTGGCATGGAAGCCGATATTCATATAGATCAAGCCCCCGCGCGTATTCAGCATCGGGATATGCAGATGGGTGCGAATCCAGTCCATCACCTGCATGAGAGGCATCATGATCGTTTGGAAAGGGATCAGCATCGTCGCGACAAACACCATGAAGATGAATTTGCTCAGCTTATGTTCCGTCCGGGCCAGCATCCACGCAGTCATGGAAGCCAGCACCACGACGATCGCGACGGAGGTCACGGTTATCGTTAAGGAGTTCAAAAAGGCGGTGAAAAAATCCATCTTCGCCATCGCCTGAGCGTAATATTGAAAGCTGATCGAATGCGGCAGCGCAAGCGCGCTCTCGTACAGCTCCGCCCGGTTTTTGAACGAGTTGACCACCATGATATAAATCGGAGAAAGGAAAGCAAGCGCAAGAACAACAAGCAGGACCTCGAATAACGCGCGGCTTGCTTTCTTCATTACATCTGCACCTCTCTCTTTTTGGTGATCGCGACCTGAGTCAGGGTGAGAATCGCGACAACGAGGAAAAAGACGATCGCTTTGGCCTGACCGAGCCCGTAACGCCCGTAGCCGAATATTTCGTTGAAAATGTTCATGGCGAACATCTCGGTTGCGTTGTTCGGTCCGCCTTTGGTCAGCGACAAGTTGACGTCATAAATTTTGAATGCGCCCGAAAGCGTCATGAATAAGCAAATCGTAAAGGCCGGCATCAGCAGCGGGAATATGATCCGGGTGATTCGCTGCCACAGATTGGCGCCGTCCACCTTGGCGGCTTCGATCATTTCGTCGGGAATGCCCTGAATGCCCGCAATATAAATAATCATCGTATATCCCGCCATCTGCCAGGTGAATACGATCACCATCGCGTATAAAGCAAATTGCGGATTCAGCAGCCAATTAAAGAACACATGGTGCAAGCCCGTTTTGTCGCCGACGAACTCCATGGCATCCGTAAAGAGAAACTGCCAAATATAGCCGAGAATAAGCCCGCCGATAAGGTTCGGCATAAAAAACATCGTGCGCGCGGCATTGCTTACGCGCAGCTTCGAGGTCACCAGCAGCGAAAAGACCAGCCCGAGCACATTGACCGACAGCAGCGCCAGCACGGTAAATTTGACCGTATGCCACGCCGATGCCATGAAACGCTGGTCTTTAAAGATTTGGATATAGTTATCGACGCCCACGAATACTTTGGGATTGGCCGGAATGCCGTCCCAGGTAACGAAAGAGTAGAATATTCCGATGATAAACGGGATAATGACGACCGTCGTAAAAATAAAAAGGAGCGGAACCGTGAAAACAGCGAACCAAGCTCTGTCCTTTGTTTTGTTCATATTCATGCCCGCCCTTACCGAAAAGATAACGAAAGCCTAACGCGCGAAGTGAACGAACGTTTGGGGTTAGGCTTTCGTTTTGTAACCTACCGGCTGCTTATTTGGCAGCTTTTGCCCACGCGGCGTCGAGCTTCTCCAGCAGCTGCTGGCCGGTCATGTTCTTATCGAGGAAATAGGCCTGCGCAACCGGAGTCAAATCGTTCACCACGATATTGGGCGGGTAGTAATTCGTTGCCCAAGGAATCGTTTGTCCGCTCTTCGCCGCATCGTACACGACTTTGGACAGCGGATCCAGATTGTCTGCCGGAATATTCGTCATTGCCGGAATAAATTTAAAATCGTCGACGATTGCTTTTTTACCGGTATCGCTTGTAAACAGCCAGTTCAGGAACGCTTCGGCGGCTTTGATTTCATCCGGGCTCGCCTTGCCGTTGATGACCCAGTTGCTTGCGACGCCGACCGCGATTTTATTGTTTCCTTCCAAAGGGAACGGCATCATGCCGAGCTTGTCGTCCATGTTCCCGAAGTCCTTCAGCATCGTGTAGCTCCAGTTGCCTTGGTGGACCATCGCGGTTTTGCCTGTCGCAAAGTCGCCCATCTGCGTATCGTATTTGACTTCGAGCGGGTTTTTGCTGTCGGCCTTGATGACATCCATAAATTTGCCGAATTCCTGGAATTCCTTCGTATCGGCCATCTTGACTTCGCCCTTGTTCAATTTCTCGATAAACGCCTGCGGATCCGGCTGCAGAGCAAACGGAGTATTCAGGATGTGGCCGATCAGGAAGAACGCTTCCTGGGACAAACTCAGCGGGTTAATGCCCTTCGCTTTCAGCTCCTCCATCGTTTTGGTGAACGAGGCGAGTTCGGTCACGTTTTTGGGGTCAACCAGGTCCTTGTTGTAAACCAGACCGAAGCCCTCTACGCCATAAGGAACGCCGACGACTTTGCCGTCCTCCTTCAACGCCATATTCGGCGCAATATCCTTCACATACGGTTCATTGCTCAGGTCGTAAAAGTAGGACTTCAGCTTATCCGCCGGCGCACCCGTACCGATACTGAAAATGGACGGTCCCTGATTGGCGGTCAATTTGGCCTGCAGCTGCGTCATGTAGTCATCCCCGGCAGCGCCCCATACTTCAACCTCATTGCCCGTTTCTTCCGTGTACTTCTTTGTAAGTGCTTCCAAAGCGTCGGAAATTTCAACCTTCGATTGGAAAATGGATATTTTTTGCAGTTTTTCTTTAGCCGGCGCCGCCGAACCCGAAGCCGGTTCCGATCCGGCGGCTGTATTCGAATTGCCGCTGTTCGAGCTTCCGCATCCCGCCAAGGCGGCAACCAAAGCCGCTGCCGTTAATAAACCGAATGCTTTTTTTACTTGTTTCACAATTTTCCCCTCCCCTAAAGCGCATTTTAGTAAAACGATTTTACGCATCATATCTTATTGCTTTTTATTTGGATTGTCAACCCAAATGAAGGCGATTACACAAGTAAAACCTATCATGTATATGCTAAAGTTTTAATTAAATTTACTTAAATTTTTCTCATTTTACTGATTTCCGCCATCGAATCGCGGCGCTCAGCTTAAACGGCTCGTTATTGCCCGTTCCGGCAATCAAACCGAGCAGCTCCTTGGCGGCCAAATAGCCGCTTTCGTACCGGGGAATCGATATGGTGGTCAAGCCTGCCATCGCCGCGGAGTCCGAATCGTCGAATCCGGTGACGGCGATATCGTCCGGCACTTTAATCCGGTTTTCTTCGAATGCCCGGATCGCTCCGATGGCCATATTATCGTTCGCGCAGACCAGCACATCGGGCAAGGCATTGCTCAGAATCAGGATTTTGGCGGCCTGATACCCGCTGTTCTCGCGGTAATTTCCGTGAAAATAGTTGCGGCGGTCAAATTGGATGCCGTTCTTCTCCAGCGTGTCCGTCAAGCCCGCGAAGCGTTCCTGGTTATCCAGCGTAAACTCCAGCCCCCCGATATACGCAAACCGCCGGTAGCCTTTGTCCACCAGCCCTTGTACCATTTCGCACATGACCGGATAGTTGTCGACGATCACGCTTTTGGTATTGGCATACGGATGTTCAATGATGCGGTCCATCAAGACGATGGGAAAATCCGGTTTGGCGATCGAGATCAAATAATCGTCCGTCATACTGCCGTCCAGGCTGATGCAGCCGCTCGCGAAATGGCGCCTCATCACGTTTCCGCTGGACTTGCTCGTGCAGATGATCAAATCGTACCCGTTTTCCGTCAGGCAGTCGCTGATCCCTTGAATGATTTTCAAGTAAAAATCACGATCGAAGTCGCTGAAAATAAAGGCGATTGTACGGGTTTGAGACGGCTTAGAATGCTTGTTCGATGCGTGGGAATATCCTTGTTCCGAACAGATTTGCAATATTCGCTCGCGGGTTGCCTTCCCTACGTTTTTTCGCCCGTTCAACACATTCGAAACCGTAGAGACCGAGACATTCGCAAGCTTTGCTATGTCCTTCAATCCAATCATGATTACCCTCCTTTGAAATTCAGCACTTTTAATATAACATAGATTTGTTTTTTGTAAATTTACTAAACGATTCGCGTTTGGCCGGTCCGCAGCAGCCGCGAGCCGCTTGAGCCGGCTTGTGACAAGTTTTTGAAGGGAAGATTGTGTGTGATACGATCACAGACATGAACCAGCCCATTATGGTAACATGCATTCTGCCAAGAAAGGCAGCTTCATAAGGAGATGAGATCGGTGAGTTCAACCGTACTTGCGCATATTCCTCAAATCGTTTCGCTTTTCCCAAGCCTGTCCGAAATCTCCGAGCAGGATTGGAGCCAACAAGGAATTGAAGTCCTGACACTGGAGCCAAATAAAGCGATCCAAGAAGGCCAGTTCCTTGAGTATGCGCTTATGGTTTGAAAGAACGATCAGAATGTACAAAATAAGCGGCAGCGGCAGAGAAATAACCCTTTACCGCATTCATGGCGGAGAATGCTGCCCGCTCACGACGTCAAGCATTCTCGGCGAGAGTGAATATGAAGCTTCAGCCTGTACGGAAAAGCGCTGTCTTGCACTGGCGATTCCGGCAAGTATTTTCCGCGATTGGTCAGACCGGTATCGAAGCTTCCGCCAGTTTATTTTCAAGTCTTTTGCCAAAAGGATTATCATCATGTCCAACCTTCTGGACAGCATCAACTTCAAGTCCATCCGCGGACGAATTGCCGAATATTTGATTCAGATGACCGAGAATGGAAGCGATACCCTTCTGATCACTCACGACACGTTGTCGGTCGAATTGGGAACCGCCCGGGAAGTCATCAGCCGAACGTTGAAGCTTCTTGAAAAAGAGGGTCTGATTATTACAAGAGGAAAAATTACGCTCGTCAATCGTACCGGGCTGGAACATTATATGGAGCTTTAAACGATCGTAAGATGACAACGCCGGGGCTTGTTCCCCGGCCTTTTTTATTTGGATCTCCGTAAACAGCCGCATTTTTTCTTCTGTGTGATCAAGTTACGGTCGCTTTAATCCCGCGCTGGTATCATCAAATCTGTAAAGACAATCTAACGGAAAAGGAGGAGCTGCAATGAAAAACGTAGGTGGAGCCGATCGTGTTACTCGTATCGTATTCGGAATTGCTTTCTTAACGCTCTTTTATTTTTTACCCGGTTATTGGAAGTTGTTCGGCTTGGTCGCCATTCCTTTGTTATTCACCGGCTTAACGCAAAGATGTGCAATTAATAAAATGCTTGGCCGCAATACGTGCAGCATTCGCTAACGCGCGGCGTTTATCCTTACCCGTTTTACTAAAATGAAGGAGGTTTAAAACCATGAAATGGACAAAAACGAAATGGACAGGAATAGGTATTGCGGCCGTTATTACGCTCGCGGGTCTGTCATGGAGTCATCAATCCACTGCTCGAAAGAGGTTCATGCCGAATTCACCAGCAAGCACTTCTTTGCGGACCCGCGGTCGAGCGCTCGTTCTCGGAGGCGGCGGACCGGTCGGCCGGGCCTGGGAAAGCGGACTCGCGGCCGGTCTCCTCGCCCACAGTATCGATCTTGCCGGAGCGGATCTCATCATTGGAACATCGGCCGGCGCGATCGTAGGCGCCGAAATCGCACTCGGCCTGGACCTCGACTCCATCGGTCCGGCCGTAGACTCACCCGGCAAGGCCGCATCGCCTGCCGGAACGCGGATGACGTCGCGGCTTAGCCTATAGGAAGTGTTCGACATTGTTGGAATAGAAACCGTAAAAGCAATTCAGCCTAGCAGATGGGAACTAGCTCCGTTAAACTTGAGATCGTATATGTGCTTTTAATTTCTGCCGGACTTTTCTGCGCTTTTCTGTTGATCCAACAGGTGTCAATGCCGGATATAAGACCACCTTTGATGTCCGTATTTAACGAATCTCCAATGACAAGCGCATCCTTTCTATGAAAATCTGAGATATGACCAATCACGTAATCAAAAAATTCTTCTGCCGGTTTTTGATAACCAATGCTTTGTGAATCAAAGATGTCTTCGAAAAAGTCATATAGTCCCGATTGCTTCAAGCGTTTGATTTGCGTGTGGGTGATACCATTCGTGATTATGAACATTCGATGGGTTTTACATAAGCGATGACAGACATCCATTGCGCCCTCCATCAGCAGTTGGTTTCCATCGCTCAACAATTCTCTGTACAAACCTTCCCATTCTAATCCGTCAACGACTTTCCCCAGCTTCAACATCGTTTCCGAGAATCTGGAGTTCAGAACAACATCGAGTGGAATTTTCCCATCTTCATAATCAGTCCATAACTGTTTATTTACAGAATTATATAATTGAAACAACTCATCCGAAAATGTATATCCATATTGAAGAAACAATTTGGTTAATGAATCCACTTCATTCGCGCCGAAATCCAGCAATGTATCATCCAGATCAAATAATAGGATCTTATATCTCATCTTTCCTCCGTCTTTGTGTTTATGATGAAGTCCCTGTGCATAAATGCACAGGGATTCCGGCGGTCCAGCCATGTGGCACCTCACTGGTTCCAGCCTGTCAAAAAAAACGGCTGCATGGCTGATTTCTCCTTCACGTTAGTCCTGTTCAGGGTACATCCCAGTAGAGATGGCGATTCGATTCCAAGAGTTGATGGCATTGATCGCCATAATAATTGCTACATATTCTTCCTCGCTTACATGCTTTCGCACTCTCTCGTATAAATCCTGTGACACACCACCGTGTGAAATACGGGTCACTGCTTCTGTGAGTTCTAGAACTGCTCTTTCTTTATCCGTATAGAACGGTGCTTCACGCCATGCATTCAGTAAATATATCCGCTGCTCAGACTCGCCCATCTTCCGTGCTTCCTTTGTGTGCATGTTAATGCAAAAAGCGCAGCCGTTGATTTGCGATGCTTTGATTTTAATGAGTTCATACAGCTTTGGATCCAATCCACTTGTCTTAATGAATCCTTCCAGCTTCAGCATGGTTTGGAAAGCTTCCGGACTTGTTTTCGTATAGTCAAATCTAACTTGCATGGTGATCTCCTCCGTGTGTAAGTTATTTTGTTTTGATCATATCATCGATATATAAAATCGACGATTATATATATCGACAATATAATTTTATAGCTGGATTGTCAATCAGTAAACAGATGGCTCTTTCGCAAAAAATTTTTCAAACCTTTGTTTGACAAAGAGTTATTAAGCCACCTAAGATGTTTAGTATCAAGTTTGCTTTATGAAAGCAGGTGTTTCTATGCAGTATAGTATTGGAGTTGAGTATTCACTACATTGCTTAGTTTATTTGATAGATATTCCTCCCGATACGACCATTGGTATTAAGGAACTATCCGCTTTTCAAGGAATTTCGGAAACCTACCTATCGAAGATGTTCGGTAAGTTAACTAAAGCGGGTATCGTTAGCTCCATTCCGGGGGTAAAAGGTGGATATAAATTAGCAAAACCTCCTGCGGAGATCTCATTTTGGGATGTCGTAGAAGCTGTTGAAGGTGCGACCCCCATTTTTCAATGTAAAAACATTAAAAATAACAGTTATCTTTGCCAAGATGAGGATTTTGAGGCATGTGCAAAAGCCACTCCCTGCATTATTAAATTATCGATGCTTGAGGCTGAAGAAAACATGCGGAATACGTTACGCAACAAGTCCTTGAGTTGGCTAAATGATGAGCTTAATCGCGTATTAACACCTAAGGATCGCCAAAAAACACGCGATTTTTTTGCAAGCAGCAACAATGTCTAAGGGTGGGCAGATATAAGATCTATAATCCTTGATAAACCGCAGTTTACTACTTCTATAAGGAAGCCCGCAGATACCATTCTGTCTGCGGGCCTTATTTATGCTCGAAGCCGCATCAAGAACGGCTACTACTCCTTCTTAAAATCGTTACGATGAGCCTGGGTAACGTGCTTACACAACCGGAAACCAGCCAGGCACACTTAAAAGCAAATTCCACATGGGATCCGGTATGACCAGTTCTTTTTGAGCCGATTTCGGCAAGGTCGTTCGGATATGGGCATCCCGATTACTTTGAACCTTCTCGACCCACTTGGGCTCCATAATGATAGCATGCGCCAAAGCCACTAAAGATACTCCGGTGTCCAGAGCCTTGGCAACATCTTCTGGCGAAGAAAGCCCTCCCACTCCAATTATGGCGACTCGATTAGCTGCCCTTTCTTGAATGCGAAGGATGCGTGATTGGGTATCCTCCTTATCGCGAATTGATCCATCCCAAAAGCCTCTTACCGACACATGAATGTAATCGAGCTCCTGTTCGGCCAAAGCGTCCACCAAATGCAGCGTGTCTTCCATTGTAATGCCCGGATTTTCTATTTCTTCAGGAGATACTCGATACCCGACGACGAACGGCTCTTTGGCATGGGCAGCGACAACATGTTTCACATTGTTGATGACGGCAAGTGGAAACGCCATTCTTTTTTCAATCGTGCCTCCCCACCGATCGGATCTGCGGTTAGAATGAGGGGAAAAGAATTGTTGAATCAAGTACGTATTTGCGCCGTGAATTTCGACACCGTTAAAGCCTGCTTCAATGGCTCTACGAGTTGCTTCGCCGAAAGCATTAATGATGTCATGGATTTCTTCTTCTGTCATTTCCCTCGGGACAACCGAGCCCTGACGTGCTGCTGCTATTGCGCTGGCGCTAATCGGCTGCTGCCCGCCAATTAAATCTTGCGATGTCATTCTCCCAGCATGGAAAATTTGTAAAATTGCCTTCGATCCTTGATCTTGAATCGTGCGCGAAAGTTTGGCCAACCCAGGAATACAAGCATCACTATCCGCACCGAGTTCGTTTACATAAGCCTTACCTTCCGGCGTAACATGTGCACAAGCTGTAATAACTGCACCGACGCCCCCTGCCCGCTCTTGATAATAAGCCAGTTCTTGCTCTGACACGGTTCCATCCTCATGAGAGGAGGAATTGGTCATCGGTGCCATAAGCACCCGATTTCTGAGTTGTACGCCTGAACGAAAGGTCAAAGGTTCAAAGATCGGTTCATAGTTTGTTTTCATTTTAGATTTACTCCCCTGCTAGTAAAGTTGCCCTGAGAAAAAAATGATGTTTGCAAATTATACAAATCAGACTGTCAGCCATTAAGGGCTTCGAAACTCAATTCATTTTGGGTCGCCTCTAAGAACGCGGATCAATTTATATGTTGCACACGCCGTTTTCCCCACAGATACCGCCCTCGAAATTTCCGTTTGCCCCATTGTCAATCATCTGCAGAGGATGTTCCTCTCTCCAGACTTGTTCAATTACATCGAGGAATGCATCACTGCTTCTTACCCCAGAGACGGCATACTTATCATTGAAAATATAGAACGGTGTTCCGGCAATTCCCTTTCTGGATCCGTTTTGGCGTTCCTTCTTGACCGTATCCTTGTATCGATCAGTTGATAGCATGGCAAGAACTTCACTGGCGTCAAGACCGCTCTCGCCAGCTAACATAGCTAATGTCTCATGATCGCTGATATCCAATGCATCAGTAAAGTAAGCCTTATAAATGGAAGCCATCCATGCCGCTGCTTTGCCCTGTTCCTGCGCAAAAATCTCCACGCGTAGAGCATCTGTCGTATTGGATGGAATCAATGTGTCAAGATTATAGGTGAGGCCAACACTTTTGCCCATCTGGATCACCGCTTTATTACCTTCTCTTACAAAGTCAGGGGACATTCCGCCACCATGAATCTCGGCTGTCCAATCATAATAATTTTTTCCAGTTTTGCTGGGAGCATCAGGGAATAGCTGGAACGGTCTGTAGATGACTTCTACTTGATCCTTTTGACCGAATTGTTCTAGAGCTTTATCTAAATTCGTTTTACCGATATAACACAACGGGCACATGATATCCGACCAAACTTCAATTTTCATGATCATTCCGCCTCTCTTCCGTAATTTTTTAGAGCTCTACATTTTTATATTTTCAACATGATTAGACGACATCTGTTGATTAACTCAAATGTATTGATTTACATTATAAAGAGTCCATACTGTATCTCAATGTTCAAAAAAGTGATTTGTGTCATGTAATTGACACATCGTTCAAATTTGATCAGAAACATAAGCCGAGGGGAGGTCATAACACCATGTCGAAAGTAGACAGAAGAACCATCAAGACGAAGGAAGCCATTTATCAAGCTCTGATTGAATTGATGTCCGAGAAAGACTTCGATACGATTACGATTAACGATATCTCGAATAGAGCCGATATTCACAGGGGTACAGTTTATCTTCATTATTCGGACAAATTTGATTTGCTCGACAAAGCGATTAAAGAACATTTGGGCAATATGTTGGAATTTTGCATTCTATCAAAACTTCCAGAGGAAAAATTCAATCTTGATCTTTCCCTTCTGCCGATGTTTCTTTATTTTGAAGCACACTTTTCTTTTTATTTCACGATCCTTACCAACAAAGGTACCTCTTGTTTTCAGGAGCAATTGATTCAATTAGTCAAAAACGGAATAATTGAACGACTGAAAGTAAGCGGGAATTACGAGGAAGGCAACAAAGAGGTTGCCGTTCAATTTATGTTATCAGCATACGTTGGCGTCGTGGAATGGTGGATCAAAAACAAGATGCCCCTGTCTCCGCAGAATGTTGCCGAGCAGTTATGGGACATGTTAGAAATGTATTATGCACAAAAAAATTCTACCAAAAAGTCGGACGAATAATTTCTTGCAAGATCAACATCTCACAGTCCTCGAAGCGATACGAGTTCGAAAACTTGTTACCGACAAAAAAATCCCGATCCGGCCAGATAGACCGGATCGGGATAGCTTACTGAACACCGTGAACGTCATAAATCGCGCAAAGAGTTGAAAACAAAGGATTTCTACGTATCGATTCGTTGTATTCCTATTACGCACTCCACATGCGCCGTGTGAGGGAACATGTCGACCGGCTGGATCCACTCCAAATTGAAGCCTGATTCGAACAGGAAACGGCAGTCCTTGGCAAGCGTTGACGGATTGCAGGAGACGTAGACGAAACGCTTCGGCTTCGTGTCGACGATCGTCTGCAAAAGGCGCGGGTCGCAGCCGGTACGCGGCGGGTCGACAACGATGACGTCGGGGCGGAACCCGCGCTCCGTCCAGCGGGGGAGCAGCTCCTCCGCTTTCCCGGCATAGAAGCGGGCGTTGGTCCGCCCATTCAGGGCGGCGTTGCGCTCCGCATCGTCCACCGCCTCGCGGATCGTTTCGATGCCCCGCACTTCGCGGGCGAACGGAGCCAGCCAAAGCGCAATCGTGCCCGTGCCGCAATACGCGTCGACCACGGTTTCCGAGCCGGTCAGCGCCGCCGCTTCCCGTACCGCGTCGTACAGCTTGGTCGTTTGGGCCGGATTCAGCTGGAAGAATGCCCGAGGCGACAGGGCGAACCGCAGCTCGCCGAGCTCCGTCTCCAGCGCCGGTTTGCCCCAGAGCAGGACGGTCCGCTCGCCGAATACGAGCGGCGTCCTGTCCTTGTTCACGTTCACGGAAATCGACGTGATCGCGGGAATGTCCCGCCGGATGGCCGCGACGAGGCGATCGCGGCCTTCGAACCGCTCTTCCGCGGCGACGAGCGTCAGCTGCAGCTCGCCTGCCGCAGGCGCGACGCGCAGCACGACGGTGCGCAGCCCGCGTCCGCGCTCGCCAAGCGGCACGCCGCACTGCTCCGCACAGCGGAGCACGGCGGCGGCCGCCGCGTTCAAGGCGGGGTGCTGGACCGCGCACCCCGCAATGTCAACGAGCCGATGGCTGCCCGGCTCGTACAATCCAAGCGCAGGCCGCCCGCCTGGGCCTCGGCCTGCCTGCAGCTGAGCCTTGTTGCGATAGCCCCAAGGCTCGTCCATCCCCAGCATGGGGCGGAGCGGCAGCGCCGCCCCCTCGATGCCCGCATAGCGCGAGAACGCCTCGCGCACCAGCTCTTCCTTGGCCGCCAGCTGCCCGGCATACGAGAGATGCTGCAGCTGGCAGCCGCCGCATGCCTCATAGACCGGGCACGCAGGCTCGATTCGCTCCGGTGAGCGCTTCTCAATCTCCGTCAGCTCCGCGACGAGCCGGTTCTTCTCCGCCGCCGTGACGCGCGCTTTGACGACTTCGCCCGGGAGCGCCCCCGGCACGAACACCGCTTTGCGGCGGAAATAGCCGACGCCCTCGCCGTTAATGCCGATTCTCTTGATCGTGACGACGATCCGGTCGCCTACCCGCACGTCGTCGGCCGATGCTCGCTGAGCGCCGTGAATCCGCACCGCGGCAGCGTCCGCCGGCTTGCCAGCGAAGCCCCGCCCACGCCGGGTGCTTTTATCCGCGCGGCCCGCCTCACCTTGGCTTCCCTTCGTCTCCGCCATGCCCGCGAAGCCCCGCTCACGCCGGGCGCTTCCGCCTGCGCGGCCCGCCTCGCCTCGGCTTCCTTTCGTCTCCGCCATGCCCGCAAAGCCCCGCTCACGCCGGGTACTTTCGCCCGCGCGGCCCGCCTCACCTCGGCTTCCTTTCGTCCCCGGCAGCGCCTGGCCGGCGCGATTTTTGCCTGCACGTTTGTCCATCGTCTTCGGTCCCCGTTCCGTAACGTTCTCGTTCCACTATATCATGAACGCACGTTCATGTTCTAATACGACCGCACCGTGCGCGCGATAAGCCGCTGCAGGTCCCGCACCCGGTTCGGCGTGTTCGACGTGGAACTGCTCAGCATATCGCATAGGGCAACGAGATCCTCGAGCTTGGACAGAAGCTTCCAGTTTCCCTCCAGCTTCCCGCCCTGCGCCAGGTAAGCCGCGACCGCATGCTTTTCGAATCGCGAACCGTCCTCTTCATATCGCAGCAGGTTGGCGATGTCCGCGTTCCGGCTAAAGGCAAACGAATCCTCCCAGTCGAGCACGGCCGAAACCTCCCAGCCCGCCGAACCCTGCCGCACCAAAATATTCAGGCCGTTATAGTCCGAATGGACGAGAACCGGCGTTTCCCCGCTTTCCGATAATAACGGGGCGTATTTTTGGGCAAAGGACCGGACCTCCCGCGACAGCTCCCCGCCCAGCCACTCGCCGCAAGGTTCATGGGAGAGGCTGTTTTCGATGAAGGAGAGGAACCGTTCGCCGCTCATTTCGATGCGCTCGGTTACGTGAAAATGCCGGTCGAAAAACCCGGATTCGGCAAAAGGGTGACGGTGAATGTCCGCCAGCACGCTTCCCGCAGACGCCGCGGCCGACGCGATATCCTCCGGGCTGCTGTTCTGCATGACATCGCGCAGCAGCACGCCTTCCTTCCATTCCAGCACCGCCCACGGCTTGGGAAACGAGCTGCAGCTCGTGTCGGCATAGAGGAAGTCGGCGACCGGCACCGTTTCCCGGATCAGCCGCGCAATCGCCAGCTCTTTTTCCGCGGTTTCCGTTCCCATCCTGTACAACCGGACGACATAAGGCACATCGCTTCCGTCGAGTGTGATTTTATAATTCACGTTGCTGAGCCCAATCCCGATCCGTTCGGCTGCCGCGATCTTGCGATGGGGAAAAGCCGGGCGAACAATCTCGCTGATCTGCAGCACATCATAGTGGACCGGCGGCAATATGCGTTCCCAACCTTCTTTCATGCGGCTCCTCCTCTTATAGGAAAAAACTATTTTGTCTATTTCATATATATATTTCACTAATAACAGGATCTGGATTAGAATCATCTAAAAATCAATTTCCAGGAGGCCCCTATGACAAAGATCGGCGTGTTGAAAGGCGATTACATCGGCCCCGAAGTGATGCAGGAAGCGTTGAACATCCTGAGCGTGATCGAAGCGCACCGTCAGCTTCGGTTCGACCTTGTTCCGCTGGAAGCCGGCGGCGAAGCATACGACAAATACGGCGAGCATCTTCCGGCACACACGCTGGCACGCGCCGAGAAATGCGACGCTCTGCTGAAAGGCCCGTTCGGCGGTCCGCCGGAGGAGCTGAACCATCCGAAATGGTCGGGCATCGAGCGTGAAGCCATTCTTCCGCTGCGCAAGCATTTTCATCTTTATGCCAATTTCAGGGAAACGAAAATCGACGAGCCGCTCTTGCATCTGTCTCCCATTAAAGAACAGCGGATTCGAGATGTCAATTTCGTCATCGTCCGCGAGCTGATATCCGGTATGTATTTTGGCGAAAAGAAAGAGCGAATCGTGCAGGGTGAAAGGGAATATGCCGATGTGGAGGCGTATACCGAATCGGAAATCCGAAGCATTGCCGTCAAAGCGTTCGAATGGGCCGGGAAACGAAGACGAAAGGTCACGCTGGTCGCGAAGTCGAACGTGCTGAAAAGCAGCGTGCTGTGGCGGGAAATCGCGGCGGAAACGGCGGCGGCCTTCCCGGGCATCGAACTCGATTACCTCCATGCCGATAGCGCAGCCATGCAGCTGATCTTAAACCCGAAACAGTTCGATGTTATACTGACGAGCAATCTGTTCGGCGATATTTTGTCGGATGAAGCTGCCGTGCTGCCGGGCTCGATCGGGCTGGTTCCGTCCGCAAGTCTCGGCGATTCCGGCTTCGGGCTGTATGAGCCGATCCATGGGTCCGCACCGGCCATCGCAGGGCGTAATGCCGCTAATCCAATCGGCGCCATTCGATGCGTCGCTTTGATGCTGCGGCATACGTTTCGATTGGAAGCCGAAGCCGCCGCCATTGAAGACGCGGTCAAGGGAACGCTGGAATCCGGCTATCGTACGGCCGATTTATACACGGAGCTGGACGACCCCCGCAAGCTGCTGGGCACCAAAGAAATGGGCGAATGCATCGCCTTAGCATTGCGGGAGCGGCTGAAAGGCAGGTAACGCCGCTTCCCGCATCCGGCCGGAGCCTGGAAGCAATATCTAGCTCCAGATCCGCTCCACCTGCTCCAGCCGGTTCCCGTCAAAGACCAGTTTATAGATGTCCGCCTTCGTCGTTGCATCCCAAAACGCATACCCATACGAATCATCGTAATGGTTCATCATGATCGTCATGATATTGCCGTGCGTGCCGATGACGATATTTTGGCCCCGCCGCTCCTGCAGCAGCTTCTCTAGGACCGGGACCGCCCGCTCCTGCGCCTGTCGTGTCGATTCGCCGCCTGCCAGCGCAAAGTCTTTGTCCTCGAAAGACCGTCGGATGGCTGCTAGCAGCTCCTCCCATGGCGCTTTATAATCCAGTCCTTTGATCGCACGTTCGGCGAGCGCTTCGAACTCGTCGATCGGCAGCGCTTTTTGCTCGGCGATGGTTTGGACCGTTTGTTTCGCCCTGGCGTAGGGGCTCGACGCAATGTAATGGATCTCGACATCTGTGAAAAATTCGGCGGCCCGTTTCGCCGCGGCGAAGCCTTCCTGCGAAAGTCCTCTCGTGCGTTCTTCGCCGAAGACGAACGGCGAATCGGCATGCCGGACCATGTAAACGTTCGTTTTCATCGCTTTCCTCCACTTCATCGGGCGCAGATGACGATTTCAGATTTTCTTTGCCGTCAGCATCTCCAGCGACACCGGGAACATCGGCCGGATCAGCTCCAGAATCGCCTTGGCATAAAGCTGAATTTCTTTCTGCGCGTCATGCTCCAGCCGCTGCGCCAGGAAGTGCGCGACCGATTGCAGGGAGGCCGTCCAATACCAGCGGACGTACATCCCGTAGGCGGGCAGGAACAAGCGGGCCTGCTCGGCGCAGATGCCGTCGGCTAGCGCCGCTTCATATTTTCTCAGGCCTTGTTCGACGTACGCCATCAGTTCCCGCGTATGCTTCTCGCCGAGCTCCCACGAGACGGCCTCGCCGCTGCCCTGCTTGGAGTTCTCGGGCCTCGATCTTCATTCGTCCGCCTGCGGGGTGTAGAATACCGGTTCTTCCGTAATGTACCGGCGGCTGGATTCGTTCCAGGCGTCCAGGCTGTCTCCAGTGCCTTCATAATGAGCCGAGCCGACAACGTATTTCCACCACTGCCGGGCCACCATGAGCGGCGCGTAGACTTCAAACTGCGCGATTGCGTGTCTGAACGGGCTTGTATGCCCTTCCCGGGCAAGAAATTTAATGAGCCTTATGTCGCCTTCGGAAAGCTCGAACGATTCTTTCGCATACGAGACGCGGGCGGCATTCACTACGGTCAGATCGGAGCCCAAATGGTCCACCAGCCGCACATAGCCATGATCCAGCACGTTCATCATCGTCATCCGCCCAAACTCCCCCTATTTTCTACTTCCACAGGCTTCGTTTTTTCCGCAACGGTTTGCCCGGCTTCACTCGCCGGAAGGGGAGCTGAACTGCAGCACGCCCCACAGATTCCCTTCGGGATCGTAAAATTTCAGCACCCAGGCGAACCCGTCGTCCTGATACTGCTGGATGCGGGCTCCGATGCCGGCGAGCCGTTCATAAAGCTCGTGAATCCGGCTTGTCCGGAATAACAGCACGGGAAAATCCGTGCCGTTCACTTTAAAGTTCGCGGCCGCCGATTCGTCTTCGGTCTGCCACAGCATCAGATGCGGCCCTTCCGGCAAATGAAGAAAAGCGATGCGATTGCCGTCCCGGCTCTTCAATTGAAAGCCGAGCTGCTCCGTATACCATGCGATCGCCCGGTCCATTTGGCGTACCGGGATTTGGACGTGCTCCAGTGAAGCGAGCAAGATGAATTCCTCCATTTTTGCGCTGGCGGAGAAGACCGGTTTGCGGCAAGGGCCGCTTTCCGCGCCGACGATGACGGCGGTTTTTCCCCATCATGCGATTTTCGAAATCCGTCCGTTCTTCATTTTCTCAACCTTTTTCGGCTTCCGCAAACGAAAGCCCCTTGTCCGCCAGCGCCTGCCGCAGCAGCTCCATCGCTTTCGGCCCCATGCCGTGCAGCTTCAGAACATCCGCTTCGCGCGCCTTCGCGAGCTGCTCCAGCCGTATATAGCCCGCTCCTTCGAGCGCCCGTCTTGCCGGCCGGGACAGCCCTGCCGGAAGATCGACGTCCGTTTCTGTCCAGCGATTTTCCGCCATTGGATCTCTCCTTTCCAAAATGCTTCCTCATCCGTATTGCGATTCCGAAGCCATCGCCGGGGACGAAACGCTTGACAATCGCCGCCCGGCTTGTTTACATGGATTTGAATCGGCACGCGATGCCGTTTATCCCATAACCCCAGCGGAGGATACCGATGACCGAATTAAAGCTCCATGTGGACGCCGAGGTTCACAAGAAATTGGCGGCCGATTTGTTTAATGCGACGTGGGACTTCATTGAAAAACCGAACCGGAGCGAAGCCGATGACGAAACGATGGTTCACGCCGCCCATGCCTCCCGATTTCATTGGGGAATGGCCGGAACGCCGCTGCATTTCGCGAGAGGCGAATGGCTGATTTCACGGGTGTATGCGCTCACCGGAAGAGCCGAGCCCGCGATGTTTCATGCCGAAAAATCGTTGTCGCTTTGTTTGCGCCACCAGCTGAACGATTTTGATACCGGCTTCGCTTATGAAGCGCTGGCCCGGGCCTGCGAAATCCAAGGAGACGCCGCCCGCCGCGATGAATATCTCGCGCTTGCCCTGCAGGCTGCGCAGCGCGTCGAACGCGAGAACGATAGAACGTGGCTGCTGGAAAACATCCATACCGTCTCCTCGGGTACGCTGCCGGCTTGGGACTAGCGGCTATGTTTGATCTGCCAAGAGAGAACGCGGCTTATTGCCCCGAACCCGCTTTTCTCGCTTTGACGGCCGCTTCCAGGCGTGAAATTCCTTCTTCCACGACGCTGCGGGGAGCGGCGAGATTGACCCGGATAAAGCCGGCTCCTTCTTCCCCGAACGAGGAGCCGTCGTTGATGGCGATTTTCGCCTCGCGCAGCATGAAGCTTTTCAGTTCGTCCGGCGTCATGCCGAGCGGGCGGCAGTCGAGCCAGACCATATAGGTGCCCTCCGGCTTCGCAAAACGCAGCTCGGGCAGTCTCGCCGCCATCTCCACGCTGAAGTAATCGATGTTTGCTTCGATGTAAGCCAGGACGCTGTCCAGCCACTCGTCGCCGTAACGGTAGGCCGCATTGGCCGCCGTCAGCGAAAACGGGTTCATCATCGTCAGGTGCGCTTCTTTCAGGTGCGTGTCGAACTTGTCGCGTTTCGCTTCGTCCGGAATGATGATGAAGGACGAGTGCAGGCCGGCCATATTGAACGTTTTGCTCGGCGCCATGCACACGATTGTCCGGGCTTCCAGTTCGGGAGAAAGCGCCGCGAAAGGCGTATGGACATGAGACTGAAACACCAGATCGGCGTGAATCTCGTCGGACACGACCGTGATGTCGTATTCGGTGCAGATGGAGGCGAGCGTTTCGAGCTCCTCGCGGGTCCACACCCTGCCGATCGGGTTGTGCGGGCTGCACAGAATGAGCATTTTCGCCCCGCTGTCGCGTGCCTTCAGGCGTAAATCGTCGAAATCCATCCGGTAGCGGCCGTCCGCTTCCTGGAGCGGGTTCAGCACCAGCTCCCGCCCGGCTTCCTTCACGACCGAAAAAAACGGGGGATACACCGGCGGCTGAACGATGACGCCGTCGCCCGGAGCGGTATAGCAGGCGACGCATGTGCGCAGCGCGGCGACGACGCCGGGCGAGAAGGTGATCCAGTTCTCGGGCACGGTCCAGCGATGCCTGCGCTTCAGCCAGCCCGCGACCGCTTCCGCCATATATCCCGGCCGGAACGTGTAGCCAAACACGCCGTTCTCGGCCCGTTCTTTCAGCGCCCGGATCACCGGATCCGGCCCGCGGAAATCCATATCCGCCACCCACATCGGCAGCAAGCCCTCGGCTTCGAAAACTTGATCGGCCATCTCCCATTTTGCGGATCCGGTTCCGGTCATGTCCACGCGGTTGTCAAACGAATACTCCATTCTCGTCACCCCAGTCCGTATACTTGAACGTTTAACGTTTGTTTCGTTGTCTGTCAAAAACCTTCTATCTGGATCTTATCAAGGGCGGGGAAGATGGTCAAATGCACAATCCGCTAGATAGTCGGAAGGTCCGGAAGGCTCCGATCCAAAACGAAAAAGCGTTGACCCCGGGGCCAACGCTTTCTCTTGTTTTCAGCGGCGGGCTTAAGGCCATTGCCTGACGGAGCTCCGCGTTTTGTTATTTAATCGTGATTTCCATTTTCACGCCGGCGTCGCCCGCGAACATCAGCTTCCCGTTGGCGGGCAGCGTAACTTGATGGCCGCCGCCGATGATGCTGTAATAGACGCAGGCGCCTTTATCGTCGTAGACGGCGAACGAGGCGTGCTTGGGCATTTTCACATCCATCGTCTTGCCGGCCGCCTGCTCGGGTACCGTCAGCCATCTGGAGTAGCCGCTGGACGGAATCGTGAGTGCCGACTTCTTCCCGGCGTAAATCGGCTTCAAGGCATCCTCCCGCACATACAGGCTGTCGGCGGCTTGCAAATATTCGGCGCCGTCCTGCGTGAAGAACGTAAACGCCTGATTGTCCCTGCCGGCCATGACCGGAATTTGCAGCTCGCCATCCGACGAATTCGGCCCCGTTATTTTTTGGTCCAGCATATAACCGGGCGCGTCCGGGAACAAATTCACTTTCACGGCAGGCAGCGCCATATACACTTCCGACGAATATTTCTCGCTGATCAGCAAATACTGCTTGCCGCTGCGTGCCGCCCATGCGGCAGCCGTATCCGGCGTGATGTCGTTGGGCTCAAGCTTTTCGGCGGAATATTGGGACACGGCAATCTGGCCGAGTCCCGGCAGCGAAGCATACTGCCGGACCCATAAGTACGTCTGGCCGTTCTTCTCCTTGACGAAGCTCGCCTTCGTGCTGCCGTCCGCGCTCATGAACGTGCCGTCCGCCGTATAAACGAATGTCTGCGCCGGTGAGGCCGGCGCTTGCGGCGAAGTGATCGACAGCTCGCTGTCCGTGCTGATTTCCGCCTTGATCAATTGATTCGTCGCGCCGTACATCCCCGCCTGGCTTTCCAGCTCCTCCGGCATGGGCGCCTTGACGGGCTGGCCGAACGACTTATCGGGCTTGAATGCCGCGATCTCGCCCTTCTCCTTCAGCGCATGGAGCAGAATATCCGCTGCGAGCATTTGGTCCGTCGTGCTCGAGCCGCCGGAGGAGAGGACGGCCGCCGCCATGTTTTCCCCGGGCAGCACGACGAGCGAGGCGTGATACAGAATCGTATCCCCGCCCTTCGCCAGGGCCTGAATGCCGTATTCGCCGAAAGGGAACAGGTCGACGCTGTCCCAGCCGAGCCCGTAGCCTACGATATTGTCCGCATCCGGCGGCCACATGCCCCGTTTATATTCGGCCTGCTCCATCGCCTGCACCGATAAATCGGAAAGCAGGCCTTCGGTTTGACCCGTGAACATTTGCGAGAAACGGACCAGATCTTCCGCCGTGGAATAGATGCCTCCCGCTCCGATGGAGTTGACCGTTTCGTTCGGAAGCTGCCCCTTGAACGACGGGTAATAAAGTCCCGCCATTGGGGCAGTATTGACCTTGTCCAGCGGCGTTATCGTATCGGACATGCCGAGCGGCTGCGTAATATATTGATGGATGAAGGACGTAAAATCCATGCCGCTGACGCGCTCGACCAATATTTCGGCAAGCGTAAACCCGTCGTTGGAATAAACCGAATACGCCCCCGGATCGGCCTTGAGCTTTTGGCTTGCCAAATGCTCGAGAAACGTATCGTGTGCGTATGTATCATTGTCTTCGAACAAAAAGGCGTTGCCAAGCGTTGAACCGTAAAGACCGGATGAATGATTCAGCAGCATGCGCGGCGTGATCTGTTTGTAGCGTTCGTCTTTCATCGTAAAATCGGGAATATAGTGAACGACGGGCGTATCCAGATCGATTTTCCCCTCGTCGACGAGCTTCATGACGGCGGCCGTCGTGAACATTTTGCTCGTGGACCCGATGCCGTACATCGTATCCGCGGTCAGCGGTTTTTTGCCTTTCTCGTCGTTTCGGCCGGTCTGACCGGATACGACAATGCGTCCATGATCGATCAGCGCATATTGAACGCTGGTTATATTGTAAGTCGTCCCCGTGAGCAGCGCGGCTTTGTCCGCCGCCTCCTTCTGCGTTTCCGCATAGGCGGACGTATCGCTCTGGCCGGCGGCCATCGCCCCGGCCGGCGCAAGCAGCGTGATCATCAGTCCCAATGCCGCCGCCGGCAGCCACAATCTTCTTTTTCCCATTCCGTACCTCCTGAAAGATTTGCTCAGCTTCTCTGCAGCAGCGCATCGGGCGCAGCGCAGGAAGCCGTCTCTAGTAATACGCGCGAACGTTCCAAATGTGTCCATTTATCGGAAAAAATTGAGAGCCACGGCCTTAAAGCAAACGGCGGGGGACCATTCCGGACGCTGTTGAATCTATTAAGAGCGGCTAGAATGATAGGTCAGACGCTATTAATTCTATCGCAAGCGAATAGAATGATAGGTCGGACGCTACTGAACCTATCGCGAGCGGATCGAAATGATAGGATTGCGGCAGCCGAACGGCAGCAAAAGAAAAAGCCGGCTGTCATGCAAGCCGGCCCTCATACGTATTCTTGTCATCGGGTTTCAAATCCGGCGGATGAAGCTGGAACCGCCGCCAAAACCCTCATGAGCGTTCTTCGTGTCCATTACGCCTGTTCGACAGCCTTCAATCCGAGCGCCAGCGCACCGGCCAGCCCCGCATTGTCGCCCAGCCCCGGTGGAACGATGTAGGCATCGATTTGGGCCAAAAGCTGATCCGATTGCACATAGCCGTTCAGGTTATGCAGGACTTCCTTGCGGATCAGCGGGAATAGCTGCTCCTGATGCATGACGCCGCCGCCCAAAATCACTTTTTTCGGCGACAGCATCAAAATGACGCTGCTTACCGCCTGTCCGATATAAAACGCCTCGATTTCCCAGGCCGGATGATCGGCGGGAAGCTCGCTGCCTTTCCTGCCCCACCGCGCTTCGATCGCCGGTCCGGCCGCCATGCCTTCGAGGCAATCCCGGTGGTACGGGCAATGCCCCGCGAATTCATCCTGCGGGTGGCGTCTTGTGAGCACGTGCCCGCCTTCCGGATGAACGAGGCCGTGAATCAGCTTCCCTTCCGAATAGACGCCGACGCCGATGCCGGTTCCGACCGTATAATACACGCAGCTGTCCAGTCCCCGCGCGGCTCCCCAAATCGCTTCGCCGTATGCGGCCGCGTTGACGTCGGTATCCCAGCCGTACGGAACGTCGAATTCATTTTTCAGCGTATTCAGTAAAGGATAATTCCCCCAGCCCGGCTTCGGCGTCGAGGTGATATACCCGTAGTAGGGGCTCTCGGGGTCAATATTGAGCGGGCCGAACGATCCGATGCCGATTGCCTCGACCTGCTTGTCCTTGAAATACGCGATCACGTTCGCCAGGGTGCGTTCCGGACGCTCGGTTGGAAAGCTGACCCGGTCCTGAATGACCCCCTGTTCGTTTCCGATGCCGCAAATAAATTTCGTGCCGCCTGCTTCGATTGCTCCAATACGCATGTTTCCGTTCCTCCAGATCCTCGTTGTATCCCCTAAAGCCGCCCGCTGGCCGCAGATAAGGGGAATTCATCTGTCTATCTTATCACGAGAAGCGAAAATTCCATATGGGGTCTTTTACGGAACAAAGCCGGCCGGGCGGGAATATAGTGTCGTAACGGATTTTGGCCCCTACGGCGAAAGGAAGATGGCATGTCGAAGGAGATTATCGTTGCTGCGGTCGGCGATCTCATCATGAAGCCGATGCTGGTTCGATTGCTGCACGCCGGCGGCAAACGCAGCGGCTCAGCCGGTCAGGATAAGGTACCGTACGACTTCGGGCACCTGTTCGAGCCGGTCTCCCGCTATTTGCAGGAAGCGGATTTGACCATCGGCAATCTGGAGACAACCCTCGCGGGCGGAACGGATGTCAGTTATACGAAATCGAAACGCCAAAACGGCAACCCGGTTTTCAAAAGTCCGGATGGTTTCGCCACCGCATTGAAGGCGGCCGGCTTCGACGTGCTCGCGACGGCAAACAACCATTGTATGGATTACGGCATTCGCGGCCTCAAACGGACGCTGGACGTGCTCGACCGGTGCGGGCTTGCCCATACCGGGACCTACCGGTCCGGCGAAGAATCCAAGTCGCTCTGCATTCGGGACGTTGAGGGCGTACGGATCGGCATTTTATCGTATACGAGAGATACGAACGGGATTCCGGTGCCGAAAGATCAGGCGGCCGGCGTGAACAAGCTCGCCCGCTCTCGGATCGCGAACGATTTGAAACGAATGCGCGCGAAATCGGACTTCATTATCGTCTGCATGCATACCGGAAAAGAATACCACCGGCGGCCTTCCCTTCAGCAAAAGGAGCTGGTCTCGTACCTGTTCCGCCAGGGAGCCGATGTCGTGCTCGGCGCGCATCCGCACGTCCTTCAGCCGGCGGTATGCCGCACGGTCAAGGATGTGAACGGCCGAACGAGGCGAAGACTGGCGATTTATTCGCTGGGCAACTTCATATCGACGCGGCTGCACGGCCTGGATGACGCCTTGACCGGTATGATCGCGCGCGTTAAGCTGCGCAAAACGTCCGACGGCTCCGTTCGGCTTGCGGGCTTCGACTACGTGCCGACCTGGGTGAGCATCGAGAAAGACGGCGGCCGGCACCCATGTCAAGTCGTGCCGCTCCGGCCGGCGCTTCTGGCGTCCGATCGCGGCCCGGCCGGGCAAAAGGTACGGATGAACCGCGCCTATCGGCGTGCGCAGCGCATGTATCAAGGGGTTCTTCCGCTGCTCGAGGAACTGCCCGACGCCGGTTCTGCTCCGGAATCGCGTATCGCTTCGGTAACGGACGTTCCGATCGAGGAACCGGCCGACGCCGGTTCTGCCCAGGAGTCGCGTACCGCTTCGGAGCCGGACGTTCCGGTCGAGGAACCGCCCGGCTCCGGTGCTCCTCCGGACTCGCGAACCGCTTCGGAACCGGACGCTCCGGCGATAATGGATTCGCCTTGATTTACAGGCCGTATTCCGGTACGATCAGGGTAAGTTTTCGTAAATCGGCCGCGATGGACCAATAATACCTGAATATCCTCCTGCCCAGCGATCCGGGGAAGGTGCAAGCCCGGAAAGGAGCTTCAGGGAAACGGCAGTCCGGAGCCGAACCGGCATGTAAAAAAGGGGGGCCGTCCGCACAAGGAGGGCCAACCGGGGTGGAACCGCGGGTGCGCCTAAGCTCTCGTCCCTGGGCATCGATGCTCGATGCCGGGGCGGGAGCTTTTTTCTATTCGCAAAGAAGTCATAATCTTCAGAGAAGGAGATGTTACGATGACAACCCGCACAAACAATACGATGGAGCACATCGTGGCGCTGGCCAAGCACCGCGGCTTTATTTTTCCCGGCTCGGACATTTACGGCGGACTGGCGAACACCTGGGATTACGGCCCGCTCGGCGTCGAGCTCAAAAACAACATCAAGCGCGCGTGGTGGAAAAAATTCATTCAGGAGTCCCCGCACAACGTCGGGCTCGATGCGGCGATTTTGATGAATCCGCAGGCGTGGGCGGCTTCGGGCCATGTCGGCAATTTCAACGATCCGATGATCGACTGCAAGACGTGCAAGGCGCGCCATCGGGCCGACAAAATCATCGAAAACGCGCTGGACGCAAAAGGCATCGAGCTTGTCGTCGACGGACTCTCCTTCGATCAGATGGCGGCGCTTATGAACGAGCACCAAATCGCATGTCCGGATTGCGGAAGCCGGGATTTTACGGATATCCGCCAGTTCAACCTCATGTTTAAAACGTTCCAGGGCGTTACCGAGTCGAGCGCCAGTCAAATTTATTTGCGGCCGGAGACGGCACAGGGCATCTTCGTGAATTTCAAAAACGTGCAGCGGGCCATGCGCAGGAAAACGCCCTTCGGCATCGGCCAAATCGGCAAAAGCTTCCGCAATGAGATTACACCGGGCAACTTTACGTTCCGGACGCGCGAGTTTGAGCAGATGGAGCTCGAATTCTTTTGCAGGCCGGGGGAGGATCTCGAGTGGTTTGCTTATTGGCGGGGCTTCTGCCGCAGCTGGCTCTTGTCGCTCGGCATTCGCGAGGAGCAGATTCGTCTGCGCGATCATTCGGAAGACGAGCTGTCGCACTACAGCAGCGCGACGACCGATATCGAATACCGCTTCCCGTTCGGCTGGGGCGAGCTGTGGGGCATCGCCGACCGGACCGACTACGACCTGAAGCAGCATATGGCGCACTCCGGCGAAGATTTCCACTATTTCGACCCGGAAACAAACGAGCGGTATATTCCGTACTGCATCGAGCCTTCGCTCGGAGCGGACCGCGTCACGCTCGCTTTTCTGATCGACGCGTACGAGGAGGAGCAGCTGGACGGCGAAGACAGCCGCACCGTGCTCCGGCTTCATCCGGCGCTTGCGCCGTACAAGGCAGCGGTGTTCCCGCTCTCGAAGAAGCTGGCGGAAGGCGCGCAGCGCGTATTTGCCGGGCTGGCCGCCGATTTTATGGTCGATTACGACGATACGGGCTCGATCGGCAAACGATACCGCCGGCAGGACGAAATCGGTACGCCGTTCTGCATCACCTACGACTTCGAGTCCGAGACGGACGGCCAGGTTACGGTGCGCGACCGCGATACGATGTCGCAGGTTCGCATGCCGGCTGCGGAGCTGAACGCTTTTCTCCAGGAGCGTGTACGGTTTTAGTGGCGAAGGCGGCTCGCAGGGCTCCTTGTTGAGGAGCCTATGGCCCGGCCGCGGGATTGGCGTATATTCTTATCGGGCTCCGGAAAAATTGTCACTAAAAAGTCAAATAAAGGAATTCAATTTAGGGTGTGGAATTACTAAGAAAGGGTGGTTCATGGACGACAGAACGAAACGGAGGTGAAAAGAATGAAAGCGACCGGAATCGTTCGAAAGGTGGACGAGCTTGGCCGGATCGTGCTTCCGATTGAGCTTCGCCGCTCGCTCGGTATCGCGGAAGGGGACGCGCTTGAAATTTACGTGGACCGGGAGCGTGTCCTGCTGAAAAAATACGAGCCGGCTTGCGTATTTTGCGGCAATGCGGACCAAACGGCGTATTATAGAGGCAAATTAATTTGCCAAACGTGTGCCGGCGAAATTGGTTCGCACGTTCGCGTTGCCGTCGGATCCAACTGAAGCCGAACCCTGAATGGCCCGGGGAACATGTCCCCGGGCCATTTATCGCTGCCCTTTCCTATGATCGATGATTGAGATAAACCACGCCGATTTTGCCCGTCGTCATATCGTTCCGCTCCGGGCCTGGCGCAATCTCTTGTATGCGGACGTCGTACCGGTCGGCCAGACGGTTCAATCTGTCAAAAGCAACGATCCGTTCGCCGCGGATGGTGACGTAGAGAATGAGCTCCACGCCAAGCGGATCGTGAACCTTCTCGTTCTTTTCCCTGATCGTGCCGCCCATGTAGGCGGCGTATTCTCCCGTGCAGCCGCAGTAAGGACATTCGTCGGCATATGGATGGATCTGGCGGGGACGATCGACCTCGTAATGCACGCTTGCGGCGACCTGGTAATAGCGGCCCTCCGCGGTCTCGACCGGATTGCAGGCGCGAAGCGGCGCATAATAAAACCGCAAATGTACGTGTCTCCCGGCTGACCTGGAACCGGACGCACAGCTCCTTCTCCGTCGGCAGTCTCCCTCCCTCATGGAAGAGCCCTTGATCGATTTCCTTCATCAGAACAGCTGAAATCGCCGAGTATCGATTTGCCATATGACTTCATGCACTCCTTTGCCGCGGCCACAACGAAGGATGATCAACCTGTATCCAGCATAAGCGCCCCGTGTTAGTCGGGAATAAATCAAGATTCGGCGAATGCAAACGGCATGTTAAGCTTCCGTGAATTTGTCCGGATCAATTATTCTAGATTCAATTGAAAAAAGGGCGTACCCCTCAGGAAATTCGCGGGTTTGAAGATCGTCCGGCACCGGAAGGGGCGGCAATTTGTCTAGATCAATTAAGAAGAAACCGGGTGACGCCGTCTTGTGGCGGCGGAATCAGTTTCTTCCCTTTAGACCGGCGAAAAGTTAACCTTCTCCTATAGATGGAAAAAGCGGCGGACTAAGACAATGTCTTAGACAGCCGCTTCGTTTCAATTCGTGAAAGCCGCAATCAACTTTTCGCCAGACGATCCATGATCATCTTGACCGATTTCGTTAAATGGCCGTGATAATCGTTCCAGGGCCTGCCGCTCACGATCGACAGCCGCCGAATCCCGATCCACAAGGCCCAAAGCTCGATTTCGTGCAGGTCGTCATGTGTGAGTCTGCTCACTTCGTCATACCCTTTTGCCAAGGCATCAAAGCCGCTAAACATCTGCCGACCGTCATGCAAGAGATAATGGCCCAGATCGTACAGAGGGCTGTTCGCCTGGATTTCGCCGAAATCGATGATGCCCGAGAATGTTCCGCCACGGAAGAAAATATGCGAATCGTCAAAATCGCCGTGATTTAAGCGGAATTCATGCCTGGACATGCATGCCGCTCCGTCGTTCAGGGTGCTTTTGATCCGGGACACGTCCCCGCTAGCGAGCAAATTGTCCGATAACCGCGCCAAATCGCCGTCCAGAAATTCATAGACAAAGTCCTGCCACGCTCGTTTCTCGCCCCGCAAAGCCGGGCCGGACGCCGCTTTGTCCAGGTGCACCCAGCCGAAGCCGTCGACTTTGATCCGGTTGATGCGCGCAAGCTGTTTGCCGGCTTTAGCAAGGACGCGCTCGTATTCGCCGCGGGATGAACAGCTTTCCACGGGGGAACCGGGAATCTCTTTGACCAGCATGACGGACATCCCGACAGCTTCATGATGAGGCTCGAAATAAACGACCTCCGGCACTTGAACGTCATTTTGCCCGAGTAAGGCATGGACATGAACCTCCGCGGCAAAGCTGTTGTCCGGTTCCGGCAAAATCCGAAGATAGAAGGTATCCCCGCCGGCATGAATCCGGTACACATACGTCGATACGCCGCTCAGCACCCTCTCGATTCGGAAAGTAGCCGATTTCAGGCAATCGGCCGCAATTTGGGTAACGACTTCGATCTGCGGAGGGTCTTTTTTACGCATTCCTTCGTTCCCTCTCCCCTCATGATTGGCTCTTAAGAAAAAGGATATCCGAAATCGGCGCCAAGCTCACGATAACGTTTTAGTATAACGGAACAAGACCGGTTTTCTTTTCAAGGGCCCATTCAAAATAGTTCACCCATCACCGCAAATCAAGTATTGCTTTTAAGAGTAATTTAAATTACTATTTAAAGTAACAAGGAGGTGCTGAAATATGGATGACGATTTACAGCTTAACGTTCCTTTATTGCGCCGGCGCGTGCCGAATCTAACTTCCGCGGCGCGGGCAGCCGGACTCCGGGCGGCGACGGTGTCCAACCTATGTACGGGCAAAATTCCGGTCGGGCGGGCCGAAGTGCGAACGCTCGCGGCCCTTGCGTCGTTAGCTGGCTGCTCGCTGGATGAACTTATTATTCGGGGAGGTCATGTACGGATGATCGAAACGGGAATTAAAGCGCTGGATTTGCTGGCGCCGGTCGTGCGAGGCGGTACGGTGGGATTGGTGGCCAGGGCGAACATGGGGCAGCTGGTGCTGCTGTCCGAGCTGATGCTCCGGATGAAGAAACGGGGATATGCTGCCGTTTTTTGGCATCCTGGCGCCGATGCGCCGGGAATCGGCGACGTCCAAGCCGAGGCGGAGTTTACGCATTCGACCAAGGACGAAATTTATGAGCGGATTGTCAGCCTTCGCGAGGAAAAGGATGTTTTGCTTGGCCTGGACCGGAGCAAGGTTTTGTCCGGCGAATTGTTTGCGCTGCGCGAAAGCCTGCAGGAGGCCGGCGCCAGACCGGTCACCATTGCGCTGGTCGACATCCAGTATGAGCTTGCGGACGACCAGGGGGCATACGGACCTCTGGATACCCTTTGGCGGTTCGATTCCGATTTGATCAGCCGCAGCATTTATCCCGCGATCGATCCCGTCGCCTCCACATCGACCGTACTGGAAGGCTCGCATTTGGACGCCGTCCATCTGACGACGCAGCAGCGGGCGCGGAAATTGCTGCGCCGATACCGTGAACTGCGGCCGCTCGTTGCCGCACGAGGGATGGAACGGATCCCGGAGCCGGACCTGCAATTTTACAAGCGGGGGGAACGGCTTGAAGCGTACCTCGCCCAGCCCTTTTATGTCGCCGAGCCTTTTACGAAGAAACCCGGCGAGTGGCTGACGCTTTACGAGACGCTGGACGATGTCAAACGGATTCTTGACGGGGAGACGGATGAAATCGAACCTTCGGAGCTGATGTTCAGGGGACGTTTGGAGGTCCGGTCTTAACAGGGAGGTAAAGCCGCCGGCTGCCAAGCCAGGCGGCTATTTTTTCCGGACGGTCCCCCGTTTCGGCGAGACAGCCTTGACTTTGACAATACTCGTATGATGGCATTCAGTCAGATCGCGATGGAATCTCTCCTTCGTCATCCCGTGTAGACATCGCATCATCCATCCAATAGAATTTAGATAAGCAGGCGCTTGTTGGTTACCGGTTACGAAATGCCGACCCAACGTTACGCGCTGCAGGTTCAATATTTTCTTCGTTGGTTCAAAAGAATCCAAAGTGGTGAACAGGATGGAAAATCTGGTGTTCAGGGCGTTCACTCCACATCCTCGGCTGCAGCCCTACATCGCGTCGATTTTTGCACTGGAGACGAGAACCGGACTTCTTAAAAATAACTTCAACATGATTGCTCCGAACGGTAAAATCAAGCTGGTCATTCCCTATAAAAACAACATGCGGAGTACGATTGGCGGCTTCAATCGCGAGCATCGGGAAGCCTCGTGTTTCGTCATCGGGCTGACCGCACAACCCGCCCTCATCGACAGTGATCGGGAATATGGCAATCTGTGCGTCGAATTCAAGCCGCAGGGGGCGTACCGTTTTTTCGATACGGCTCTCAGCGGTCTCACCGACGGCATCTTTGATGCACAAAGTGTGTTCCATTTACCCGGGCGCGAGCTTCAGGAACGACTGTCTGAATTGCAGGACCTGGACAGCAAAGTACGCTGCTTGCAGCTATTTTTGCTGCAAAGGCTGGGCACTGTCATCAAGTCGGATCCCATCACCGACTATGCCGTGAACCGTATCGTTGCAAGCGGGGGATTGATCCGAGTAAGCGGCCTTTCGGAAGAAATCGGCTGTTCCCGCCGATACCTGACCGGTAAATTTGCGGATTATGTCGGCCTGAGCCCAAAGGAATACGTCTGTCTTGTCCGATTCGACCGGATTTACAAAAGCCTCAACCTGAATCCGGCTGCGGCCCGGTATCCGGACGGATATCATGATCAGTCTCATTTTATCAGGGAGTTCAAAAGGTTTACCGGCTTTACGCCGGGAGAGTATATCCGCCGGAGCAACCGTCTGGAAACGATTTTTTCAATGAATAGGCAGTTCCCATTTATACAATACGACACGCCCCTCCTCTGTTAAGCTCAAAGTAATGGGTCGGAGGAGCGTGGAGAATGTGGTTATTTTAACGATATCGAAGGGAACCAAAAGCTTGAGTCAGCCGTTCATTTCAATGACGAAGGAGCGTTGAACATGTATTTTATGTTAAAGTACCCGCCGGCTAGACCTACGTTTCCCGGGGATATGACCGAAGCCGAAAGAGAAATCATGAACACGCACGTCGCGTATTGGAAAAACCTTATGGATCATGGCCATGTGCTGGTTTTCGGGCCGGTCATGGATGACAAAGGACCCTACGGGCTCGGGATCGTGAAGGCGGAGAGCGAGGATCAGGTACGCGGCTTCATCCGGAACGATCCTGCTGTTCAGGGAAAGCTCATGAATACGGAGTTTTATCCGATGAATGCGGTCGTACCCGAAAAATAAGTTACTGTTGCAACTTGCATCCCAGGGGGTAAAAAAACAGCCGCCGGCTCTCAAAGCCAGGCGGCTGCCCCATATTCCTTACTTGAATGCGTTCAGGCGCTCTTCCAGACGATCCCACGTTTCGGTGATGCCCTGCTCCATGCCCATGTCGATGACGGTTTTGAGGGCCTCTGCAGAAACATATTCCGCACGGTTGACCAGTTTTGTTTTGCCGTCCAGATCGATGAATGTCAGCGTGACCTCGGTTGTCGGCAAGCTCGCATCTACATTCCCTTCCGCATCCGAGAAGTAATCGGTGTAGACGATCGTTTCCGGCTCGTCAATCTCCTTATAGACGGCTTTACCCCAAGATTCCATACCGTAAAAATCTCCCTGGTTCCGATCGGCGCACTTCATGCAGTAGTGCCAAACGCCGCCCGCCCGGAAATCGACGGTGCATACCGGAAGCTCCCAGCCTTTCGGTCCCCACCAATGCTTGAGATGCTCCGGTTCCTTAAACATTTTAAACACCAGCTCGCGCGGCGCGTCGAAAACGCGCTCCAGTACCAGCACCCGTTCGTTTTCCACTCTCGAAACCATTGACATTGTATTTCCTCCCGCGATTCAATATTTGAACATCAACCTGTTATTTTTCCGTCTGCTGCAGCCCCCGCAAGTAGTCTTCCAGCGTGTCGAATCTGTCTTCCATGACGTTCCGGAAGGTTTTTACCCAACCATCCAGCGCCTGGAAAGGCTCGGACCGGAGCTTGTAGAACCGGCGATTGGCTTCGGCCTTCACTTCCACGATCCCGCTCGCGCCAAGTACCTTCAAATGCTTCGAAGCCTGAGGCTGGCGAAGCCCCAGCCGGTCGGCGATTTCCCCCACGGTCAGGGGACCGCCGCGCAAAAGCTCAACGATATGCATACGATTCGGTTCGGCCAGAGCGCTCAGCATGGTCAAGTCAAGACCCGGATTTTCCCCCGGCATGCCGCTCACCTCGTTTAGTGTGGGTCTTTTGTTATCCCCTCATCCCCTTTACCGTTATGGTCAACTTCCCGTTGATCTAAATATACACAATAAGGAATATTCCTGTCAAGGAATAATTAATGGTCCATATAAAAAACCTATAGCTCGTCATAGTATTTATGTCTTTTTCGTTGATGCGCCGCCGGCTCTATAATGATCTCATCATTCAGAGCAGGGAGCGGTGAGAATTTGAAAACATCACTTATCGGTTACCCCCGAGTCGGTTCGCTGCGGGAGCTTAAATTCGCATCCGAAAAATACTTCAAAAACGAAATCACGATCGATGAGCTGCATCGGACCGGTGCCGAGCTTCGAGCCAGCCATTGGAAAAGTCAACAAGAGCATGGGATCGACTTTATTCCGTCTAACGACTTTTCCTTCTATGACAACCTTCTCGATACGGCTTCGTTGTTTAATATCATTCCGGAGCGCTACCGGGCACTCGGTCTTCCCCCGTTAGAGACGTATTTCGCGATGGCCAGAGGTTATCAAGGCGCGCAAGGAGACGTCAAAGCGTTAGCCATGAAAAAATGGTTCAACACGAACTATCACTACATGGTACCCGAAATCGACGATTCCACCGCCATCCGGGCAGCCGGAACAAAGCTGTTCGATGAGTTTTTGGAGGCGAAGCAGCATCAGATAACGACAAAGCCCGTGTTGATCGGAGCGTTTACGCTGTTGAAACTTGCCAAATATAACGGCGGCAAACAAGCCGGCGATTTCGTGCAGGAGACAGCCGCGGCTTATGCGGACGTGTTATCGAGGCTGAACGAGCTCGGCGCCGAATGGATTCAACTGGACGAGCCACAGCTGGTAGCGGACCTCTCCAAAGAAGATCTTCTGCTCTTCACGAAGCTGTATTCCCGAATTCTTTCCGGCAAAGCCAGCGTCAAGGTCCTGCTGCAAACGTATTTCGGGGATGTTCGAGACTGCTATCGGGAGCTTCAAGCCCTCCCTTTCGACGGAATCGGAATCGACTTTATCGAAGGGAAGCAGTCGCTGGAACTCGTGCGGCAGCTTGGATTTGCAGAAGATAAAATACTGTTCGCCGGTGTCGTTAACGGCAAGAACATTTGGAGGAACAACTATAAAAACACGCTCGCGCTTGTACAAGAGCTGACCGGACACGCCAAGCAGCTTGTACTCAGCACCTCCTGCTCGCTCCTGCATGTACCTTATTCGTTACAGCGCGAAACGGCACTGTCGGACGAGAAGAAACGCTATTTCGCGTTCGCGGAAGAGAAGCTTCGTGAATTTGCCGAGCTCAAAGCAATTCTGGGGCAAGCGGATCCATATTCGAGCGCCCTCTATATTCAGAATGAGAAGCTCTTCGGCGATACCCGTTTCGAAGGAAACGTGACGGTACAGGCCAGAACGGCAAGCTTAACGGATGCGGACTTTAAGCGGCTGCCCGTTTTCGCGGAACGGGAAGCGATTCAGAAAGCAAAATTCAAGCTGCCTCCGCTGCCGACGACGACGATCGGCTCGTTCCCGCAGACTGCGGATGTGAGGGCGAATCGTTTCTCCTTTAGAAAAGGCGACATTTCCGAGGAGCAGTACAAGCAATTCAACTTCGATAAAATCGCGGAATGTATCGCTCTTCAAGAAGAGATTGGCCTGGACGTGCTTGTTCATGGCGAATACGAGCGCAACGATATGGTTGAATATTTCGGCGAAAGCTTGGACGGGTTTATTTTCACGAAAAATGCCTGGGTGCAATCCTACGGAACAAGGTGCGTGAAACCGCCGATCGTATGGGGGGATATTAGCCGCTCCAAACCCATGACGGCGGAGTATTCGGTCTACGCCAAGAGCTTAACCGGCAAACCGGTAAAAGGGATGTTAACCGGCCCGGTCACGATTCTCAACTGGTCCTTCCCCCGCGAAGATATCAGTTTGAAGGACAGCGCCCTCCAGATTGCGCTTGCGATCAGGGATGAAGTGCTGGACCTGGAAGCGAATCAAATTGAAATCATTCAAATCGATGAAGCCGCGCTGAGAGAAAAGCTGCCGCTTCGCCAGTCGGATTGGCAATCGGAGTATTTAAGCTGGGCGATCCCTGCATTCCGATTGGTGCATAGCGGTGTTAAGGCCGACACGCAAATTCATACCCATATGTGCTACAGCCAATTCAGCGATATCATTCGCGATATCGATGCGATGGACGCCGATGTCATTACGTTCGAAGCTTCCCGATCGGACCTTGCGATTATCGATGCGATCAATGCGTGCGGCTTCCAAACGGAGGTTGGTCCCGGAGTGTACGATATTCATTCCCCGCGGATACCAAGCGTAGAGGAACTCAAGCAGGGATTGCGCCGTATGCTGGATAAAATTAACACCACCAAGCTATGGGTTAATCCGGACTGCGGTCTGAAGACGCGCGGTGTAAGCGAAACGTGGGAAAGCTTGCGTCATCTGGTTCAGGCTGCGAAAGAGGTCAGAGAAACCTTGTAATGGTACATCAGAGGATGAACTCATACGTGTTCATCCTCTTTCCCTAGAATGGAATAACCAAACTCCGAGATCACGCTTTTTAGCTTTCGGACGTAGTCAGCGGCAAGTCGGCTCAGATTGGCTTTCTTATTCGTAATATATCCGATTTGCATATTCTCTTCCGTTTGCAGGCGCACCGATATAATGTGCTCGCCGTTCAAGTCCTCGTTAAGCACGCCCGAGCTGATCGTATACCCGTTCAACCCGATCAGAAGATTAAACAAGGTCGCCCGGTCGCTGACCGATATTTTCTTCTTGTACAGCCTCGTGCTTAAAATTTCCTCCGAGAAATAAAACGAATTGTATTCGCCCTGCTCGAATGAAAGACACGGGAACTCATCCAAATCTTCGATTTCAATCAGCGGCTTGGCCGCCAGCGGATGTGCCGAGCTGATAAAGACGTGCGGCTTGGCTACGAACAGCGGATGGAATCGGAGCTCGCTATCGTTTAATATTTTTTCGATGACCTTCCGGTTAAAATCATTGAGATACAGGATTCCGATTTCGCTGCGCAGATTTCGTACATCTTCGATGATTTCATAGGTCCTGGTTTCGCGAAACGTACACTCATATTCATTCGTGTTCAAGTCTTTCATTAAGCTGACGAACGCTTGGACGGCAAAAGCGTAGTGCTGCGTCGATATGGCGAACAGCTTTTTCGCCGGTTTCTTGTTCATGTACCTTTGCTCAAGTAGTTCTGCCTGCTCTACGACTTGCCTGGCATAGGACAGAAATTCGGCTCCCTCATTCGAAAGCACGATGCCCTTGGATGTCCGCAGGAAGATGTCGACGCCAATTTCCTGCTCGATTTCTTTCACCGCGCTGGATAAGCTGGGCTGAGAAATAAAAAGCTGCTTGGCCGCCTCGCTAATGGAACCGCAGCGCACGATCGTCAAAATGTATTTCAATTGCTGCAAGGTCATGATTATCCGTCCTTATGAAGTATTCCATGTCTTGTCCGCAGAGCGGTGTTCAACGGCAGTTTGCCTAATGAAGCAGTTGATTCAAACTTTCCCTGCAGCGCTCGACTTCCACTCCTCCTCCAGTATGCCAAACAGCAGGGAATCGCGCCACCCGTCCCGGAGAAGCAGGGTATCCCTCAATCGTCCTTCCTGCGTCATTCCGAGCTTGGTCAGGACTTTGGCGGACCCGGTATTCCTCGGATCGCAGGTTGCGTATATGCGATGAAGACGCAAGGCTTGAAAACCAAAATCCGTCAATAAAACGGCCGCTTCCGTCGCAATGCCCCGGCCCCAATAATCCGGGTGGACGATGTAGCCGATCTCGCCGTTTCGGTTCGTTCGATCCCGAATGTTGAGCTCGCCTGCGCCAATCATTTTGCCGGTATTATGGGGAACGATTGCAAAAACGAACCGCGTCCGCGGCGTTTGTGCGCCGTCTTCTACAGCCTCCCGTACAAAGGCTTGCGACTCCTCCTCCGTATTCGGTCCCCAGGGCTGGTAACGGCATGCGATTTCCAGCGAAGCATAGGCATGGACGCCGGCCCAGTCCGTAAACTCAAGCTCTCGCAATTCGATTTGCCCGCCGGCAAGCTGAACCATAAGCAATGCCCCATTCATTCAAGTTTGTTAAAAACCACACGATGGCGAGTCTTCGCACTGAATCCTCTCCCTTTTCTTGTCCTCCCGCAAACGTCCATAAACATTCTGGTTTTCACGTAAAGAAAAAAACCGCCATTAGCGGTTATAAAGTTAAAGTACTTGTGGAAACCCGAATTTTCTTTAAGTCTGCACCAAATCCAATTTCATGTCCATCAAAATTTTTCGATTGCGCTCAACTAAGCGCTCGAGCCGCGTCTCCAACTGCACCTTCGTCCGGCACGGAGACGCCGTGGCGGTGCAGTCCGGCCGGCAGCGGCGACTCCGACTGCACCTTCAGTCCGGCACCAAGACGCCGCGCGGCACCGTCCGGCCGGCCGGCAGCGGCTTATCTGGAACCGGACAGCGCTTCTTCGTTCTGGCGGACGCATTCCTCCATGACGGCGATCTGCTGGCGCACCTGCTCCAGCGTGACCCCAAGCGGAGCGCCAGCCGTCAGATGGGCGTGCAGCCGCTCGTAATACTCCTTGCACATCGCGTCGAAATGGCCGAGTCCGTCTTCGCTCGCGAACGTCCAGCTGCCTTCGTGCCAGCGAAGCTCCTCCCGGCAGTAGGCCGGCATTCCGTTCTCATCCACATACGGCGTGGTGATCAGCTCCTGCTTCTCGTTCTCCTCCGGCTTGAAATATTTCCACTCGAGGCTCGTAAAGGAACCGCGAATGCCGCCGAGCGTGCCCTGGATGCTGTAAGTCGAGCCGGGATAAACACAGCAAGACGAAATCTCCACGTTCACGACCGGCCGGCCGGACGCGCGCAGCATCAGCTGGACGAAATCCTCCGCGTCGCCGGACGTGTTGGCCCGGTCCATCGCGCACATCACCTGCGGCATGCCGTCCGCATCCAGAAACCGCAGCGCCTGATCCACCGGATGCGGGCCGGTGTTGTACAGGTTGCCGCCGTTAAATTCGCGCAGCGTCTGCCAATCCCACCGCCTCGCGAAATTGTTGTAGGCGATATCGACGCGCACGACGCGGCCGATCGTTCCGGAATCGATCAGCTCCCGGATCCGCTTGTACGCCGGAGCGAACCGCGACTGCTGGAAGACGTACAAGCGCTTCCCCGTTTCGCGGGAGACGTCCGTCAGCCGGTCGACCTCCGCGGCGGTGCGGGCGAGCGGCTTCTCGCACAGCACGTGCTGTCCCTTCTGCAGCAGCTCCAGCGAAACCGGCACATGCAGGTGGCTTGGCGTCGTGTTGACGACGAAATCCAGGTCGGTCCGTTCGATCATCTCCCGGTAATCGGCATACGTATCGCAGCCGAATTCCTCTTTCGCCCGCTGCCGGCGGTCTTCGAGCGGATCCGCCACGGCCGCGATCCGGAATTTGTCCGGCAGGCGGCTCAGCGTATCGGCGTGAATGTTTTTGCCGCTGCGTCCTTGTCCGATAATGCCGACTTGCAATCGTTTTCCCATAGCTTAGGTTCAACTCCTTTTATTAAACAAGCTGCCGTTCGCAAAACGCCCTGAACGCCGGCAGCGAGACTTCCGGCTCTTCCAGATAAGGGGCCCACTTCTTCTCGAATTCGAGCGACAGCCAGCCGTCATAGCCGTTCTCCCGCAAAATCCGGATCATCCTTGCCACCGGCACGTCGCCTTCGCCGATCAGGCACAGCTTCTTGCCGTCCGGCAGCCGCTTCGCGTCTTTCACATGCGTATGCTTGATATAGGCGGACAATTCGCCGAAGGTCACCTCCGGCTCCTCCCCGTGCAGATAGGGATGCTCGAAATCCCACAGCAGCCCCACCGCGCCGCTGTCCGTTTGTGCGAAAATCGCCTTGATCAGCTTCACGCTGCGGATGTCGCCGTGCGTTTCCAGCAGCACGGTTACGCCCTTGCCTTCGGCGTAGCGGCCGAGCACGGTAAGCCCTTTCGCGATCCGCTCCAGCGTAACGGCCTGCTCCTCCCGCTCGGGCAGCGCATCCCCGAATACCCGGACGAACGGGACGCCGAGCTTGACGGCGAGGTCGATGTAATCGCACCCTTCCTGAACGGCCCCCTCCCATTTCTGCGGGTCGTGAAAAGCGCACGACGAATCGAGACAGCAGATCGCAAGGCCCGCTTCGCGGAGGCCGGCCATCGTTTGCGCGATATTTTCCTCGAGAAAAGGCGGCGCCTTCGGCAAATACATCTCGCCGTTTATCCCTCGAAGCTCGATGCCGTCGTAGCCCATACGCCTTGCTTCCTGCACAATTTTAGCCCATTCCCAGTCCGGACAGGCCAGCGTTTGAAAAGCGATTTTCATACCGTTCCTTCTTCCTCATGGATTTGGACGGCGCACGCCCGCGTTAGTGAAGCCGGGACGGGGAAACGCCGAAAACCGTCTTGAAGCATTTGTTGAAATAGCTTTTGTTATCGTAGCCGAGCCGGTACGCAATTTCCTCGACCGTCAGATCCGACGATTCGAGCCACTCCTTCGCCTTCTCCATCTTCACCCGGGTCACGTAGCCGATAAAGCTCTCTCCCGTTTCCTTCTTGAACAGCCGGCTGAAATAGCTCGGGTTCATATACAGCGCGTCCGCCGCTTCCTCCAGCGACATTTTTCGGTCCAAATGCTTCTGCACATATTTCTGGACGAACACGATCTCCGATCTGCGAGACCCGCCGGTCATCGCCGACAGGGTGCCGATCAGCGACCGCCAGACGCGGCAGAGCCACCGTTCCAGCTCGTACACCGACTCCGCCGCCAGCATTTCCTGCTGCAGCGACTCGGTTGAGAAAGCAAAATCCATATGATACGCCGAGCGCAGCCGGATATGCTGGTCCATAACTAGCTTCCATATGAAGCTCTTTACTTCCTGCGGCTGGAAACGATTTTTCTCAAAAAAACGGGCCCAGCGAGAAACGGTCTCCTCCACCCGGCCGGTCCGCTCTTCGGCGAGCAGCGCCCCGAATTCGTCCGCCATCCGGGAGTAGTGCGCGAAAATGTCTTCGGCGGCATAAGGCAGATCGGCCCGCCGCTTGTCGGTCACGATCCCGTCCGGCAAATAAAAGCGCTTCTCCGCCACCGCCATAAGCCCGCCCAGCTCCGCCTTCAGCGCCTTCACATCGCGGCAGCCGCTGTCCGAGACGATGAACGAGACGCCGATCTTCAGCGACCGGCGGACGGCCGACTGAATAGTCTCCGCCTGCATGCGGGCCAGATCGGCCGTGCCGCCGCAGCTCCCGTTAACGGGAAACAGGAACAAGAATCCGTCCTGTGAGGCCGGGAAGCAGACGGCCCCGCTGCCGGATTCGGCCAGAATCTCGTCCATGCAGCTGCTCACGGCGTACATGAGAATTTCCTGCGATTGAAACCGCCGGAGCTGGCCGGCCCGGCCGTTCATATAGCCGAAGACCGGGAGATAGGCGCTGCGCGCGAAGTCGACCTGATGCGCCTTGAAGGTGCCGAGCCAGTCCGCTTCGTCCAGAATCGGCGAGCCCGCGAGCGTGGCGACCATTTTCTCCTTCAGCACCGACCGGTTCTGCCGCACGAACTGCGCGAGGTCCCGGCTGCGCGCCTCCGCCCTGCGGTCTTCCTCGATTTGCGCGACCAGCTTTTCCAATATCCCGGCGATTTCCTCGCTCTCCATCGACTCCTTCAGCACATAGTCCTGGACGTTCAGCTTCACGGCCTGCTGGGCGTACCCGAAATCGTTATGGCACGACAAAATGACCGTACGGATGCCGGCGTTCAGCCGTTTGACCGATTGAATGAGCTCGATCCCGTTCATGCCCGGCATCCCGATATCCGTAATGAGCAGATCGGGCATCACCTCGCGCGCTTTCGCGAGCGCTTCGACGCCGTCCTCGGCCTCGCCCGCCACGGTCAGCCGGAGCGCCTCCCACGGAATTTCCTGTTTTAGATATTCAATGACCGGATAATCGTCGTCAGCGAGCAGAACCTTGTACATGTCCGGCTTCCCCTCCCGCGTTCGTCGGAATATGCAGCTGTATTTCCGTCCCTTGCCGGAGCCGGCTGTCCACGGTCATCCGGAAACGGCTTCCGTAAATCATGGCCAAACGCTCGTGCACGTTCTTCAGCCCGATTCCGGTAATGCCGCCCTTGGCATCTTCCGGACGATCCCGTTCCGGATCGCGGCCGAACCGGTCGCGGATCGCGGCGAGCGTATCCTCCTCCATCCCGCCTCCGTCGTCCTTGACGGAAATGACAAGCTCGCCGTTTTCCTTCCAGACGGACAGCTCGACCCGGCCGTGCTTTTGCTTGAGGCCGTGAATAAAAGCGTTCTCGACCAGCGGCTGAAACGTGAAGCGCGGAATGTGTTCGAGCATGGCGTCGGAGGCGACATGCGTTTCGAATTGAATCTTCTGGTTATGCCTGACATTCATCAGCTTGACGTAATGTTGAGCCGTCTCCACCTCCTGGTGAACCGGCAAAAATTCGTTGTTCCGGTTGATCGTCATGCGCAGCAGCCTCGAAAGCGAGGCGATGATGTCCGCGCTCTCCCGGTCTCCCTTCATTTGGATTTTCAGCCGGATCGAGTTGAGCAGGTTGAACAAAAAATGCGGATTGATCTGCGCCTGCAGCAGTTCGAGCTCCACCTTGCGCTTGCGCGCCTGCTCCTCGGTAATCTGCCGGATCATCGCCTCGATCCGGTCGAGCATCTGGTCGAACACCTGGCCGAGTCTCCCGGCTTCGTCCGCGCCGCGGATATTCGTCCTTACGCCGAGCATGCCCGTCTTCACGCTCGCGGCAACCTTGGCCAGCGCAAGCATCGGCTTCATGATCCGGCTCACCAGCCAGAACAAGAAGACGATAAAAATCAGCAGAAAAGCGAACTGGAACATGTAGTCGTATTCCCGGATCCGCTGGATTTTGCCGATGGCGTTCTCGTACGGGACCAGGCTCGCCACCCGCCAGCCGGAGAACGGAAGCGGTTCGCTGAGCAGCATATACTGCTGCCGGTCCAGCATGAGGAACCTCGCTTCCCCATCGCCGGCAAGGGACGAGAAATATTCGAACGGCGAGCCGACCTGCTTGTTGTCCGGACTGGCCATGATTCTGCCCTTCGCGTCCATCAGCACCATGCGCTGGCTGCTGGCGTATTTGTTGAAGAAGTTCTGGATCGGCCGCTCCTCGACGCTGACGACCAAATAAGCGTACGGTTTGGGAGCGCCCGCCCGGAGCGCCCGGGCCATCGTGATCATGTACGGGCTGTCCTTCTGCCTGTACGCCAAATACGTCGGGTGCGCGCCGACCCAGTAGATGTCGTAGTCGTTCAACGAATCGAGCTTGCGGAACCAGGGCTCCGACTGAAAGCGCAGCGGATTGAAATCGGCGACGGAATAGTTGGTGAAAAATTCGCCGTTCGGCAGCACGATCGACACGTAAATGTGATCCTTGGAGAGCACCACCGCTTCGAGCTTGTTCGTCACCTTCTGGCCGTCGATGACGAGCGCCGTCTCGTCGACCGGTTTTTTGCCGAGCCGCTTGAGGAGCGACGTCGTCTCGCTGTCGAACTGGATGTTGTTCGTAATGTAAATCATCGAATTGATCAGGTCGGTCGTAAACAAATTGGCCGCATCGAGCGACTCCCGCGCATAGGTGGCCGCCTGCTCGCGCATGACGTCCCGCGTAAAATAGTTCGAGACCTGGATCGCGATAATCGGCGGCGCGATCAGGCAGACGACGATGGAAATTTTGATTTTCCGGCGAAGCGATAATCGCTGCAGAAACGTCCGGATCGGATTACGCAAGGTTCATCCCTTCTTTGCTGTCTGCATGCAGGAGCCGGGAAGAGAGCGGGCCTCTTCCCGGCAATCCTGGGATAGAACCATTATACTATGAGGGGCGCCGGCTATTTGTTGGCATTTACGACATCCTGCACGGCCTTCTCGGCATTTTTCAGCGTCGTTTCCAGGTCCTGCTTGCCAAGCAAATATTTCTCGACCTCGGCCGTGTAACGGTCCTCGGCCTCGCTCTCGTACGTCGGCGGCACGAGAATTTTAACCGCCTTCGTCGTCTTCAGCACGTTTTCCAGCGAAGCCTTGTCGACCATGTCCGGATTTTTGGCGCTCGACAGCAGGCCGTCGATCATTTGCGAGAGGTCCGCCTTCGTCCAGGCCGATATCATCGATTTCGACGCCAGCAGCCCTTTGGTCGAGAACCAGCGGACGAATTGGTACGCCTCCTTCCGGTGCTCGGAATGCGCGGCCACGCCGACATAGTCGATCGTCGCGACCGTCTGCCCGTTCGGGTCGTCCTTCTTATATTTCGGATACGGCGCGAATACGGTCTTGAACGTCGCCGGCAGCGCGTCCGTACCCGCCGCCTCCGTGATCATCCAGTTGCCGGTCGGGAGCATGACCGCTTTGCCGCCGAAATATTGGTTGCGGTACGCCAGCTTCTGCGAGATGACGTCGGCATAAGACGGCGCGGATTTGTCGACGTTTTCCACCTGATTGATAATGTCCAGCGATTTGCGGACCCGGTCGTTGTCGATGTTCAGCTTGCCATCCGGCGTCAGGATCAGATTATTGTTCGGATCGTTCACGAGGGCGAGCGTAATGTACTGCATCCAGTTGTGGAAATAAGTCCCGTACTGCTTGCTTGGCCCTTCGCCCTTCGTCAGCTTCTTCGCATACGCGATGAAGTCGTCCCACGTCCAATCCGTCGGCACCGGCAGTCCCGCTTCGTCCAGCTTCTCCTTGTTCAGCATGACGAACCAGGTCAGGAACCGGCCCGGAAGCGCGTAATAATGGCCGTTTATCTGCGTGCTCGCTTTATATTCGTCGTCGTAGTTCACGTCGTCGGCCTGAAGGAATTCGTCCAGCGGAGCGAGCATGCCGGCTTTGACGCGCTGCGAGTACCCCGCGGAATCGTTGATCATGACGACGTCCATTTGCTGCCCCGACGCCGCCGCCAGATCGAGCTTCTTCATCGCCTCGTGCGAGTCGTCGTGCGGCGCCAAAATGTTCATGTCGACTTTGATGTCCGGATATTCTTTGTTGAATTCGGGTATGATTTTGCTCCAGTGCGCCGTCTCCTCGGACAGCCAGGTGTCCACCTTGATCGTCACCTGCTTGCCGGCGCTGCCGCCGCCGGCGTTTCCGCCGTCTCCCGCAGCCTGCGGCCCGGAATCGCCGGATCCGCTGCCGCAGCCGGCCAGCAGCCCGAGCGCAAGCACCGCCGTCATCAGCATTGAAGCCGTCTTTCTCATCGAAGCACCCCTCCATGGAATCGTATTCATGTATTTGTGCACCCTCATCATAGCAACCGGGTACACCGGCTAAACATCCACATTTTTTACTTGTTTGTAAAAATTTTTACTTTTCGCCGCTCTATCCTTTCACGCCGCCCGCGGAGATCCCCTCGATCACCTGCTTCTGCCCGGCGATGAACACGATGAACAGCGGAACGATGGCGGACACGGCCGCGGCCATCATGAGCGAATAGTACTGCCCGTTCTCGTTGCCGAACGACTGGATGCCGAGCTGCAGGGTGAACAGCTTGTCGTTCGACAGGAAGATCAGCGGGTTCTGGTAGTCGTTCCACGTCCAAATGAACCGCAGAATGGCGTAGGTCGCAAGGGCCGGCTTGACGAGCGGGAGCATGATCGACAGGAAGATGCGGACGTGACCCGCGCCGTCCATCCGGGCCGATTCGATGAATTCGTCGTTCACGCTGAGGAAAAACTGGCGCAGCAGAAACGTGCCGAGCACGCTGAAGCAGTTCAGCAGAATGAGGCCGATATGCGTGTCGTACAGCCCGATCCAGCGGTACAAAATAAACTGCGGCACGAGAATCGCCTGCTGCGGGATCATGTACATGCCGAGCAGCAGGAGAAAGATCGCGTCCCGTCCTTTGAAGCGCACCTTCGTAAAGCCGTAAGCCGCCATGCTCGAGAACGCTACCGACATCGCCATCGTGCAGACGGCGACCTTGATCGAATTCCAGTAATACAGCCCGAACGGCGAACCGATCCAGACGGCGCTGTAATTTTTTACCGCGTTCCAGTGCTCCGGAATCCAGCGGATCGGGAAATCGAACACTTCCGTTTCCGTCTTCAGCGAGGCGGAAATCATCCAGAAGAAGGGGAACAGGAAGAAGAAGCCGGCAGTCAGCATGACCGCCGTGAACGCCGTTTTGCGCAAACCGATGCTCATGGTTCATCCCCCCCTTAGTAATTGACCCATTTCTTCTGCCCGTAGAACTGCGCCAGCGTAATGGCGAGTACGCAGAACAGCAGCACGACCGACACGGACGAGGCGTAGCCCGTCTTCAAATTGACGAACGCCTGGTCGTACAAATAATACACCATGACCGAGGTGGAGAATGACGGTCCGCCGCCGGTCAGCACGACGATAATGTCGAATACCTTAAACGAGCCGATGACGCCCGTCACCGTCAGGAAGAAGGAGGTCGGCGACAGCAGCGGCAGCGTGATCCGGAAAAACTGCTTCATCGGCGACGCGCCGTCGATCTCCGCCGCTTCGTACAGATCCCTCGGGATGTTCTGCAGCCCGGCCATATAAATGATCAGGTTGTAGCCAAGCCCGGCCCACACGGAGATCATCATCACCGTGAGCAGCGCGTAGTTCTGGTCGGCGAGCCATTTCGGCGGATTGGCGACCCCGAGCGCATGCAGCGTTTCGTTCACGGGGCCGTATTCGGGGTGAAACAGAACCTGGCACACGATCGCAACCGCCACAATGCTGGAAATATAGGGCATGAAATAGACGACCTTGAACAGGCTTTTGAAATAGACATGCTTGTTGATGATCACCGCGAGCACGATCGAAACGGCCATCGTCGCCGGAACGACGAGAATGAAGATGAAGTTGTTCGCCATCGATTTCAGAAACACATGATCGCGGAACAGCAGGCTGAAATTTTTAAATCCGGTGACATGAATCCCTTTGAACCCCTGCACCAGGCTCCAATCCGTCAGGCTGAAAAAGAAGGAGACGAGAATCGGCACGAGAGTCAGCACCGTCAGCCCCAGCAGGATCGGCGCGATAAACAAATAACCCGTCAGCGTCTCGGTCAGATTCCTTCTACTCATCGGCATCTCCCCTTTTACCCTTATGTCATCCCATTATAGAGACCGGGGAGCGCCGTCATAAGGAAGAAAGTTGACCGATTCAAAAAAATTTTTACTTTTGGGGCCGGGACCTTCACAAGAACGTACCGGCTAGTCTTTTCCATCGCAACTGGATATACTTGTATTAACTTTTGTATGGAGGAGGAATATCTATGGCTGAAGAAAACAAAGTAACAATCAAAGTGAACGACAACGGATCGCTTCGCGTGTCGGGACCGGTCGAGCTGGTGGACGCGGAAGGCAACCTGTTCGAGCACAAGGAATCGTTCTCCCTGTGCCGGTGCGGCGGATCGGGCAATAAACCGTTCTGCGACGGCTCTCACAAGGCGATCGGCTTCGAAAGCGCGCCGAGAGCGAAGAAAGAGTAGGATGGTCAAAAGGCAGCCCGGGCTCGGAATGAGCCCGGGCTGTTTGCTGTTATCGGTTCGGAGGCAGATGAGCGGACGGGCTTCGGTGACCGTCGGAATGAGCGTCACTCCGTATTTTTCCGGCGGATGCGAAAGATTTCGATTCGACAAGATTCAGGTTACTTCTACAAAATGAATGTGGTACAGTTGTGACACAGCAGGAAGCATATGGAACATTTTGTTTCAAAATGTTTGAAAGGAAATTATAGGGAGGTGTGACGAGCGGTTAAGCAATGACACAACGATTCTGATTGAGGAGGAACGTTTAATGAAAAAGAAGGTAAGAAGAAAATTTTCGAAGGCATTATCGATTGGCGTGTTGTTTACGTTTGTCTTTGCGATGACGTTTGCTGCCGTGCCGGCGGGACGAACCTATGCCGCGAGCTATGACGGTACGAATCCTTATTCGACAGGCTGCGCATCCAAAAGCCCGATCACCTACGCAACCAATTATATTTATAAAAGCGGCGTAAAAATCGGATATGTGCAGTTAAAAGGAAGTGCGTATTGTCATACGGCGTGGGGTTACGTGAAGTTTTATTCGTCTGCTCCATACAATTATTATGCAAATGTTTGGGTAGACAGTTATAATGGCAGCACGTATCGAACAACGGTCAGCTGTGCCAGCAGCGGCGGAAACGATGTGGTTATGAAAGGCCAGACCTCCTGTTATACCGCCCAGCTGTACGATAAAGATCCGTATAACGCTCAGGCCGAAGCGGATGTATATTCTTCATCCGGGGCGCTCATCGCTTACACGTATACCGGACGTTATTAGTCACTTCCTGCACGGATAATTGATGGCCCGAACTTAAAAAGCAAGCCCGGTTTTATCGGACAGATAAAACCGGGCTTTTTTCATCGTTATTCCGGGGAAACCGCCGCCTGTACATTTCCGGGGCAATATATGCCGGATGGATCAAAAGGGCAGGCCTGCTTATGATTGATATTATCCATAAGTCCGGATATGCGAAGCTTGATAGCGGGATATCTCCAATTCCAGCAAAATTCCGTCTTTGGGAGGAACCTTGACCCGGATGCAGTTGCGGTTCATATTATTCCGGCACTGCCCCCACAGCACCCGGCCGAGCCTGAAGCTCCCCAGCTCCTCGGATAAGGAAAGATTCGCATCGATTGCAGCTTTGCCCGGATTTAGAATCCATAGGAATATTCCTCCACCCGGTTTTTCGAACAAGCGTGTATAAACACCGTCGCCGGTGATCGCAACTTCCGGCTTTTTTCCGCCCCATGCCAGCACACCTGCAAAAAAGGACCGCGAATTCTCATCCGCATGATGGTAATAACCTGCCGAAGGAAACGTGCCGATAAGAAGTGTTTTCCCTTTGCCGTAAGCGTATTCTGCCACTGCGGCCGTGCCGTCCGGATAGGTGCCTTTGACTTCCGCTCCTTCGGAAATATAGCTCTGCATGAATAATCCGCCGCGCACCTCTTTGCCCGCATAATGAAATCGTATGTCATCCAAATCCGGCATAAACTCCGCTTCGTGCTGTTTCACGCCGAACAGTACATTCAAGCCGAAATCGGGCTGCAGCGTCCCGACCCGACCCGTATCCCCGAAATAAGCGGGGCAGCCCTGGCAGATCAGCTTTCCGCCCTTTTCCACCCATTCGGTCAGCTTGCGGGCGTCTTCACGTTCCATCAGGACCGGAAACGGATAGAACAGAAGATCGTACCTGTCAATTTGATCCATGGATACGAAATCGGCTTGAATGTTATTATCGAAGAACCCCCGGTAGGCGCCGGATATAGCCTCATCGTAAACGTCCGAATCAACCCCGAGTCCGAGCAGGTATTTGAAGGCGAGCGCCTCCTGAGTGACAAGCAGGCCGATCTGTCCTCGCGCGCTCACCGATTCGCAAAAGGCCTTCCGGTCCGGATGATTGATCCACTTGGCCAGAGCACTTGCCATCCGGCTTCGGGAATTGGGAGAACCGTCCATATTGTAATAACCGTAGGCGCCGAACAACGGTCCGTCAAGAAGCGGCCGCCACCTCGGATTAAGCACTCCCTTTGCGCCTCCCGCAATGGAGGCAAGGCTCCAGAATCTTACGTCTTCGTCCGTAGGAAACCTTCCGTTATCTCTCGTACTTCCCTTAATCGTCGTATGCGAGAACGGATTGAACCATACAGGACCGCCTTGTATTTCGTTATGCCAGTAGGGCTTGCCTTCCGAACCGGCTCTGACTAAATCCGCCGCATGCATCTGTTTCCACAGCTGGGTCCCGTGCCTTTCGTGTGCGAAGGTGTAGCCGTAAACCTGCACTTTGGCGGCTGCTCTCCACTCGTCCGAGCCTCCCAGACGATAATTATTCAATGCGGCTGCTTCTCCATGTGCCATGATTAGGCTGTCCGGGTCGTTCGCCCGGATCGTATCGATTCGCCACTGCATGAGCTCGTAGAAATTATCTTTTTTAAATTTCAGCCAATCCAGACTGTGTGCATACGGCCCCGGCCGGTACGGCGGGTGAACATCGTTCCAGCTCTGAAGGCTGTACATCTGCCAGGCTCCTCCCACCTGCTTCAGCGAGCCGTATTTCTCCCTTAGCCAGTTTTTAAATTGCTCCACCGAATAACGGTCATAAAAAAATTCGTGCTGACCAGCCACAGCGGCGCAAAGGTCGTCATCTCGGCGACAATCGTCACGATGCCGTTCCGGGCGGCAAGATCAAGCTGCCTGTCGTAATCCGACCAATCATATACGCCGGGAGCCGTTTCGATCGCGCCCCACATAAACCAGTGGCGAAAGCTGTTCATGCCATCCGCAGCCGCGGCGGCGTAATCTCGCTCCCAATCCTCCCGGGGCGGATTTGATTTGCGGAAATAAACGGCTCCGTATGGAAACTGAGGCATTCGTATTGAGCCCGTCATGTTCATCTTCCTTTCCGGATGGATCGCAATCCGCATCAGCCCTTTACTGCACCGGCGGCAATGCCTTCGACGACGCTTCGCTGCAGTAAAAAGTAAGCGGCGACCAGCGGGAGCATCGAGAGCAGATAGGAGGCGAAAGCCAAATTCCACTGCGTGTTATACATGCCGTAAAAGGCGTACTGCGCCAGCGTGATCGTCCGTTTTCCCGCATCCTGCAGCGTAAGCAGCGGAAACAGGAAATCGTTCCATACCCATAATGCGTTCAAAATGATCGAAGTGGCCGTAATATGCTTGACCATCGGAAAGTAGATATACCAGTACATTTTGCCCGGTGAGCACCCGTCAATAAGGGCGGAATCGCCCATTTCCTGCGGTATCGAACGGATAAACCCGACGTATAGAAACACCGCGAACGGAATGCCTCTGCCGATATACGCGAGCGAGAGCCCGAGCAGACTGTTCATCAGGAACAAATCCTTCATCATCTTGACCAGCGGACTCAGTGTCATATAGAAGGGAATAAGCAGTCCGCAAACAAAAACATAGTACATGATTCCGTACATCTTCGATCTTCTCTTCGCCAAAGTGAAGGAGCACATCCCGGAAATCAAGGCAATCCCGACGACGCTGACCAGCGTAACCAGAAAAGTATTCGTCAGCACCGTTCCGAAATTCATGAGCTTCCATGCGCTTTTAATATTGTCGAGATACAGCGTCGCCGGCAGGCGCAGCGGATTTTTGAGCGTCTCCGGCGGCGTCTTCAGAGCCTGGGTGACCATGATATAAAAAGGGAACAAATAGACCACCGTGACGGCGATCAGCGAAATCTCCCAAATGGCGAATTTCATCTTTTTATATGGCATTGTCTTCCATCCTTCTTAGTATGTTCAGCTGAATTAATGTGATGGCCACAATGATGAGAAATAGAATGACGCCCAGGGTTGCCCCGTACCCCGCCCGGTAATTTTGGAACGCTTCGCGATAAATCGTGAGGGACATAATTTCGCTGGCGTTCCCCGGGCCTCCGCCCGTAAGCGAAAAAAGCAGGTCGAATTCTTTGAAGCCTCTTTCCATCGTCATGACCAGATTGACGGTGAAAGCCGGAATGATCAGCGGAGAGGTGATATAAATAAATTTCCTCCAGCCCACGGCTCCATCCATTTCCGCCGCTTCATACAGCTCGCCCGGTATACCCTGCAGAGCCGCGATGTAAACGACCATCGTCCAGCCGAGCATGCGCCAAACATTCACAAACACCGCCGCGTAAAGAGAAGCTGCGGCACTGCCCAAGTAATTGTTAGCCATCGTCTGAAGATGAAGCGCCTTTCCCAATTCGGCAATCGGATCCGTAAACAGATAGCTCCACAGATAGCCGACCATAAGCGGACTTAACAAGACGGGAAGAAACAGCAGCGTCCGCAGCAGATTTTTCGTTTTCAGCCGCCGATGAAGCGCAATCGCGATCAGCAGAGAAACGATATTCTGGCAAATGGTGAGCAAAAAAGCAAACACAAACGAATTCCGCAGCGGGATCAGCACGTAAAAATCGTGAAAAAAGGTTTTGTAGTTCGATAAGCCGATAAAATGAAAACGCATATCGATTCCGTTCCAGTCCGTAAGACTATAGAAAATGCCTCCAATCACCGGGTAAATCATAAAGACGGCAAACAGAACGACCGCCGGAATCGTCAGTATAAAATATTGAAAGCTTTCGTTTCTTTCGCCTAGGCCCGGCCGCATTCCTATTCCACCTCGCCCTCGCCAGTTTCTATTGCGTTTCGACATGCAGATCCATGAAATCCTTTTTAAAATCGGGCGATGCGTTAAGCAGACGCTGATGCTCCTTCTCCATCGTGTCCAGCACTTGGTTGACATCTTCGCCGGCCATCCACTGCTGCGTCGCCTTTTTCATAATATCTTTGATGCCGGGAATCCACTCGCGCTCGGAAAACCCGACATATTTACCGCTGTCGAGCAGCGGCACCTCGTTCTCCAAACTCTTGTCAATATTGCCGGAGGTTCCTTTCACCGCGGAAATTTCATTTAAATTTTTCGCGAACAAATTGCCGCTGTCCACCGTGAACATTTCATTCAGATAAGCGACTGCGGCATCGGGATATTTCGTTTTGCTCGAAACCGAAACCGCGGAATCGAAATCCGCTATCGTCTTATAGTCGCTCTCGTTCTCCAGCAGCGGATAAGGCGCGATAATAAAATTGATATTCGGGTTCAGCTGCCGTATGGCGACGCTATCGGGCGTTCCCGCCATATAGAACACGGCCTCTTCATTGGCATATCTTCGTCTTGCGCCGTCCGGATCAAGCCCGAGCAAATCTTTGTTGGCATATTTCAGCACTTTCCCGTAAGCGTCGAACAAGCCGCGCATTTCCGGGCCGTTCCAATGCTTCGTGCCTTCAACCGTTTCTTTGTAGAAATCGGGATTTTGTCCGGAAATCACTAAATGCAGGTAGCCGAAATTAAATGCATTCGCTCCGCTGGCGTCTTTGGCCGGGATCACGATAGGCGTCTCCAGCCCGTTTTTTTTCAGCGTTTCGCATGCCGCGAGAAACTCGCTGAAGGTTTTCGGCATTTCGTTCACGCCGTATTTTTTAGCCAGGTCGGCATTGAAATACATGCCCCAAACCGTCTGCTGAATCGGGAGTGCGTACGTTTTCCACTGATACACGTTTAATTTTTTATGGATCGGCTTCAGCTTGTCTTCAAACCCTTTTCCCGACAAATCCAACAAGTGGCCGCCTTTGGCATACAACTGAATTTGCGTTCCCCATTGATAAATGAAGATATCCGGAGGATCGCCTGCAGCCAGCTTTGCCGTCATCGCCGTATTATAGGCTTCAACGCCCGGAATCGCGGTCACTTCGACCGTATAACCCGGCATCTTCCGTTCAAATTCCTTCGTGTAGGCGTTTAACGTATCCACCATTTCCGGCGAGTTCGTAAACAGCTTTAACGTTTTTACCGCGCCTGAGGCCGCCTGCCCCGGATCGGATCCGCCGTTTACCGCTTCCTTTCCATTCGAGCAGGCCGCCAAACCGATGAGTAACACGAACAACACTGGCAGAAATACGCATGTTCTCCGCATCGTCCGGATCTCCCTTCCAATCGTCATTTTGAAGTCTCCACCATTGTAAGGGCTAACATTGTTAAAAAATAGATAAGTGAAGTTATGTAAAAACCATCGTCCTTATTAGGTTTTGATGCCGCGGAAGCGGATGCGAAAGTATAAAAGTTTCATTTTCACAGAAAAAAAACGTTGACCTTTACCCGCGTCAACGTTCAGCGCAAATATTAACGGCTGCCTCTTACAAATTGTTTCGGCGTCAAGCCTTCGGTTTTCTTGAATACCGTGCTGAAATAATGCGGGTTCTTAAATCCGCTCATCCGGGCGATTTCTTTGATCTTATATTTTCCCGAAGCCAGCATTTCCTTGGCATTATTCATCCGTACCCGCAGCAAATAATCCTGGAAATTCATTTGAATGACTTCTTTGAACATCAGGCTTAAGTAGCTCGGGTTATAATGCTGCAGCTCCGCGATTTCCTCTAGCTTGATATCGTCCGAATAATGAGTATCGATGTATTCCTTTAATCTGTGAATCGTTTCCGCCTTGGAATGCTCGCGAAGATGGGAAACGTTAATAATGGTCAGAAACAGCTCTTTCACCCAATCCATCATTTCCCGCAGCGAATCGAAACGATAGATTTCGCCCGGGCATTCCGGAATTCGCTCTTCCGGATCGAAGCCGAATTCCTCCGACGCGATAATTTTGAGATGGGCATACAAAGTCTGCACGGAACGGTATGAGGACTGAAGCTGGCCGATTTCGCACAATATTTCGTCAAGCAGTGCGGAAACGCCTTGATAATCGCCGTTTTCGGTGTAATGCTTCAGCATCGCGATCTTTTGTGGAGGAAGTTTGTAAGCGTTTGGAAATAGGAGGATGTCGGACGGACGTACAATTTGATTTTCCTCGAGCAGCACTCTGGTCTTTATACACGAAACGGCCTCCCGGTAGCTGGCGGAAAATCCGCTCTGCCGTTCGCTGATGCCGAGGGTATACTGAAAAATCGAACGGCCAGTCAGCTCCTGCTGCAATTCCGTGACAAAATGGTCAATATCGTGATTGGACGCCCCTTCCTCGTCCGGTTCGGGAATGCAAAATAAAATGGCGTATTCCCGGGGCTTATTTTCGAAAATGACCACATTTTCGTGAAACGCCCAGCGCCCGGACCGGGAAAGCACTTCGCCGAACACATTCGGGTTCCAGCCCTTCGTCCGGGGATCGATATAAACATAGACGCTCCGATACTGTGCCTGCTCCCCTCCGGCTTGAAAAATCTCGTCCGGATCGCAATCCCGGCTGTCGATTTGGGATAATTTGCTTTTGACGAGGCCTGTGTGTTCGATATAGGACAGCTGCTTTTTTAGAAGCCCGTCCTGCCGGTCCTTATCAATCAACTCAAAACATCGAAGCAGACATTGCGCGAGTGCGGATCGGTCGATCGGCTTAAGCAGATAATCGGTGACGCCTAATTTCAGCGCCTTCGCCGCATATTGAAATTCGTTGTAGCCGCTGATGATGACGGTTTTGATTCCCGGAAATTTCTGTTTGGCCATGCGGATCAGTTCAAGCCCGTCCGTTTCTTCCATTCGTATATCGCACAGCACGATATGCGGCTTAACCTCGGCGATGACCTTCAGCCCCGTCTCGGCGTTCTCGGCCTCCGCGATCCGGGATATCGGAAAGCCGCTTTTCCGCAGCTTGCTGATCAGCCCCTGCCTTAACAGCTCCTCGTCGTCGATGACAACCACTTTATACATATTTCCACCTCGTTTCAAAGATTCAATCGTAAGTAAGCGGCAGCGTTAACGTAACCGTCGTCCCGGCATGTTCTCCGCTCTCGATCGAAAGACCGTAACGGACTCCATAATAATTAATCAATCGTTTTTGTACGTTGAAAATGCCGATCAAGTCTCCGGCAGCGCCTGAAAAAGATCCTTCGCGGCATTCCTCCAATCGTTTATGCAAGAAACGAAGGATCGGAGACCGAATGCCGGCCCCGTTGTCGCTGACCCGTATGGTAAGCACCCCGTTATCCGCTTCGGCATGAATCGTCACAATCCCTTTGCGCTTCAACCCTCTAAAGCCGTGTAGGATACTATTTTCCACGATCGGCTGCAGAATGAATTTCAGAATCCGGTATTCCTTCAGCTTATCGTCGACGTCGATGATGCAGTCCACCTTATCGCGAAAGCGGATTTTTTCAATGTCAAAATACGTGCGGACATGGTCGAGTTCATCCCCCAGCCTGACAATATGGCTACCTCTGATGTTGTAATGAAACAGCTTGCCCAAGGACTCGGCGATGATTTGAACCTCAGGAACTTCCCTCACTTCTCCGAGCGCCTCCATCGTTTGAAGCGTATTGTACAAAAAATGGGGGGAGATTTGCAGCTGCAGAGCATCCATTTGAGCCGACCTCAGCAGCAGCCCGTCATCGTATATTTTCCGGATTAACTTCTTGATTTCAAAGACCATGGCGTTAAAGCCGCCGTACAGCTGCTTCATCTCGGGATCCAGTCCCTCTTCGTTCAGCTGAATATCAAAATTGCCGTTGCGAACAAGCCTCATCGATTTAATAATTCTGCGAATAGGCTGAAGCATATAGACGGATAGGAGGGCGGCCAGGATCAATGAGCCGACAATGACCAGGGCAGACATCCACAGCAAATGATTACGAACCTCTTTCACGTTCAGCAACGCGTTCTTAAACGTATTGGGTATCGCCACGACAGTGGTCCAACCGGATAAATTCGAAACCTGCGTAACAAACGGGCGATTTTCGGCGGTATATTTTTTTCCCGTCAACCGGTTATTCGAATCGAGCAGCACCGTCCGCTCCTGATCGAGAACGACGATGTGAACGCCGTTATCGGCGGAAAGCACGTCATCGTTAATAATATTGTGCAGAATATTAATATCGGACATAATGGTGATATAACCGAAGGTGGCGTTATTATCGATCCGGTTGACGCATTGAATCACGCCGAACAGCCTGGTCGGCAATCCTTGATCGATTTTGTCCGGGGGCACCAGATGGATTTCCCGCGAATTGATCCTGCTCAGATTAGCGCGAATCCAGGCGCGATCCTTCAGGTCGCTGTCGAAATTGGCAAATCGCGACGGACCGGTGTAAAAGGATTCGAGACTGCCGTTATACAGGTTGATCATCATGCTGTCCCTGACCGAGGTGAAACTTATGATCAGATTGGTAATATACTCGGAATCCTTCAGCTTTTGAATGGACGTATAGGACGGCGATTGACTGTCGGACAAGATTCTTTGCACCTCGGCATTGCCCAGCACAATCTTGCCGATCCGATCCATTTCGTCCATGTAGCCGTCAATTTCGCTGCTGATGGTCAGCGCGACATTGCTGGCATACTGAACATTTTCCCGCTCGACGTAATGGACGGCCTGGTTGTAAGTGATGATGCCCGTTACGGTCACGGCCACGGTAATAACCGCAAGCAAAGTGGCGATCAACTTCAAGGTCAGCGAATTTGTCCGAAACAAACCGCCGATTCGCATGAAATGATTGCGATGCTGCATGCCAACTCTCCTTGATAGCGCATACATATTGCAGCGCCACGCATGAAATTCCTCACCATCAGCATAGTAAAAGCGGAATCGAATGTCCACATGGGGGAAGGATCGGTATTCGAGTGCAAAGGAAAACAAACTTTTTCGGCCCATCGCCAGCTGCTTCCGTGAAAAATCCAAGCTGATCAAACCAATATTTCCAAAATCATTCATCCGGCCTATCCTTTAATATGGAATAGGTAATGAACTCGAATGGAAAGGAGCTGGAAGCAATTGACGAGTCAGCCTGAAGACCGGCGTACCGAATACAAGAGCTCCATTCATTTCGGCGCCGTTTATTTCCGCAAGACGAACCCTCCCCGGAGGGACTGGGAGCGGGATTATACCGTTGCTGTCGAGGATGGGCACAACATGTTCCGGCACTGGTTTCCCTGGGGGGCGATTGAAGTCGCCCCTGGCGAATTCGATTGGGAAGACTACGATATTCATCTGGACCTCGCGCAAAAATACGGCATCGATACGGTCATCGCGGAAATGATTACCGACGTTCCGGAATGGCTCTACCACCGTTATCCCCATGCCCGCCGCGAAACGATTCAGGGCGTCAAGCGGCCGAACATGATGCACGGAAGCTGCATTACGGGCGGTCATAACGCCATGTGTCTCGACAATCCGGAGGTGGCGGAGCTGGCGGGCCGGTTTTTGCGGGAGCTTGCTTTAAGGTATCGCAGCCATCCGGCCCTTTACGGCTATGACATCTGGAACGAATGCTCGCTATACGACCCGCAGCTGATCTGTTACTGCCCGGCTACGCAAGCGCGCTTCCGCGAGTGGCTGAAACGCAAGTACGGGGATCTTCGGACGCTCGGCAAAGCCTGGTTCCGCTACAGCTTCACAACGTGGGAGGACGTTGAGCTCCCCCGGACTATCGGACCTTATCCCGATGTATTGGACGCCATCGCCTTTCAGAACGACAACACGTTTCAGTGGATGCAATGGCGGGCGGATCTCCTGCGCAGCGCCGATCCGGAGCATCCGATTCTCGCGCACGGCAATGCGAAGAGCTTCAGCGACATCGCGCCGGCGTGCGGCGACGATTACCGCGCGGCCGAAATTGCCGATGTGTTCGGCTATACGTACTGGTATTCCAACCGCTGCCATACGCTGCTGGCCAGCGATATGATCCGGTCCGCTTCCAAAGGCAAACCATTTTGGAGGGCGGAGGCGATCGGCAATTCCACGTGGGAGCAGCGTCGCGCCGATTCCGGTCCTGCGCCGGAAAAGGATGAAATGGCCGAGCCGGAAAATATCCGGCTGGACAGCATGATCTCCTTCATGGCCGGGGCCAGAGGATATCTCAACCCAAGATGGCGTCCGCTGCTGGACGGCCCCTTGTTCGGAGCATACGGCTGGTACGGGATGGACGGCAGCAGGACGGAGCGTTCCGAGATGGCTTGCTCCATTGCCAAGTGGGCCCATCAACCGGCAAACGAGAGATTGTGGAAATCAAAGCCGGTCAAAGGCGAGGCTGCCGTACTGCTGCTGGAGGAGGCGCAAGCCCACTGTTATGCCGCATATGGAAGTACGCAATATTACTCGCTTTCGCTGCAAGGCGTTTACGAAGCTTTCATGCATGCCAACATTCAATGCGATATTATTAAGCTCGATCAGATCCATGATTACGCGGTCGTTTACGTACCGTTCCCCGTGGCCTTGAAGGATTCGACCGTCTCCGCCTTGATCGAATGGACCCGAAGCGGCGGAAGTTTGATCGGCGAGGCCGGCTTCGGCTACTTCACGGATCAGGCGCACGCGATCGAAACCCAGCCCAACCGGGGGATGGAAGCCGTGTTCGGCTGCCGGGAGAAGCGCGTCTCCTTCGGGCTCGAACGCTGGAACGACCTGAAAATCACGGCCCGTCTGCCGGAGGGAGATGCTTTGATCAGCGGGGGGCTGCTTCGCCAATCCTACGAGCTGCAGGGCGCTGCGGCCGCCGGTTGGTTCGAGGACGGGGAAGTTGCAGTTACCGACCATGCTTATGGGAAAGGGAAAGCAAGACTGGCCGGTTCCATGATCGGCTATGGTTATAAGAAGCGACCGGACGAGCAGACAAAAGCGTGGTTCGCTTCCCTGCTTCATTTAAACGGCTCAAAGCCTATGGTTCAGGTCAACAAGTCCAACGTGATCGCAAGACTCTCTTCCCATGAAGGACGATATTTCTTATGGGTGCTGAATGAAAACGTGTCCGAGCAAACCGTCACCGTCACGGTCGACGAACGAATCGCAGCCCCTCGCCATGCCAACGTTTTGCGGGGCCGTTCGGACCTAACCTTGGCCGGACAATGCTTCACCTTAACCGTAGAAGGCCGCGATGCCGCAATCCTGGAATTAAACTAATCCGCCCATTAAAAAAAGAGGGACCCGCGCGCTCCATGCGTGCGGATCCCTCTTTTTATCGCTTGGTTCGATCATTCAAGGCAGGTGACGGTCCAGCCGAACTCGTCCGGAAGCCGGCCGTACTGAATGCCGGTCAGCGTCTCGTACAGCCTGGCCGCCATTTCCCCGGCTTCGCCGCGGCCGATTTCGATGCGTTCCCCGTTCCAGCACAGGCTGCCCACCGGCGCCACGACGGCCGCCGTTCCCGTGCCGAACACCTCCTGTAGCGTCCCTTCCGCGTGCGCGCGGTATACTTCGTCAATCGCGATGCGCCGTTCGCTGACCTCGTACCCCCAGGCGTTAATCAGCTCGATGATCGAACTCCGGGTGACGCCGTCCAAAATGCTGCCGCTCAGCAGCGGCGTGACAAACTCGCCGTTGATGCGGAAAAACACGTTCATGCTGCCGACCTCTTCAATGTACCGGCTCTCCACCGCGTCGAGCCACAGCACCTGATCGTAATGCTCGCGTTTCGCCAGCTCCTGCGCCTTCAGCGACGACGCATAGTTGGCCGGCGTTTTGGCGACGCCGAGCCCGCCGCGGACCGCCCGGACGTACCGGTCCTCGACGTAGATGTCGACCGGCTTCATGCCCTGCCCGTAATAGCTGCCGACCGGAGACAGGATGATGACGAACAAATATCGGGACGAGGGGCGTACGCCAAGCGCGGCTTCCGTGGCGATGATGAACGGGCGGATGTAGAGCGATGCGCCGGGCAGCTCCGGGACCCAGCCGGCGTCGACCGCCACCAGCGCTTTCACCGCTTCGATGAAATCGGATTCGTCCATCTGCGGCATGGTCAGCCGTTCGTTCGACAGATTGAAACGTGCCGCATTGCGGCCGGGCCGGAACAGCAGCACGCGTCCGTCTTCCGCACGGTAAGCCTTCAGCCCCTCGAATACGGCCTGGCCGTAATGCAAGACCATCGCCGCGGGGTCCAGCTGCAGCGGCGCATACGGCACGATACGCGGGTCGTGCCAGCCCTGTTCGTTCGAATAATCCATCATGAACATGTGATCGGTAAAATAACTGCCGAACCCGAGCGCATTCGGATCCGGCTTCGCCTTCGCCTTGCCGTTCACCACGCGTATGGTTTCCTTCATCGGTCATCCGTCCCTTCAAGTGACAGTTCTTTTCTACCACTATAGAAGAACACGAACAATTGATCAATTTGAAAATATCAATTACGGTCATAGATTAAAACTATGATTCTTCAAACCGCTTAAAACGGGCTCCGGCGTGGTTCTTTGTCCATGTCGTGTATAAGGCTCGGCGAATTAATTGTATATAGATACCAGTGTTCGAACGTCACGGGATGAAACGAAACCTGTATCGACAAATGGACCCCCATGTCACGCATAGGATGGCATCCCGCAGGAAACGCGGGCAAAATAACTCTAAGCATGGGAGTGATGGTATGAAACAAAAAAGCAGGCCGGCCCGAAGGGTCACGACCACAAAAACGGTCAATCACACGATTCAGGTGCAGGATAACATTCAATTGTCGGGCAAGCCGATGATCGTCAAGCTGCCGGCGCCCGATGAACGGCTGCTGTCCAACGAATACAGCGTGCTTCTTGTCATTGATCAGTTCAATGTGGGCGGTACGGAGACACATACGCTCGGATTGGCGCGCGAATTAATGAAAAACGGAGTGCATGTCGCGATCGCCGGCAAAAGCGGCCGCATGCTGGATTCCTTCGTTGCATTGGGATGCCCCGTTTATACGATGGATTTTGTAACGGATACCTTTGAGTATAACGCTCAGACGGAATCGGAATTGATCGATCATTTAAAGGCGATTATCCGGGAGGAAAATATCGGACTGCTGCACGCGCATCAATTCCCGTCCGGAAAAATTGCCGTTCAGGCGGCAAAGGAAATGAACATTCCCATCGTCTTTACGGTCCATCTCACGATGATCGACGGCGATTTGATTCGTCTGCTCGATGACTGCGATGAAGTCATCGCGATCAGCAGCTCCGCCGCCGCCAAGCTGCAGCAGTGGAATATTCCGGCGACACTGCTGACCAACGGAATCGATCTGAAGGAATTTGCGTTAAGCCGGGCAACCCGGCCTTTCGTCAGGTCCTCGTTAGGCCTGCCCGAGGAAGGACCGATCGTCACCTATGCGGCGCGGCTATCCTTCGAGAAGGCGGACATATCGCTCGCCGTCATCGAAGCCTGCCGGCAGCTTGTGATGACCGATTATCCGGCCTTGCGGCTCGTTATTATCGGCGGAGGGCGGCAAAATACGCAAGTCCGCGAGCGGGTATCGGCCATTCATAAGGAAATGGACGGCAAATTCGTGCTTATGCCCGGCGAGGTGCTCCATTTGCGCCCGTATTATTCGTCCAGCGATTGTTTTATCGGTACCGGCCGCACCGCTCTCGAAGCGCTTGCCTGCGAATGCCAGACGATCGTCGCCGGGGCCAAAGGATACCTTGGATTCATGCATAATAAACAGCAGTACGACAAAGCCTGGGATACCTGGTTTTGCGATCACGGTCCCGGCAGCCCGTGTACGGTCGACGCCTTTGAAACGGATATCCGTAAAGTCTTATCGTTGTCCCCCCGCCAAAAGGAAGACCTCGGCTGGGTAGGAAGGAAATTCGTCAAAGAGCGTTACGACGTGGTGGACAGAATTCCGGAGCTGCTCAGTATATACGCTCGTTATATGAAAACCCAGCCGCTCCTGGACGAATGAAAGCATGTTTGTCGCAATATGATCATCCTACTCTTGCGCGCCTGGGGGTCATGGCATGAACAGTGAACGTCTTTCGGGCCGTGTCAGCTTCGTGGTGCCGTGTTATAACTGCAGCGCTTATGTAAAGGAATGCTTGGACAGTTTGATCCTGCAGACGTATGAAGATATCGAAATCATCGCGGTGGATGACGGGTCAACCGACGCGACCTGGGAAACGATCGAGCAGTGGAAAACCGGGGCCCCCCGCAAAAATCCTTTCTTTGATATCCGTAACCGGTTTGTCGCTCTAAGGCTGCCGCGAAACTGCGGGTATTCCGGCGCGATGACGACCGCTATGTATCTGGCCCGCGGAGAGTTTATCGCCACGCAGGATGCGGACGATTTATCCCATGCGCAGCGCATCGAGCACCAAGTGAATGCGATGCTGCAAAGACCGGAGCTGGGCGCGGTCGGCACTTCTTATCACTATTTTCGCGACGGCCGCTTCGACTCGCCCGAACGGGAATGCTGGCTCAAATACGGCATGGACAACATCAAAGCCTCTTACGATAACGGCCTTCATTGCGTATGCCACGGCACCCTTTTATTTCGCGCTTCGCTCTTCGATCGGCTGGGCGGGCTCACCAGGAGATTGCCGGGTGCGGAGGATTACGAACATATCGCCCATTTCATCGCGGCCGGCGAGCGAATCGATAATTTAAACCTGCCCCTTTATTATTATCGGATCCACGACAAACAGCGGTCTCATGAGTACTACGGGTAATGCCTTTTCTCAAGGAGGAAGCATGAATCCTATATTCTATGTCGGCTGGATCGGCTTCGGTAATATCGGCGACGATTTAATGTGGCGTCTTTTTCGAGATACATCGCGTTCGCTGGCGCATCTGCAGAGCCGCAGCATCGTACCTTCGATGCCGGGTATCGATTTGACGGCGGTCGATGAATACGATGCGGTCGTGCTGGGAGGCGGGTCGCTGCTTATTCCCGGTTATGTGGACGTCCTTTACCATGCGCTGAAGCAGGGCAAACGCATTGCGATATGGGGAAGCGGCTCCGATTGGATAAGCAAGGCGGACATGAATGCGCTGCTGAACGAATCCGGTTCTCCGCTCGAAGCGGCATTCTCCGCCGCCTACAAAAAAAAGCTGAGGCTGCTGTTTGAGCACGCGGTATTCGCCGGTGTCCGGGGACCGTTAACCAAACGGCTGCTGGTGGAGCTTGGCGTCAATCCGGCAACAATCGAAACGGCAGGGGATCCGGGCCTGCTGCTCACGGCGGATCATCTCGATCCGCCGTCCGATTCGGAGATGTGGACAGACGGCGAGCAGGTGATCGGCATCAACTGGGGGACCTCCTACGACCGGATCTATGGAGAGCGGGAGCAGGCCGTAGAAGACGAATTGGCAAAAGCCGCGCTCCAGTGGGTATTGAAGGGGTATCAAATCTACATCTATACCGTATGGGAGCCCGACCGGCCGTCCTGCCTTCGCCTTTTCGAGAAAATCGGAATCCCCGAGCACGTCCGCGTCGTTCCCCGGACCTATCGGGAGCACGACCTCATGCGCATCATCCGGCGATGCGCGTTTACCGTTAACTTCAAGCTGCATGCAAACGTCATGTCCGCCGCGGCCGAGGTCCCTTACCTGGCGCTCGGATACCGGTTCAAGACCTTTGATTTCGCGGCCTCGCTTGAACACTCCCAATATGTCCTATCGACCGATTCGCCCGATCTGTCCGGGCAGCTGATCAAACGGAAGAACGCGATCGACAGGCAGCGAAACTCCTATCTTCACCAATTGAAAGGCAATTTGGCCATGTACAGGGAGCCGCTGCAGCGTCCTTTTCACGATGGGTGGTAGTCGGCCGGCGATAGGCTGAACGAGCGGAACGGCAGTCAAAATTGGAGGTAGGCAGGTTGACCAACATTTTATATTTAGGAGAGATCGGATACCGAAATGCCGGCGACGATGTCATGTGGGAACTATTCCGGCGTTATGCGAATCAGTACTTAAACGAAAACGCGACTGTCACGGCTGCCATACAGAATGAGAAGATGGACCTTGCGCCCTTCGATTCCGTCGTGCTTGGCGGGGGCTCGCTGATCGCGCCGTCTTATATCTCGTTCTTATATAATGCGATGATGAAGAACAAACCCGTATCGATATGGGGATCCGGGCTGGACAAATTGGCCGGAAGAGTCGGTCTCACCTGTCTTCTTCGCAATAAACCGATTCCAGCCAGCCTGATTTCGCAGGATACGAAGGATAAAATCACAGCCATTCTAAACGGCGCGCAATTCGCTTCCGTACGCGGTCCTCTCAGCCACTCGTTCCTCTGTCAATTGGGCGCGGACCCCGTGAAATTGCGTATCGGCGGGGATCCGGCATTTCTGTTGAAGCCCGAGGACGCCGCGGATACGTTTCCCGGAGAGCGGATCTTAAGCCGTAACCAAGCCTATGTCGGAATCAATTGGGGCACCGCCAACAACCAGATCTATGGAAAAAACGAAGCTTACGTCGAGGATCAGCTGGCCCTTGCCGCGAAATTTTTGATTAACAAAGGTTACCGGATTCTGATGATCGTCGTCTGGCCGAAGGATATCCCTTCGACCGAGCGGCTTATGGACAAAATCAATATGCCGGGCAAGGTTCATCTGATCGATTCGTTTTCGCCTTACGAGCATTTGGCCGCCATGAAGCTGTGCAGGTTTACGATCAATTTCAAGCTTCATGCGAGCATTTTTTCCGCCGTGATGAGAGTCCCGTTCATTGCTTTGGGGTATCGTTTCAAAGTATTCGACTTCGGCGCTTCGATTGCCTCTCTGCCGTTTGTCATCCCGACCGATTCGCCGAAGATACTGGGAGACATCGTGCGGCTGACCGGAGAAATCGAGAAGGATCGTCCGAGCCTGATCCGTTCCATGGATAAAGAACTGAGAAGGTATGACGGCAGGTTGACGGACAAATTTTTCCATTCCCTGAATAAGGAGTAATTCAAATGACTGCTTCGGGCCGAGGGTCCATACTGATGTGTTATGGAAAAACCCCTTATACGCCAGGCCGTTTCCTGGAGGACGCCCTGCGCAGGATCGGGCTGCATGTCGATGTGATCGAAGACCTGGCCAACTTTTCGTATATCGATACCAACCGATACTGCGCGGTCTTATTTGTCGAAAGCCCTTCCCGTCCCAAAGTGCGCGTCAAAAACATTCATCTGGTGAAAATTCCGAAGCTATTCTGGATTCATCACGGAGAAAACCGCCTTGCCGCCAATCAAGAAATGTGCAGCTGGTATAAACCGGACCTTATGCTCATGTCGCATTCGCTGCATCTGGCTTCTCATTTTCCCGTTCCCGTCCGGTTTTTTCCGTTTGGAGTGGATCCGCATATTTATTATTCAACCAAGCCCTACCGCGACCGGAAGGTCGACGTCGCTTTTGTAGGCGGTAAAAGCAGCATGTATCGGCAGCGCGAGATCAGTCTCCGTTTAATTGAAACCTTGTTTGGAGGCGATAAAACGTTATCGCTCCGGTCCAGTTGTTTTCTTCATCAATTGGGTCAGCTTTACGGAGACTCCAAAATTGTTTTCAATCAGACGGCCGATCGCATCAAATCGTTTAATATGCGCATTTTTGAAGGCATGGGGTGCGGCGCGCTGCTGTTAACGGATCATACGCCGGAACAAGCGAAATTGTTTAAAGACGGCGTCCATCTCGTCGTCTACAGTTCGATGGAGGATTTATACGAAAAACTGGATTATTATTTATATCATCCGGATGAGGCGCAGAAGATTGCCCGCAGCGGTCAAAGCTATGTCCTAGCTTCGCAAACCTACGATCAACGCGCACTTCAGCTGCTCAAATGGGTCCGGAAATTATAACATGAAGGGACTCTGAAGAGCCCCGGCTTCAATAAACATATACTGTTAAATACTATAAAAATAGGTGAATTCATCGAGCAAAAAGAGATAGCTTGTCATAAGATAGTGTAGCTTAAACAAGAAGGAGGTGATCAATATGGCTGTCAATCTCGTTCAAAACTTTTCGTTCGAAGGAGGCCTGCTCCCTTGGCAAACGGGCGGTCCCGTCGTTTCTTCGGTAGACGCCGATGCATTCGAAGGCGATTCCGTTGCCGCAATGGGACCTCTTGTCGCGATCCCTCCTCTTACTCCCGCTCCCAATGCGATCCTCAGCCAAGCGTTCCCGGTCGATGCGAATGCCGTGAACCTGCGCCTCAGCTATGCGGTAAGAGCGCTCGTCGGCGTGGAAGGCTTATTAAACGGTCAATTCCAAACCCGTATCCGCTGGCAAAGAGGCGAAGCGGACGGCTATTCGGTCATATCGGAGGAAACGCTGGAAACGATCGAAGCCGGCGCGCTCACTCCGCTGCAATGGGAAAATCACGTCATTACCTCCGGTCTTAAACCGGCCGATGCCGTACAAGCCCGGCTGCGATTCGTGCTGCTTGGCGGCGGTCTCATTACAATTGGCGGAGTTGCCGTCGATCAAGTCGTCATTACCGCGGAAGACTAATGCTGCCTCTTGGTACAGGAGCAAGCGAGTTCATACGCTGGGACAAACTTATATGGCTTTGTTGAGAGGATGCTGCCAGCATTAGGCTGGGCATCCTTTTCTTTATTTGCGGAGGCAAGCTCCTAACGATTGATCAATTGACATAAATCCATTAGTATCATAGATAATAGCTATGATTAATGGATGGAGGAAGCGGACATGGACAACCGGCTGCTGGAATATTTTATGGCGGTTTGCGAGGAAATGCATTTTACGAGAGCCGCGGAAAAGCTGGGGATCAGCCAGCCGACGCTGAGCCAGCAAATCCGGCTTCTCGAACGGCGGCTTGAAGCGCCGCTGTTTCACCGGATCGGCAAAAAAATCTATTTGTCCGAAGCCGGCACCATTTTGCGCAAGCACGGCCTGAAGGTATTCGGCGAGCTGGCCCAAGCGCAGGCGGCCATCAACGAGCTGCGCGGCATGAAGCGCGGCCGGCTGCGCATCGGCTGCTCCGGCAACCATCTGCTGCTGCCGGCGATCCGCTCGTTCCACGCGCTGTACCCGGATGTCGAGCTGTCGGTCACGCAGCTCGCGACCGAGCGGACGATCGACCTGCTGCTTCATCATAAAATCGATCTCGGCATCGTGTTTCTGCCTATCGAGGACGAGCAGCTGGAGAGCTTCCCGCTTTACCGGGAGCAGCTGCAGCTTGCCGTCTCCCGGGAGCATGAACTGGCCGGCGAACCATCGGTGCCGCTGCGGCGGCTGCAGCATGTGCCGGTCACGCTGATGCAGCGGAACTATTACGTCCGGCAGATGTTTGACAAGTGCTGCGAGGAAGCCGGCTTCGCCGTGACGCCTATCCTGGAGCTGTCTACGCTCGATACGATGCTGCAAGCGGCAAAATTCGGCATCGGCGCGGCCGTTCTGCCGAAATCGTACGTCGAAACGGTCCGCGACGACGACGTCCGCATCATTCCGATCGTCGAACCGGTCCCCGAGGAGCCGATCGGCGTCGTCTATCCGAAAGGGCTGTTTATGTGCACGTCCATCGATACGTTTATTTCGCTCCTGCGGGCGGAATTTGCGGAAACGGACCTTGCGCGTACAGGCGCCTGATGTGCCGCCAAGGGCCATTCGCTTCGATGGCTATGCGCGCAGGGGGACCAGACCGGGCGACAAGCTACCAAGAGCATGAGCTTCGACGGCAATGCATGTCCGGGCTCCTGACCGGGCGTCAAGCCTCCAAGAGCGAGCGCTTCTGCTCCTGACCGGCGGAACCGCCAAGAGCAAGCGTTTCTGCAGCTTGGAGGTCAACGAGTCCTCGTATTATTTCGCCTGAATATATCCTTCCGCTTTCAGCAGCTCGGCGATCAGTACGGCGCCGCCCGCCGCGCCGCGCAGCGTGTTGTGCGACAGACCGACGAATTTATAATCGTAAATCGAGTCCTCGCGCAGCCGTCCTGCCGACACGCCCATGCCGCGCTCAAGCTCGCGGTCCAGCTTCGTCTGCGGCCGGTTCTCTTCTTCGAAATAGGTGATGAACTGCCCCGGAGCGCTCGGCAGGCCAAGCTCTTGCGGCCGTCCTTTATATTCCCGCCAGCGCGCGATCATTTCTTCTTTCGAAGGCTTGTTCTCGAACGAGACGAATACCGCGGCCAGGTGACCGTCCGTTACCGGAACGCGAATGCACTGCGTCGTAATAAGCGGCGCGTTTGCCTTCACGATTTCGCCTCCTTCGACGCGGCCCCATATGCGCAGCGGCTCCTGCTCGCTTTTCTCTTCCTCGCCTCCGATATACGGAATGACATTGTCGATCATGTCGGGCCAATCGGCAAACGTTTTGCCGGCCCCGGAAATCGCCTGATAGGTTGTCGCGACCACGTTGACCGGCTTGAAATCAAGCAGCGCGTGAAGAGGCGGCACATAGCTCTGAATCGAACAGTTCGGCTTGACGGCAATAAATCCGGTGCCCGTGCCAAGCCGCTTCCGCTGCGCGGCAATCACTTCGATATGACCCGGGTTGATTTCCGGAATGACCATCGGGACGTCGGGCGTCCAGCGGTGCGCCGAATTGTTGGAGACGACGGGCGTACCCGTTTTGGCATAAGCCTCTTCCAGCGCTTGAATGTCTTTCTTGTTCATATCGACCGCGCAGAATATAAAATCGACCCCTGCCGCAGTCTCTTCAACGTTCGATGCGTCCTGAACGACGATCGGTTTCACCTGCTCGGGAATCGGGCCGGACAGCTTCCAGCGGCCCTGCACGGATTCTTCGTAGGTTTTGCCCGCCGAAGCGGCGCTTGCCGCGATCGCCGTCACTTCAAACCAGGGATGCCCTTCCAGCAGCTGAACGAGACGCTGGCCGACCATGCCCGTTCCTCCTACGATGCCAACCTTCAATTTACCTGTCATGAGACTTCAGTTCCTTTCTTCAAAGGGTCTAGTGATTACATATGCAAGCAATCCGCCTTGGTGTACGGCAGCAAAGAAACGGCTGACGCCGACAGTCGGCGGTAGAACATGGCGCAAAGCGAACCTTTCCGAATAGATGAAAAAAATCCCGCCCCTGAGACAACAGTCTCAGGGACGAGATTCGCTCGCGGTACCACCCTAATTTCGCCGGTCCGTCGCCGGATCGGCCTCTTCAAGTACGGCATCATGTAATGCGTATACTCCGGCTCTGTAACAGGAGCTCCTGTCGCACCATCTCCCTTGCGGGGTTCCGATGCGCTGCTCAGAGGCTTTTTTCAATAAAGCCGCTTTACTCCTTCTCAGCTGCCGGAGTTCTCTGTGAAAGCGTCCCTTTATTTACTCATCTCGTCATCGCATTTCAAATGTTGCACTTATATTATCAAATAATCGCCGGGAGGTAAACCTTCCGTTTTCGAAGCGCTGCTTTTTCGACGGCCGGCTGCGCACGGTCACATTTGTCCCCATCGACTTCGACACGCAAAACTTGGAATCCGTCTTGGCCGGGACTACCTACGATCCTGAGTGGCTGGGTCCGCCCGTACAATCGGGTGAGGAATGACATTTTTGTTATCGCAATTTTCCGCTGGCACTCAATATTCAGCTTGCAATAAAAGGCCGCGATATCGGGGCCTTTTTGTGCTTTTGCCTTTCGAAATACAGTAGAGCCGGTTGATTAGAATTGGCACCGGATATCAGCTTGTTCGCATGCTTTTCCGGATCAAGAATACACTTAAGTATTCGATCTTCGGGAGGAACCAAGGCATGGGGCAGCAGAAACAATCGTTCATAAGAGGGACGATGATATTGTCGACAGCCGCATTCATCAACCGTATTCTCGGGTTTATCAGCGGTATGTTTGTCGCTCGCGTATTGGGTGCCGAAGGAATCGGCCTGCTGATGATGGCGCATCCGCTCGTGCCGCTCGTCATTACGATTACGGAGCTCGGCCTGCCGGTGGCGATTTCCAAAATGGTCGCCGAGGCCGACGCTTCCGGCGACCGGCTAAAGGTGCGGCGCATCCTGCACATTTCGCTCGCGGTCACCGGGTTCTTGAGCCTGACGCTTACGGCCGTCTCGCTGCTCGGCTCCGAGTGGATCGCCTCCCTTCTGCTGAGCGACCACCGCGCCTATTACGCGATGCTCGCTATTACGCCGATTGCGCCTATCGTCGCCGTTTCCGCCGTGCTGAAGGGCTACTTCCGCGGCATGCAGCGCATGATGACGATCGCCGCATCGGACGTGCTCGAGCATACGGTGCAGATCGCCTGCGTGCTGGCGATCGTGCATTTGCTGATGCCGTACGGCGTCATATACGCGGCTGCGGGCGCGATGACCGCTTCGGTCGTCAGCGAGGCGATCGGCCTTCTGTTTCTGGCGGTCAGCTACAAGCTGAACGGAGAGCCGAAGGTACCGGGTGAGACCTGGGCGAAGCATTTGAAGACAGGAAAAAGCCTGCTTGCCGAGCTGCTGCGGATCGGCCTGCCGACAACCGGACACGGCGTGATTCAATCGGTGTACGGCGCCATTCAGCCGGTGCTCATCACATCGAGCCTGGCACTGGCCGGCATCGGCACGGCGGTGGCCACGAAGCAGTTCGGCTTACTCGCCGGCTACGTATTTCCGCTGCTTTTTATGCCGAGCTTTATTACCCAATCCTTGTCCACCGCGCTTATACCGGCAATCGGCGAAGCGGCGGTGAACAAGAACGGGCTGCTGATGCACGAACGGATGAATCAGGCGCTCGGCCTGGGGCTATTAATCGGCGCGCCGGCAACCGTTATCCTGTTCCAGTGGGCAACGCCGCTGACGAAGCTCGTCTACAATGCGCCGGAGGCCGGGCTGCTGCTGAAAATATTGGCGCCCCTGTTTTTCCTGCATTATTTCGATGCGCCGCTGCATGCGATTCTGCTCGGACTCGGCCGCGCGAACGCCGTTCTAACGAATTTTATCGTAGCCACGGCGTTCAAGGCGGTGTCTATTTTCGTGTTTGGCAGCCAATTCGGCATCATCGGCGTCGCCTACGGCTTCGGCATCGGCATGATCATGCAAACGCTGCTGAACTTTTTCTCGGTTTCAAGCTCGATCGGATTTTATTGGAGGGTCGAACCGTATATTAAAGTCGGCTTGTGCATGGTCCTGATGGCGCTTTGCGGGCGGTGGACCTTCGATTATTTTAACGCCCACGGGATGACGCTGTTATGGAGCACGGCCGGCTCGATCGCCTGTTCAGCGGTCTTCTATTTCATTGCGCTCGTGCTGACGAATACGCTGAAATGGAAAGGGATGCGCTACACGATTTCGGTGCCGTGGTAAGCGGCTTGCGTCCAAGGGGCGCGCATACCCGGTCTCGCTTCAGACTTCGGGAAGCTCCTGCATCATACGCCCGATCATATCCGCATGCAAGCCGCTTTGAAGCGGCAGGTCAACTCGCGTGTGATCCAGGGAGGCGGCACAAATGGCGAACAAAATTTCATAGCCGTGCTCGCTGATCTCAAAATGGCACGGATGCCGCTTGCTCCGGTCATCCATCCAATCGGCCAAATCTTTCGTATACTCCGCCTGGATGGCATCCTTTACGGCCGGGGACCAGGGAAGCTCTTGGCCTTCCAGCAGCCGGCCGTGCGAATGCCGGGTAAACGCGGCCCACCGTCCGTCGGTTTCCGCCCAAGCGTATCCGTGCGTTCCGTACACCGTCAAGCGGTTGTCGGTCCAAAACCGTTCCGGAGGCAGGTACGACGGGCTTAAATACCCGCATTCGATGACACCCGTTACCCCGTTCTTGAAATGCAGCTCCCCGAGCGCAAAATCCGGGGAGGGATGGCTGTCGTCAAGCTTGCTTTTGCCGTGCACGTGCCCGACAACCCAATCCGCCTCGTTTCCGCCGTTGATCCACAGCATATAATCGACGAAATGGGTGCCCGAATTATACAACCACCCCCGCGTTTTGGCATGAATACGGACGACGTCGCCGATCTCCCCCGAACGGACAACCTGCATCAGCTTCGCGAACGACGGCAAATATTTGTGCTGGTGGCAAACGACGACCTGTATCCCGTGTTCGCGGCACAGCCGGGAAATTTCCCTCGTCTCCTGCAGCGAATTCGCGATCGGTTTTTCCATCGCGACGGCCTTCACCCCGTACCGGGCGGCCAGCTGAATAAGAGACAGCCGTACATTCGGCGGAGTCGCGAAGCAGAATACATCCGGCCTCGTTTCCGCCAGCATCTGTTCGGCATCCGTATACGTCAGGTAAGCCTCGTCCTGCTCCTTCACCGTTCGCAGCTTGTCCCTGCTAGAGCTGCAGACCGCTTGGATCCAAAAACGATCCGCGTTGGCTCTGAAGCCCGCAAGATGGGACCATCCCCGATTTCCCAAACCCAATAACGCAACCCGGTACACCGGCTTTTCCACCCTTCAACCTCCCCCAGATCAATCACGATTCAATTACACTTCGCCTCCCGGATAAAGCGTGGAGCTGTACAGACGTTTGCTCATTTTCAATGGCGCGCCGGACACCGAAGCCGACAAATCGACCGGACTGCCGGAATAAACGGAGGCCGTTTCGTGATCGTAAATGACGACCTGCTCCCTGCCCGAGCCGAGCAAATCGGCGTGCGCCGCATACCCGTCCGCCGGAAATTGCACGGCGGTCCGCATATGGCCGTCGTACAGCGCGGGATATAGGCCGCCTCCCCTCCGAAAGGCCAATATATAGTCGAGCGGGCCGTCATCCCAGCCGCGCAGCGTTTCGATGATCGTCAGCCAGCCGCTAGTCGTCCGCTCTTCCTTCCACACTTCGCTGCCCTCCGCATCCAGCAGGAACATGCCGTCCTTGCCCGGCTTTTCCCTGCCGCCGCGAATGATACGGTCAAGGCCCGCGATTTGCAGCCCGGGCAAGTCGCTGCGAAACTTTCCCAGCGCAACATGCTGCGACTCGATCGACCCTTCGTAACGCCACAGCTCCCGTCCGTGCCGGTCATACAGGACGGTTACGCTGCCTCCAATCACAATTTCCGGTTCCCCGTCCCCGTTTACATCCCCGGTCCATATGCAGTCCGCATGATCGTCGAGGCCGCGGCACGACCACATCACTCGCCCTTCCGGACTTAACATGTCGTAGCCCGCCATCACCTCGTCGCGGCCGTCGCCGTCCCAGTCGTATGGCCATGGAAAATGGCCGATATTGCCCTCGTGCGTCCACAGCAGCCTGAAATCCCGGTCCATCGCCCACATCCGGGAATACCGGTCCTTCAGCAGAATATCGCCCGGCCGGTCGTTTCCCGATACGTTCGCAATGATAATGCAGTCATGCGCTTGCGGATCGGGCAGCGGATGCGTCCGTTTGATTTTGCCGGTCGCTCCTTCGAGCGCAACAAACCGGTCCTCCATGACGCACAGCACCTCAAGCCGGCCGTCTCCGTCCCAGTCATACAGCTGAGCCGGATAGTCCGCTCCGGGCCCTCCCGCCTCGGGATGCGGCGTGCCCGTCTGCCACAGCCTGTTGCCCAGCAGGTCGAACGCGGTCACGCACTGCACCTGGTGAGGAATATACCGGACGTCCTTCCGGCTGCCCGGCTGGACCATGACGATTTCCATCCGGCCGTCTCCGTCGAGGTCTCCAAGCAGCATTTTGCACCTTGGACCCGCAGCCCGAATATCCACCGTTCCCGCCAAATAAGGCGCAGATTCCGTTGCAGCCATCGGCTCGTTCCCTCCCTGTTTTTATGGACCTGTCGTACAGCACAAGCTTAAAGCATGCGATTTTTTCCGGCAATGTCACTTTTTTACCCGCGGCTTAAGGCGGATGCTTTTCCTTTCCTGCATAAAAATGCTACCCGGTAAAACCGTTCTACGAGCGCAATTTCCCCTTCTCGTCCAAGTTTTTACTTCTTCGGTCATACACAGGCGAAAGGGAACGTGCTATAATTCTCACTTATACGAATATTTGGTTTTCAGGCATATAACGCCCCGCGGGAGGGAGAACTTATGGGCTGGAAATTACTCGCTTTCGAGGAATTGACCAATCTTGAGCTTTACCACATTTTGAAAGCAAGAACGGACGTTTTTGTCGTCGAGCAGAACTGCCCTTATTTCGAGGTGGACGGCAAAGATCCTTATTGTTTGCATCTGTTTCACGAATTGGACGGGGAAATTGCAGCTTATTTGCGGATTGTGCCGGCGGGCGTTTCCTATCCGGAGCCGTCTCTTGGCAGAGTATTGGTCAATAAGGAATACAGAGGAAAAGGAATGGCGAAGGAGCTTTTAACGCAAGCATTGGCGTTTATTCGCGAGGAATGGCAGGTGACGGCCGTGAAGATTCAGGCTCAAGCCTATTTGCGGGAATTTTACGGCTCGTTCGGCTTCCGCCCCGTATCCGAGGTCTATATGGAAGACAACATCCCTCATCTCGATATGCTGCTGCAGGTTGAACGATAGGTTACGAGCACCAACAGCCTTAGGCGAAATAAAGCGGGGCCTGACCGCCGGGTTCAGCCGACCCAATCGGCCAGCTCGAGCAAATGCCCGATTCGTCCAACGGGCTTCACGCCCCGCTGAAGCATATCTGCGACCGGCGTCCGGTAGCTGACAAACCGGACGCCCGCCTCCGCCGAAGCTTTGCCGTCGATCCAGGCGTCGCCGACGGAAAGCCATTCCCCGGAGGAAATAAGCCCGAACCGCTCCATGGCATACAAGTAACCGCTCGGCGCCGGCTTCATCGCCGTCATCTGCTCGCGGCCGACAATCAGGTCGAACCGGTCCAGAATACCGGTGGACTTAAGCGCTCGGACCGCCGCCGCATAAGCGTTGTTCGTGACAATGACTAGAATGCATCGGCCGCGAAGAGCTTTGAGAAGCTCGCGCGCGCCCGGCTCAAGCCCCGCTCCCTCCATCCCGGCCAGCTCATATTGCGCGGCGACCTCCAGCGCCCCGTCGAGCAGCTCCGCGTCCCCTCCGGCCAATCTGACGTGCTCAAGCACGGTTGCGGTCGTGTGAGCCTCCACGGGGAAATCGCCGTCCATCGCGCCCCGCTCCCTGAAATATTCGTAAACGCCGCGCTTCATCGACGGATAATCGATGCTCGACTGCAGCAGCGTATTGTCCATATCGAACAAAATCCCTTTGATCGTCCCGCATCCGCTCATGCTTCACGCCCCCGTTTGCCGCCCGGTTCATGCCCTTCTGCATACCCAAGCCCGTTTGGAAGTATCATACAACAATGGAGACGTTTTGTGGAGAAGAAAAAGGCCGTTGACACGAAACCAAACGGTGCCCTATAATTCATTACGAAACCAAATAGTTTCGCAAAAGGACGAACATTCTAGGAGGCTGACAGACATGGACAACCAAACGCTGCCGGATATCCGCCAGACGCTGACGTTTAACGCCCCGATCGGAAAGGTATGGGACGCCGTCGCCACATCGGAAGGGATAGCCGCCTGGTTTATGCCGAACGATTTTCGGCCGGAGGTGGGCCGGGAGTTTCATCTCGAGGCCGGTCCGTTCGGCAAATCGCCCTGCAAAGTAACGGAAATCGATCCCCCGCACCGGCTTTCGTTCAAGTGGGGCAAGGATTGGACGCTTACCTTCGAGCTGCGCGAGCTGGACGGCGGGAAGACGGAATTTACGCTGATTCACGGTGGCTGGGATATGGACAAGGCGACCGAATTCGGCCAGCCGCACGATACGGTCCGCGGCGGCATGGAGCAGGGCTGGACGGGCATCGGACAGCGGCTCAAAGCGCTCGTCGAAGCTTGAAGATGATGGCGCAGACGCAAAAACACGATGTGTTTCAGGCGATCGCCGACCCGACCCGGCGCAGCCTATTGCAGCTGCTCGTCGACAAGGAAATGCCCGTCACCGCGATCAGCAGCCATTATCCGATGACCCGGACGGCCGTTTCGAAGCATCTGCGCATTTTGGCCGAAGCGGGTCTCGTCAAGGAACGGAAGGTCGGACGCGAGACGCGGTACCGGCTGGAGACCGAGCCGCTGCTCGAGCTGAAGCGCTGGCTTGCTTATTACGAACGGTTTTGGGAGAACAAGCTGGCGGCGCTGAAACGATTCGTCGAAGCGGATGGTGCGGAAGACGCCGGCACGGCTTCCGCGCCGGGCTTGGCGGACAAGGAATAGACCGGACCTTGCAGATGAGCCTGACGGCCAAGGGGCGATGCGGGGCCCCGGGTCCTCTGCCGGCAAATGTGACAAGCTGCGGGGAAATTCGGCAGGCGGCCAGCCGGCTCGGGAGTTCAGCCCGTAACCGGCCCCGCTCCGCCCGCGGCCATTCGTTTGACCGTCTCCAAAAAAATGCGCAGCGCGGGCGAAACCCACTTTTCCTTGTGCCACAGGAGCTGCGTCACGACCGACAGGTCGCAGTCCGCAAAGCGGAGGGCGGCCAGCCGGCGCGATTCAAGCTCCGCCCGCACCGTCATTTCGGGAAGCGCGGCGATGCCGATTCCGGCCATCACATTCTGCTTGATCGCCTCCACGCTGACGAATTCGAGCTTTGCCGCAGGCTCCGCATCCGCACCGCGCAGCGTTTTCTCGAACAGCGTCCGGTAGCTGCAGCCCAATTCCGTCGTCAGCAGCACCTCGCCCTCCAGCTCGGATAGCTGCACCTGCTCCCGGGCGGCCAGCCGATGGCCCGGCTCCGTAATCACGACCAGCCGTTCGACAACCAGCGGCTCGACGTTCAAGACGTCCGATTGGATCCGCTGGTCCAGCACGAGCGCCGCGTCCACCGTCCCCTGCAGCACGAGCCGTCTAAGGTCGCTGCAAAACGGGCCGGTCTGAAACTGAAGCTCGACCTTGGGACATCGCGCGCGAAATTCCCGCAGCGCTCGCGGAAGCCGGTACGTAAACAAGCTTTCCGGACCGCCGATCCGCAGCGTGCCGGAAGGCTCTTCGTTCCCGGGGACGGCGTATTTCGCTTCATCCGCCAGCTGCAGAATGCGTTCCGCGTAGAACAGCAGCCGGCCGCCCGCTTCCGTCAACGCCACGCGCTTGCCCAGCCTGTCGAAGAGAGGAACGCCGAGCTGGCGCTCCAAATCCTGAATTTGAGCCGTGATGCTTGACTGCGCATAAGCGAGCGTTTCGGCCGCCCGCGTAAAGCTGAGCTCCGCCGCCACCGTGCAAAACGTCTTCAACTGCCTTATTTCCACCTCGTTCGCCCTCCCATCGAAACGGCCGATGATGATGATCGAAATGATCGTATGACACGATTATATGCCGTCATGTACGATCAGAACAGAAGTACGTTTTCGAGATTCAAGATCGGGAGGAGCGGCTCTTTGTGAGGAACACATTTGCATTACCCCTTTACTTCATCTCCGCGCTGCTGCTCGTGCTGCTGGCCAAATACGGCAGCGGACCGGCGGGTATTCCGCCGCAGAGCGGCCATGACCGTCCCTTAACCGTCATCGGGATTGCGACCCAATCCCCCCTGTCCGGAGGAAGCGCCATTCCGGGCGAAGCGATCAAGCTCGGAGCGGAAATGTCGCTGGACGATCACCGGGCGGAGTTTGAAAAGCTCGGCTTCCGGTTGAAGCTGATCCCCTACGACGATCAGGCCGAAGCCTCCAAAGGAGTCGCCAACGCCGCCTTGATCGGCGCCGATCCGTCCATCCTCGGCGTCGTCGGGCACCTCGACTCCGACGTATCTGTCCCCAGCTCGGTCATTTACGAGAAGTACAACCTGGTCATGGTGTCTCCTGCGAGCACATCAACGGAAGTGACCGACAGACAGCTCAAAACGGTAAACCGGATCGTCGCCCGCGACGATGTGCAGGGCCCCTCCGCCGCCGATTATGCGGTGAAGACGGCCGGCGCGAGCCGCCTGTTCGTGATCCACGACAATACCTCCTACGGCCAAGGTCTGGCCGAGTCGTTTGTGGAAGCGGCGAAGCGGATGGGCGCGCGCATTGCCGGCTATGAAGCCATCGCCAGGGGCGATAAGGATTTCAACGGGGTGCTGAATCAGGTGCTGCGCGCGCAGCCGGAGCTCATTTTCTTCAGCGGCCGGTATTCGGAAGCGGGCATCCTGCTGAAGCAGGCGCGGGAAAAAGGCGTGACCGCCCGCTTCATGGGCGGAGACGGCCTGGATTCGTCCGGAATCGTCCGGTTCGCCGGCAGCGACATCCGGAATGCGCTGTACAGCTCTCCTGTAGCGGACATTACCCGGACGGACAGCGGAAAACGGTGGGCCGACGCCTACCGCCGGAAATTCGGCAAGCCGGCCGACGGATTTTCCGCTTACGCCTACGACAGCATGTCGGTCCTCCTGAACGGGCTGAAAACCGCCATCCTCGCAAACGGCGGGAAGCTTCCCTCCCGCGAGCAGGTGCGAGAGGCGGTTCGCGGCACGCATAATTTCCAGGGAGTGAGCACGAAAGTCAGCTTTAACGGCAAAGGCGACAACAAGTTTGCCCGCATGTTTATTTACCGGTTTGAGGACGCCTCCTACCCGGGCAGGCTCGTTTCCGAAATCGGGTAAATCGAACCGTAATAGGCGGGCCGCCCCCGCTTCGAGGCCTCAATCTGCCGTAAGCGTCCCCTTCTTCCCGACCGCTCCGGCGGCGCTGCGGCCTCTGCCCGAATAGACGCTGTGCAGCGTCATGCCCGCGATGACGAGGAACATTCCGATCCAGGACACCGCGGGAGGAAGCGGAACCGGCAGCAGCAGCAGTTCGCCGGCGGCGGCAAACACGACCTCGCCCGACTGCGTCGCTTCGACGGCGGCGAGCGTCTGCGCGGAACCCTTCGCCATATCCGTCGCGCTGAAGAACAGCACGGTCGCGACGACTCCCGAGCTGAAGGCGACGAGCAGGGACTGGCCGGTCTGCTGAGGGCTCGGCAGCCCGCTTTGCATGAATGCAACCGCGGACAGAACGATCCACAGCGGAAGGCTGGCGATTACCATGCCGAGCACCCGCTGATACGCATCGAGCCGGCCTTCGCATACCTCCATCATCTTCCGGTTGCCGAGCGGGTAGGCGAACGCGGAGAACGCCACCGGCACCGCTCCAAGCAGCAAATCGGCCGCGGAAATGCGGCCGGCTTGACCCGATTGCATGACGGCGATGCCGAGCAGGATGACGAGCGACATCCAGACGCTGTTCCAATGAACGCGCTGCCTTATTTTGACCGGACCGTCCGGCGTATCGATCACCCTGTAAAACAGCGGGGCAAGCAGGACGCCCGCCACGATCGTGATCTGCCACGTTCCCGCGATCAGCCAGCCCGGCTCGAACTGCGTGGCGTAGCATACGGGCGCGTACATGACGCCGAAGCCGACGAAGCTCCACCAGAGCCAGGTCCGCAGCCGCTGACGCATATCCTTCAATAGAGCCGGCAAATTTCCTCTCAGCGATACGATCAGGAGAAGGAAAGGGAGCATAAAGATAAACCGGAGCGAAGCGGTGTACATCCAGCTGCCGCCGGCAAGCTTCATCGCCTGGTTCAGCACAAAGGTTGCGGAGAAGAAGAATGAAGCCAGAATGCCGTAAAGGATCGGTCGCATCTTAAGCCAGATATGCCTCCTTGACCTGCTCGCTCTGCAGGAGCGCGCGGGCGTCGTCTTCCATGATGATTTCCCCGGTTTGAATGACATAGCCGCGATGCGCGATTTGCAGCGCCTGGTATGCGTTCTGCTCCACGAGCAGCACGGTCATTCCCGCTTTGTTCAGCTCCTGAATGATGTCGAAAATCTGCTCCACGATGATCGGCGCGAGTCCCATCGACGGCTCATCCAGAAGCAGGATTTTCGGCTGCATCATGAGCGCCCGGGCGATCGCGAGCATCTGCTGCTCGCCGCCGCTCATCGTGCCCCCCGGCTGATGCAGCCGTTCCTTCAGGCGCGGAAAATAAGCAAACGCGCGCTCCATCCGTTCTCTCGCGGTTTTCTTGTCCTTCACCGAGAACGCGCCGATCTCCAAATTTTCCTTCACGGTCAGGCGCGGAAAGATGCGCCTGCCTTCCGGCACCTGCGCAATCCCGTCCAGCGCCGTCCGATGGGGGGGCTGGGCGGAAATGTCCTTGCCGTCGAACAGAATCGTCCCTTTGATTTTGACCTGGCCGCAGACCGACTTCAGCGTCGTCGACTTGCCGGCGCCGTTCGAACCGATCAGCGTGACGATCTCCCCTTCGTTCACGGTAAGGGAGATGCCCTTCAGGCCTTCGATCGCGCCGTAATAGGCATGTACCTTGTGAAGCTGCAGCAAGCTCATGAAATCACCTCGTTCCGGAGCGCGCTTTTGCCCAAATAGGCTTCGATCACGCGCGGATTCGACCGAATGTCATCCGGGGCGCCTTCCGCGATCTTCGTGCCGTAGTCCAGGACGAGAATGTTGTCCGACAGCTCCATGACGAGCTTCATGTCATGCTCGATCAGCACGACCGTCATGTCCATCTCGCGCTGAATCTGTTGAATGAGCGCGATCAGCCGGGCCGTTTCCCGCGGGTTCATGCCTGCCGCCGGTTCGTCCAGCAGCAGCACCTTCGGCCGGGTCGCGAGCGCTCTGGCGATTTCCAGTCGTCTTTGGGCGCCGTACGGCAGGCTGCCGGCCTGCTCGTTCAGGAAGCCGTCCAGCCCGACATATTCCAGCAGGCGGCAGGCTTCCGCCCCGGCGTCCTCTTCCTCCTGCCGCACCTTCGGCAGCCGCAGCAGCGTGCCGATCAGCCGCGCCTTCAGATGAATGTGCATGCCGGCCATCACGTTCTCCAGCACGGTCATGCTCGCGAACAAACGGATGTTTTGAAACGTGCGCGCGATGCCTTTGGCCGTAATTTGGTGCGGCTTCGCCTTCACGATCGACCTTCCGTCCAGCTCGATGTCGCCCTTGTCCGGCGTATAGAGGCCGGTAATCATATTGAAGAAGGTTGTTTTGCCTGCTCCGTTCGGACCGATGACGGCGGATATTTTCCCTTCCGGGAACGTGAAGTCCACACCGTTCACGGCCGTGAGTCCGCCGAACCGCTTGACCAGCCCCGTAACCTTCAGCACGCTCATTTGAACGCACCTCCGCTCTGTTCGGCGGACTGAGAGGCCGGAACGGGCGCGGGAACGCGGTGCGCCTTCAGCTTTTCCGCGTCCGCTTTGCGGTTTTTGGCGGATATGAGCCCGTTCGGCCGGAAAATGGCCATCAGCACCAGAATGGCGCCGAAGATGAACCGCTGCATCTTCGACGGCGAGAGCGCGGCCGGGATGTTGACGACGCCGTTCAGCGTCAGCTGATTAAACCAGTTGGTCAGCTCGGTCAGCACCTGCAGGTTCAAAATCGTCACGATGGCGGCTCCCAGGATGACGCCGGGAACGCTGCCCATTCCGCCGAGGATGACCATTACCAGCACCGTCGCCGATTCGACCAGCGTAAAGCTCGTCGGATCGATGAACGTCTGCTTCGCGGCAAACACGACGCCCATCATGCCGGAGAACGAGGCGCCGACCGCAAAGGCGGTCAGCTTGGTGGCGATAACCGGAATGCCCATCGCCTGGGCCGCGATTTCGTTTTCGCGAATCGCCTTCCACGAACGCCCCAGCCTGGAATGCTCCAGCCTTCTCACCGCGAACAGGACGACGGCCAGAATAGCCATGACGATAAAATAAAACTGGTGCGGAAACGTAAATGAATATCCGAACAAGCTCGGAGGCTCGATCGACGAGATGCCCATCGCTCCGTTCGTAATGTTGACCGGCTTCGACAGGTTGTTGAACACCAGCCGGATGATTTCGCCGAAGCCGAGCGTGACGATCGCCAAATAATCGCCTTTGACCCGGAGCACCGGCAGGCCGAGCAGCACGCCGAACAAAGCGGCGATCAAGCCGCCGATCGGAATGAACAGCCAGAACCAGGCCCCGCCTAGCGGAAACAGCTGGCCGGATATGAAGTTGTTCGCCTGCGGGGTGGAGAAGATGGCGTACGAATAGGCGCCGACCGCAAAAAAGGCGATAAACCCCAAATCGAGCAGCCCTGCAAAGCCCACCACGATGTTAAGGCCGAGCGCCATGGCCACATAGATGCCGCACTGCGTGACAACCTCCATATACGATTCGTGGGAAGCTCCGCCCGACGCGGCAAACGGGATGACGATCAGCAGAAGCACGCCGCCGACGATCCATTTTACCCCATTCGAAAACGCCGTATAGTACAGCAGCAGCAGGGAAGAGAGCAGCAGCAGGAACGACACGACCGATTTATCCGACAAATAGACGCCGAGCGCGGTAACGACGACGAACGCCGCGTAAAGCGCGGCCTGCGCAAGCGGACGCTCCTTTAACAAGGTTAACCATTTTTGCACCGCCTGTCACCTACACTTTCTCTTTGACCGCTCTTCCGAGCAGCCCTTCCGGCTTGAAGATGAGGACGACGATCAGAATCAGGAAGGAGACGACGTCTTTATATTCCGCACCGAAGCTTCCGCCCGTTATTATGCCGAGATTCGCCGATGCGAACATCTCGATCAGACCGATGAGCAGGCCGCCGAACATGGCGCCGCGAATGTTGCCGATGCCGCCCAGCACGGCGGCGGTGAACGCTTTCATGCCGAGCGTGAAGCCGATATAAGGGTCGATCGTGCCGTACTGCTGCGCGAACAGGACGCCGGTGCCGCCGCCCAAAGCGGAGCCGATAAAAAACGTCAGCGCGATCACCCGATTGACGTTGACGGACATAAGCGAAGCCGTTTCCCGATCCTGGGCGACGGCGCGCATCGCCACGCCCCATTTGGTCCGGTTCACGAAGAAGTCGAGCCCGATCATGAGCAGCACGGCGGCCGCAAGCACGATGACCGTATTCGTTTTAATAAACGCATCGTCGAACACATGCCAGACCGAGGACGTCGCCACCTTCAGGTTGCCTCCGTAGAGAGTGATGCCGGTGACGAGAAAATTGCCCGTCCGAAGGTCGGCGATAAAACGGACGATATCCTGCAGCAGGAACGAAACGCCGATCGCCGAGATAAACGAGATGAGCTTGGGCGCTTTGCGGAGCGGCCTGTACGCCACGCGTTCGATGCCGACCCCCATCACGCCCGTAAACAACATCGCGATCATGAAGACGAGCAGATAAGCGGTCCATCCCGGCATGCCGCCCAGCCAGCCGGCGGAGCGGAAAAGAAACAGCGCCGCCGTGCCGACGAATGCGCCGGTCATAAAGATTTCCCCGTGCGCGAAGTTGATAAATTCCAGAATCCCGTACACCATGGTGTATCCGATCGCGACGACGGCGTACACGGCGCCCAGCGCAAGCCCGTCAACCAGTACTTGGGGGAGCGTCTGAATAATTTCCGAAATCATGCGTCAAACCCCTTTTCCAATGCCGGACATTTATTTCGGATCGACCTCGGATATGAGTTCGCCCGGATATTTCGGCCCATCGAATTTGTAGATGAACACTTTCGCGAACTTGTTGTCGCCTTTGTCGTCGAAGCTGACCTTCGTTGCGACGCCCTGGAAGTCGGTCGTGGCGCGGATCGCGTCCCGCGCCTGCTCGCGGGAAGGCAGCTTGCCCCCGTTGTCGCCGATCGCCTTCTTCACGCCGTCCAGGATGACGTTCATCGCGTCGTAAGCGTATGCCGAATAGTTCTCGGGGTTCTTCTTGAATTTCTGGGTATACTTGTCGGCCCAATCCTTGTTCGATTTGGTGATGTCCGTCGATACCGAGCTGTACGCCACATCCGTCAATTTGTCCCCGGCGATATCGACCATGCCGGACGAGTCGATGGCGTCTCCGCCCATGATCGGCGCGGTAATGCCTTTCTCGCGGGCCTGCTTGACGATCAGGCCGCCTTCATTGTACATGCCGCCGAAGAAAATAAAGTCCGGCTTCTTGCTCAGCACCTGGTTCAGCACGCCGCTGAAGTCTTTGTCGCCGACGGTAATCCCTTCGTACCCGGAAACGGTCGCGCCGAGCCCTTTAACCGCAGTTTGGAAGCTGTCGGCAAGCCCTTTGCCGTATGCCGTCTGGTCCTGGATAATGAAAATGTTTTTGGCGCCGGCCGTTTTCACCGCGTATTCGGCGCCCGCCGGTCCCTGGAAGTCGTCGCGCGCGACGATGCGGTCCACCGCCTTCAGCTTGCGGTCGGTGACTTCCGTCGCCGTGCTCGCCGGGGTTACCATCGGGATCGAATATTTCTCGTAGACGACGGAAGACGGAATCGTCACGCCGGAGTTCAGGTGGCCGAGCACGGCCAGGACCGATTTGTCCGCGCCGATCAATTCGGCGTTGGCCACTCCCTTTTTCGAGTCTCCCTGATCGTCGTAAGGAACAAACTGCAAATCGAAGCCGAGCTGTTTAAATTCATCCTGGCGTTCCTCGAGCGCCATTTGGCCGCCGAGCTTGATCGCTTCCCCCTGAATCGAGCTGCCTCCGGACAATGGCGATTGCGAGGCTATTTTAATGACCGGCAGGCTGCTTCCGCTGCCGCCGCCGTTTCCCGCCCCCTCCGTGCCGTTCTTCCCGGAACTGCCGCATGCCGCCAGCATGGCGGCTGCGATCACCGTCACCATGGCGAGCGAGAGCCCTTTCTTCACTTTCATCTTGTTCCCCTCCTGAAATTCATTTCGAAGGACGAAGCGCGGGCCGCAGGCGCCAAGACTGCCGCAAGCGCGAAGGCTGCCGCGGGGGCCAGGACTGCCGCCGGCTTGACCCTGCATTTCGCCTTTCAACGGTCATCTGTACGGCCGGCACGACCGATTTCCGCGTAATATGTATGTCATGGTGATGTTTTATTATATTACTTACGCTGTTAACAGAGACCTTTCTCTTATAAAATAAAGCACACCCTACAAAAACTTACAGAATCCTACACATAGGCGCAAAAAAAATGTGCGATACCTTCAAGGCACCGCACCCGTGTAATAACCGTTTGTTCCGCTTTACTCTTGTTTTGCGCGTTTAAAACGACGGACTCGCTCCCGGCGTTGGAGAAGCTGACATCGCCGCTTGATGCGCATCCTTCTTCTTATGTCCTCATTTTTTCGAGCGTTTCCAGGAAGAGTACCTGCACGAACTTTTTAATATTGACCTTTCCTTTGTCCGGATGCGGCTCCTCGTCCATCGCCCTCATCTTCATCCGGACGTCCTGAAAATCGAAATAGAGCGGCGCATAATGCTCGAATTTCGGATTGCTGTAATCGGTGAGACCGATGGACGCCAAATTCGTCAGCGCCGCCATGACGGTCCGGCGAATCCGCTGTTCGATCGCCTTGCTCTCCTTCTCGATGTCGCCCCTGCTTTGCTTATATTTGCGAGCCGCGGCTTCGTACAGTTCTTTCAAAGGCGGAAAATCGGACGTTCGCTCCTCCATGCGCAAGGCCAAATACTCGATAATGGCGACAATTTCTTTGCTGCCGTTTTCGCCGAGAATGCCAAGGTCCATCAAAATCGGACTGACCGTATCGCGCACGGTCCGCGCTTTGGGAAGCGGCGTTTGCTCCGCATCGCCGAATGCCGAAAGCGCCCGCTTGATTTCATAAAGGTGCCGTTCGTAGCGCCGCTGCTCGTTCACCTTCGCCAATACCGAGACCACTTCCACGCGATTGATCGGTTTATGGATAAAAAACTCGATACCGGTCTGGTACGCCTGGCCGACCATCTCTTTGTTCTCGACCTGCGAAATCATGATGAATTTGCCGCGAAAGCCGTTCTCCTTCAGCTGCGCGACCGTCTCGATACCGTCCTGGTCGGGCATGAGCAGATCGATCAGCACAATGTCCGGTATCCGGTTCAAAATCGTCCGGACGCCTTCTCTCCCGCCCGCCGCCGCCCCGACTACATCGCCGAGCAGGGAATCCTCGATAATATGCTGCAGCATTTGCCTGCTTACCGCATCATCGTCAACAATCGCGAACGTAGACGTCACCGCGCTGGCCCTCCTTGTAAAAAACGGATTTTGGGAAGACGGACGACAAATTGCGCGCCGCCGGATTTGCCTGCCGGCCCCACGCCGATGCTTCCGCCGAAAGTCTCGACGATATCGCGCACATGAGAGAGACCGATTCCGGTTGCCGCAATTCCCTCCTCGTTGAACTTTGTCGTAAAACCCGGCTCGAAAATGATGCCGCGAAGCTCTTCTGGAACCCCCAGGCCCGAATCCGTCACGACAAAAACCAGCTCGCGCTCTTCTTCCAGCACCTGAAGGCCGACGGTTCCCTGCTTCCGGATCGCTTCGACCGCATTCGCCACCAGATTGTTCAGCACGGTAAGCAGCGGAATGAAATTCGGCGTCTGGAAGTCCGCATCGCCTTCCGCTTCGATAATAATTTTCTTCCTCAGCATTTCCCCGTATTCGCGGTTTCCTTTGATCACGAAGCGAACCACTTCGGAATACGTGAGACCGACCGTAAATTCGCTGTCGTACAGCTTCATAAGGCCCGCCAATATTCGCTGGGAGTCCTTCTTGACCTCGTGGATTTGCTGCGAGATGCCGAGCGCCTGCGAGCTGTAGACGGTCAGGCGGTCTTCCTTCAGCCTGCGGTACAGGTCGAAGCTGCTCGCGGTAATCCGCTCGATCGTATCCATCGATTTTTTCAAATAAAAGGTTTCCCCGTACAAACCGGCGCCGACGCTCAGCATTTGCTCCATTCTTTTCTCCTGCTCGGCATGAAGGACGCGCATCTGGCTGACCGAAATGCTGCTGAACAGACCGATGACGAAGTAGCTGCGCACCAGCGCGATCATGAGCAAATAAAACCATTCGTGCAAATAAAACCGGTGAGTGCCCAGCAGAATGCCGCGCAAAAACAGCTCGGTCAAATTGGCGATGAAATCGATCGCCGCGATCAGGCCGCCGAGCGCCAGAGGCTCAAGCCGGTCCAGCCTTTTTTGGATCAGGCTCAGCCCGGCGGCATATACGAAATAATACGCGCCGGCCGCGACGCTGTTTTGCACGACCGCGTTCGCGATACCGGTGACCACGCCCGTTTTGATATAAGACAAGTGCCGCATGAACAGCAGGAAGAGCAAAAACGTGCTGACGCCGAGCCCGATGCGAAAAAAGTCGCCTTGAAACGGATTGATTTTGAATTCAGCGCCAACGGCCGTCGCTGCCGCGACCATTCCCATTTGCAGCTTTTCGTTCTTAACCAGACCGTGCATCCTTCTTCGCTCATGCCGGGTTAACAGACATAATTCCCCTCCCTTGTCTCTTTTTTGATGATAAATATTCTAACATTTCGCTAACATGATTTGAAGACTTATTCACGGTATTGAACGCAGCGCGAATTGTGAAGGCGAATTTCGAAAGGATAAGCGGCGGAAGTGTGCAGAAGGATTTTGTTTGGGCGAAAAGAGTCTGCCTGCCGGCAAACTTTTTCATCGGCTTCGGCTGCTATTCGAATGAAAATGTTTTGCGGAGCTTTTTCTCCATCGACCTCGGCCGAAAGAGAAAAAGCTCGTTTTGATGTTAGGACCATACGCGCCGAAACCAGTCGTAAGCGACATTTCCGGATATTTCGTGGACGCCCTCGAACAGGTCCAGCTCTACTTTTTCTTCCCGGCCCAGCAGCTTGTATACGCTCTTGATCGTTTCGTACGCTTTCAGCGTCGCGTCGACCGGGAAGATCGGATCCCGGCTGCCGGCTTCGATCAAAAGAGGTCTCGGCGCGATCAGGCCGAGCAGATCCGGCATTTCGGCCGCCAGCGACAAGCCCGGCACATAATTATCGACACAGTGATGAATGGACAGGATGCTCGCCCGGAACGTATTCGTAAAACCGCTTACAACCGCAGCCGTAATGCGCGGGTCGACCGCGGCCGCAAACGAGCAGACCAGCCCTCCGCCGGAAATTCCCATACATCCGATTCGATCCGCGTCCACGTCCCCGCGCGACCGCAAATAATCGACGCAGCGCAGCGTCTCGTAGACCCGGTAACCGGCCATCGTCCGGCCCATGGCCAGGAGGAAGGTCGAGAGACGATGGCAGGAGTTCGGCGATTGTGCCTCCTCCGCCAGCTTCCGGTCGCCAAAGCCCAATAACTCCGGCGCCACCGTGATATAGCCCCTCCTCACGAGCTCGACGGCAAAATTTTTCTGGTACCCAGGGTCTCCGGTCTTTTTCTCGCCGTTCTCGGTCAAGCCCACGATATCTTTGCTGCCGTAGCCGTGGCCGTGGCAGGCGATGACGGCTTCCGAACGGGCGCCGCGCTTCTTCGGGACGAGCACGTAAACCGGCATGAAGAGCCCCGGGAAGGTCTGGATCTGAATCCGCTCCCGCGTATATTCGCCGCAATCCTCGGATTCGATCACCTCCGGGGAAAGATCGGGAGCCTCCGAAGGAAATCCGCCCAGCAGGCTTACAAACCGGTGCCGCAGGCGCTCTCTCCACACATTCCATTCCTCTCTCGAGGTGACGCGGTCCAAGCTTTCGGAAGGCGTCACGCTCTCGTACAGCTTCTCCATATATCGGTCCGGACTCCACATTTCAGGTCCCTCCACGGTACAGAATGACGATCCTTATTAAGAGATTCGGGACGCACGCCCGATTCCCTTCGTAAATTCATGTTTTCCTTGGCTTGCACAGGCGGAAGGCCGCGGCCGCGCTTAGCCGCCGCAGGCTTGACGCTTGACTTGAGGCTCTGGTAAAATCCATGAAAATGGTTCGGACAACCCCGTGATCTGCAGGAGGCGCGGGGCATTCGGCATGGAGACCGGAACGGATGCCGCAGGGCCTGCTCTGCAGGCCGCTTGTATACGTCATCTCACGATGAGGAGGACCGCTTATGCCGAGGCAGCGCAAGGAAAACAAATCCTTGCTCGAGGAGCTCCGAAAAACGCTGCATTCGCTTACGAAACCGAAACGGGCGCCTAGAAAGGCCCGGAAACGGAAAACCGGCACGGCCGGGAAAACGGCGGGCGCCGCCTCCGCGCCGGACAACGCCCGCGAGCTGCAGGTGAAGCTGGAGAAAAATTTAGCCCGTAAAATGAACCAAGATATGCAGAAAATGAAACGGGATATGGAGCAGCGGCTCCTGAAGAAGCTGTCCAAAGAGTCAGGCGGCCGAAAAAAGGCGGAAACCGCCGGCAAAAAAACAAACGGGCGTAAAACCGCCGAACCCGCCGCCGGAAGCAAAAAATCCCGTTTCAAAAAAGCAGCCCCTTCGCCCTCCAGGACCGCAGTACGCGTATATCGGCCGGAATCGGACTGCACCTTGTTAAAGCTTCTCGTTTTGTCCGACCGTCATGACCGGAAGGTGGTCGTCGGCTACGAGGTCCTGGATACGAGCACCCAGGTCATCTGGGGCGTCGATATTCATGAAGGCGCACGGCTGGCCCGGAACAAGAAGATCCGGGATACGAAAGCCAGAAGCCGCAAAGCCGGCAGCGAACGGCAGTATTATTTGGTTCATACTGCGGACGATGCGCTCTATTATTCGGATGCATATGCGAAAGCGGCGATCGAAGAGGGGAAGCTGACCGTCGTCAATTACACGGCCGGACTCGCCGAAGCCGTCAGAAACGCCTATGAAGCAGGTTATACGAACAATAGCGAATGGCCCGGCATATAACCTCTCGTTTCACGGGCGGACGGAGCGAACGGATTATTCCCGCTGCTTAAGCACCCGCCCTGCTTTTCCAATATTCCCACGCCTTGGCGTATTCGGCGTAATCGTGCGGGTGATGGAACAGGCACGTCGCGATGCGAAAGTACAAGCC